>JAAWPF010000053.1 GCA_022799835.1 Lawsonibacter sp. | reverse complement strand
AGGACTGGACCTCGCCGATGTGGGCCTTGCCCAGCAGCAGCATGGACACCCGGCTCTGGCCGATACCGCCGCCCATGGTCAGGGGGAGCTCGCCGTTTAAAAGCATCTTGTGGAAGGGCAGCTCCCGGCGCCCCTCGCAGCCGGCCAGCTTCAGCTGCCGGGCCAGGCTCTCCCCGTCCACCCGGATGCCCATGGAGGACACCTCAAAGGACCTCCGGCCCACGCTGTCCCACACCAGCAGGTCGCCGTTCAGGTCCCAATCGTCGTAGTCCGGGGCTCGTCCGTCGTGGGGCCTGCCGGACTTCAATTTTCCGCCGATGCCCATAAGGAAGGTGGTGGGATGGTCCTTCACGAAGGCATCCTCCCGCTCCTTGGGGGCCTTGTCCGGGAACAGGTCCTCCAGCTCCTGGGCGGTGATGAAGGCGATGTCGGTGGACACCTGGGGCAGGACATTCAGCTGCGGGAACACGGTACACAGGAAAGACTGGGTCTCAAACAGGGCATTGACAATGGAACACACCGTCTGTTTCAGGAAGTCGGTATTCCGCTGCTCCCGGGTGATGATCTTCTCCCAGTCCCATTGGTCCACATAGGCGGAGTGGAGGGAGTCCAGCTCCTCGTCCCGGCGGATGGCGTTCATATTGGTATAGAGCCCCTCGCCCGGGTGGAACTGATAGCGCTTCAGGGCAAAGCGCTTCCACTTGGCCAGGGAGTGGACCACCGCCGCGTCCCCCTCCACGCCGTTGATGTCAAAGGCCACCGCCCGCTCCACGCCGTTCAGGTCGTCGTTCAGGCCGGAGGCCGCCGCCACAAACAACGGGGCGGACACCCGGTGCAGCCGCAGGGCGCCGGCCAGCTTATCGGCAAAGAGCCGGTTGCCCAGGTCGATGGCCTTCTGGGTCTCATAGATGGACAGCAGGGGCTTGTACCCCTGGGGTAATCTCATGTCTTTCATAGCAAAAGCTCCTTCCTCCTCGGATTTTCCTATTATACTCGCTGAGGAATGGAATTGCAACAAAAAACAGGGGCGCAGCCTGCGCGCCCCTGTATTTTTTCACGCAACAGCGTATCCGCCCCGAACCAGCAGCTTCACCGTATTGGCGCTGGCGGTGAGGGTGCGGCCCTCGATGGTGGACATGTACAGGTGGTTCTTGGTCAGGGATGCTCCGCTGTCCACCGTCCCGCCGGAGGTCAGGTCAATAAGGGCGGGGCTCCCGCCCGCCTGCACAGAGGCGCTTCCCACCCGGAGCAGGACCTCACAGCCCACCTCCAGGGACATGACCTGGCCGTTAGACATGGTCACCAGGGTATAGCCGGCGGACGTCCCGGTCCCCGGAGAGCCGGACTGGCCGAGCTCCCGCTTGTACAGCTCAATCTGTTTGGAAAAGCTGTCCTCCAGCTCCTTCTGGCGCTGGGCGGCCTTCTCCTCCACCTGCTCCACCAGCTGGGGCAGCGCTGTCTGGTTAAGATAGCTTGCCGTGACCAGGGGATCGGTCTGGCCGCCTCCGGCGGCCAGGGCGGCGACAGTGCCCAGCAGGGCCCCTGTCAAGGCCAGCGCCCCCAGGCGGATGGTCCATCGCTTGTCCGGTGTCTTCATAAGTACGCTCCTTCTCTCTATGTAGGGGCGGCCGCAGACCGCCCTCCAGTACATTCGCGCGGGACCCGGCCCCTGGCCGGGTCATACAATCAGGGATGGCCCGCCGAGGACAGCGGATCCCACAGCACAACAGGTCCCGCAATTACACCATCGTCTCCGGGTGCAGGCCAAAGCTCACCGCAATCGCGGCGTCCACCTTGCGCATGACCCCGTCATCCAAACGGCCCATCTTCTCCCGCAGCCGGCGCTTATCCAAGGTACGCACCTGCTCCAGCAGGATGACCGACTCCTTGGGCAGGCCGCAGCTCAGGGGGGCCACCGAGATATGGGTGGGCAGCCGGGCCTTCCCCGTCTGGGAGGTGATGGCTGCGGCAATGACCGTTGGACTGTGCCGGTTGCCGGTGTCGTTCTGTACAATGAGCACAGGGCGCACGCCCCCCTGCTCGCTGCCCACCACAGGGCTTAAATCGGCGTAAAAAATGTCGCCTCGTTTCACGCTGTTATCCAAGTACACTCACACTCCGCTGGAAGATAGCACTGCGTTACAGCCGAAGTTGTCGTATGTAACGCTGTACTATGATTCTCCCACGGGGCGGCGGGCATTATACCTCTCCCGGAAAAAGAATTTGAGCTTTTATATGGCCGCAGCGGCCCCAGCCCACTCCAAAACGCCCGCCTCGCCTTTCACTCCAGGGGCAGCACGCCCCCGCGCTCCAGTTCATCCTATGCGGGGACAGGCCGTTGGGTCACGGGCTAGGGCTCCTCCCTCATCAAATAAAGGCGGGGGACCCGTCCGGTGAGCTGGCACAGCAGCTCATAGGGGATGGTCCCGGCCAGCTGAGCGGCCCAGTCCGTCAGACCGGGGCCGTAGACCTGAGCCACATCCCCCGCCTTCACGCCGGGGGCGTCGGTCACGTCCACCATGCACATGTCCATGCAGACGCGGCCCAGAACGGGGCAGAGCTTGTCCCCGATGAGCACCTCCAGCTTGTTGGACAGACAGCGGGGCAGGCCGTCGCCGTAGCCTATGGGCAGGACGGCGACTTTGGAGTCCCGCTCCAGGGTGGCGGTACAGCCGTAGCTGATCTTCGCCCCGGCGGGCAGATCCCGGACAAGGGCGATCCGGCTCTTCAACGTCATTACCGCTTTCAGTCCGGGGTCCTTCATGGACGGGTCGGGCATACAGCCGTACAGCACAATGCCCGGGCGGATCATGTCCAGATGGGTCTGAGGACAGTTTAACACAGCGGCGCTCGCCGCGCAATGGCAAATTTCAGGGCGGACATTCCACGCCTCCATCCGGCTCCGCAGGTCCAGGAAACGGCGAAGCTGCTTCACGGTGTATGCCTCATCACCATCAGCGGCGGCAAAGTGGGTAAACATGCCCTCAACATGCAGGTTCGGCAGGCAGCACAGCTCATAAATATCCGTCTGGCGGAAATCCCAGCCCTCCTCGTGCGCCGGGGTCAAGTCCTCATCCAGCCAGAGAAAGCCCAGCCGGCCCATGCCGGTGTCCACCTTGACATGGATTTTCAGGGTTTTCCCGGCGGCCGCGGCGGCGGCGGACAGGGCCTCGCCCGTCTCCAGGTCGCCCACCGTCTGGGTGACATCGTATTCCAGCAGTTCAGGGGCCAGCTCCGGCGGAGTCTGGCCCAGGCAGAGGATGGGGATGGCAATCCCCGCCTGCCGCAGCTCAACAGCCTCGTCCAGGCAGGCTACCGCCAGCATATCCGCCCCCAGGCTCTCCAGCTTTTGGGCAACAGGGACAGCCCCGTGGCCGTAGGCGTTGGCCTTCACCAGGCCCAGAAATCCGGCCTCTGGAGCCAGCCCCCGCAGCAGGCGGTAGTTGTGGGCCAAGGCGTTCAAATCCACCTCCGCCCAGGTGCGGACTGTTCTTCTGTCTGTCATTGGTACAAGCCCTCTTTACATCATGAAATCGGAAAATTCGCACAAAATCACCCGGAAACCATCGGCCGAGATCTCACCCCTTGTCAGGGCATGGGTAGCGGCATCAAACCACAGGGCGTACTCTGTGCCTGTACCCGGGCTTCCAGCAGGGTCGCCGCAGTCTACCCGCAGGAGGGCGCCGTCCTCCTCCAGGGCGCAGGCGGTAATATAGCCGGAGCGGGCTGCCTCCAGCAGGGCGGGGACGGCGGAGACGGGGGTCAGACCGTCCCCGTCCAGGGGGCCGGTCTCCACCGACAGGCCGTCAAACTCCAGAAAGCTGTCCGGCCCGGCCAGCCGGGCGGTCAGTCCCGCCACCGTTTCCGGAGCGGAGAGGGTGAGGACAGTCTCCTCCCCATCGACCGAGACGGCCAACTCGTACTCATACACCCGTTGGCCGTAGTCGGCGGTGACGGCGGTCTGGGCCGAGCAGGCGTCCAGAGCCAGGTATTCGCCCCGGATGGTCAGGGCCAACTCCTCCGCCTCGTTTCCTCCCGTCTGGCCGCACCCGGCCAGCAGGAGGGTCATCATTAGTACGCAAAGCAGACGTTTGCGCACGGTGCTACCTCCGTTTTTTCAAGTCTCAGACCACTGCCGCAGCACCTGGGGAATGGCCTCGATCAGGTCGGTGGGCAGCATGGCGTACTCGCCCAATGTCCGGGCGCAGGCGTCCCCCGCCGCGCCGTGATAGAAGACGGCGTCTGCAGCCAGTTCCGCCGTATTATCCCCCACCCGGCGGGCTCTGCGCAGGTGCTCCTGGCCCAGCAGGGCGGCAACCATCCCCGCCAGCACATCCCCGGAGCCCCCCTTGGCCATGCCGGGGCCTCCGGTGGTGTTGACCCAGGCCGAGCCGTCCGGGGCGGCGGTGACGGTACCCCGGCCCTTCAGAACCAAAATACAGCCGTGGTCCCGGGCAAAGTCCCGGGCGGCGGACAGCCGGTCCTTCACAGGCAGCTCACACCCCGTAAGCCGGGCGAATTCCCCCTCATGGGGGGTGAGGACAGTGAGGGCTGTCCGTCTGTCCAATACATCTATATGCCCGGAAAGGGCGTTTATGCCATCGGCGTCCAGCACCACGGGGCATTCCAGGTCGGCCAGCAGTTGAAGGACCAGCTTTTCTGTCTCAGGAGCCCGCCCCAGTCCGGGGCCGATGAGGGCGATGTCACAGCTCCATACCCTGTCCAGAAGGGCGCTGTAGTCCTCGGGCAGGGGGAAGGGCATGGCCTCGTCGCACTTGACGGCCACGATGGGGTAGATATCCCGGGGGACCCCTAAGTACACCAGCCCCGCGCCAGTGCGCAGGGCGGCTCTTGCCGCCAGGACGGGGGCGCCGGTGTAGCCCTCGCTGCCAGCCAGGATAAACAGTTTCCCAAACGCCCCCTTGTGGGCATTGGACGGGCGGCGGGGCAGGCCGCCGTTGGGGGAGTTCACCATCTCCAGCCGGGGCAGGCCCCGGAACAGTTCCCACTCCAGGTCGTGGGGGATGCCGATGTCCACGGTGCGCACCTCCCCGGCCCGGGCGGCGCCCTCTCCCACATACAGCCCCGGCTTCGGCCGGGTGAAGGTGACGGTTTTGGTGGCCTGGACAGCCTCGCCCAAAATCTCCCCGGTGCCGGCGTTTACCCCGGAGGGGATGTCGCAGGAGACCACCGTCCGCCCGTTCATCAGCCGGACGGCGGCGGCGAAGGGGCCGGTCACAGGCCGGATCAGGCCGATGCCGAACAGGGCGTCCACCATACAGTCGCAGGTGGACAGCCAGGCGGAAATCTTCTGCTGTTCAAAGGTGAAGGTGGCCTCCGCTGTTTCCCGGTCGGTCAGGTCGATGGTGAAGTCCTCCAGACGGCCCCCGGCGGCAGTGAGCTTGTCCTCCATGGTCTTTTCATCCGGGGTCATCTTGGCCCGGTCGCCCACGAAAAAGGCCCGAACATGACAGCCGCCCCGCTCCATCAGCAAGCGGGCACAGGCCACCCCGTCCCCGCCGTTGTTGCCCGGACCGCAGAAAACCGCCACCCGGGGGGTGGGGTCGGTGTTCTTGGACTCAACGATCTCCCGAATTTCCTCCGACTGACGTTGTTCTTCGTCCGTAGGCGGGGGAGCGTCCTTCTTGTGCATCATGATAACGCCGATGGAAGAGGCGCAAATGGATTCGTTGGGCTGGATCAGCTCCCAAACCGTATCCGCCACAGCCTGGGCGGCGTGCTCCATCAGCTCCAGGGAGGGAACCCCCCGCTCCTCAATGGCCCGGCGGTCCAGCTCTCTCATTTGGGCGGCGGTGGCTAAGGGCAACATTAGGATACCTCCTCAAATATGTGGGCGGCCACAGGCCGCCCTACAAAGGCATATGGCGGTAACGCCCCAGGCCCAGGGCGTCGAACTCGTCCTTGCCGGGGCGGTGCCACACGCCGATGGCTTGCAGCAGGCGGTTGATGGTCCCGGCTCCCTCAATGGGGCCCAGGGTCACCACTCCCTTTTCCACCAGCACTCCGGCCTGGGTGCCATAGCCGCCGGCGTAATCAGTTTCGATGTAGGCAAGGGGGCCGGGGCGGGCGGCCCCCTCCAGGGCCCAGCGGATGGCGGAGGTAAACAGGGCCAAGGGGGAAGGCGGCTCCCGATCCGGCTCGTCAAACAGCTCGGTGATATCGTCAAAAAGAGTGTCCGTGAGATAGACCAAAGCGCAGTCCTGGGGCAGATCCACCACTCGGGCCTGTACCCAGCAGTCTGCAAAAACTTGGATGGCCTCCCGCTTGCCAATAACGGCTTGAATCTGATGGCCCATTACTTCAAAAACCCGTTGACGATCTGCTCCTCGGCCTCTTTTTCGGTCAGGCCCAGGGTCATCAGCTTGGTGAGCTGCTCCCCGGCGATCTTGCCGATGGCCGCCTCGTGGACCAGCTGGGCGTCCAGACAGTTGGCGGTGACCTCGGGAATGGCGGAGACCACACCCTCATCCATGATGATGGCGTCGCACTCTGAGTGGCCGTAGCAGGCGGTGTTGCCGTTGATACGGGCCAGAAAGACCTGCTTGGACCGGTCCCGTGCCACCGACCGGGAGATCACGTTGGTGTGACAGCCCTCCCCGTCCAGGTCCACGGTGAAGTCGGACTTAGCCAGCTGTTTGCCGTGGGTCATGACTTTCTCTTTGATGATGAGAGTGGAGCGGGGCCCCAGCTTGGCGGTGGTGGTACGGATGGTGGAGTCCACCCCCTTGATCTGGGTGGTCTCCATCTCCATATAGCCCCCCTCCTCCAGCTCGACGACGGTGGTGGGGTTCATGATGTTCTCGCCGGAGCCGTCCCCCTCGCCGTAGTGGCGCTCCACATAGCGCACCCGGGCGTTTTTGCCCACATAGAAGGTGTGGATGCCCGAGTGCTCCGAGGTCTGCTCGCCGCAGTTGTGGATGCCGCAGCCGGCCACGATGGTCACGTCGCTGTCCTCGCCGATGAAGAAGTCGTTGTAGACCATGTCCTTCAGGCCGCTCATGCTCAGGACCACGGGGATGTGGACCGACTCGTTTTTCGTGCCCGGCTTGATAATGATATCAATGCCGTCCTTGTCCGTTTTGGAGACGATCTCGATGTTGGCGGTGGAGTTCCGGCCCGCCTTCTGGCCGTTGGCCCGGATGTTGTAGGCCCCTTCGGGCACCTCGTGGAGCCCGGCCACCTGCTCCAATAAGCTCTTCTGAATTGCGTCCATATTTCTTTCCTCCTTGGGATGTATGCTGAAACGTTGTTGTTTTAGAGCAAAGACCCCTTTGGAAAGGGGCTCCGCCCGCAGGGCGGTGGGGATTGCATTTTGCGAAGCAAAATATACGAAGTAAAAAGATGCAAGCCGGATTTATTTCATACATTTTGGCTTCGCCAAAATACAATCCTCCGCCCCCTGCGGGGGACGAGGGCTTTTTACCGCACCTTGTCCGCCAGGGCGCCGCACACGCCGGGGGCGCCCCCCAGCAGGGTGGGCAGGACGTCCTTCCGGGGGCCGTCGTTGATGACCTTGCCGTCGGCCAAGACGATAATCCGGTCGGCGATGTTGAGAATGCGCTCCTGGTGGGAAATGATGAGGATGGAGCCGTTGATCTTCTCGTGGAGGTGTTCAAAGACCTGAATCAGGTTGGAGAAGGACCACAGGTCGATGCCGGCCTCCGGCTCGTCAAAGACGGACAGGCTTGTCCCCCGGGCCATAATGGTGGCAATCTCAATGCGCTTGAGTTCCCCGCCCGACAGAGAGGCGTCCACCTCCCGGTCGATATAGTCCTTGGCGCACAGACCCACCTCAGACAGGTAGCTGCAGGCCTCAGACACATTGATGTCCTTGCCGCTGGCCAGGGTGATCAGGTCCTTTACCGTAAGTCCCTTGAAGCGCACCGGCTGCTGAAAGGCGAAGCTGATCCCCTTCCGGGCCCGTTCGGTAATACCAAGTCCGGTGATGTCCTCCCCGTTGAAAAGGATTTTCCCCTGGGTAGGGGTGTAAATTCCGGCAATCACCTTGGCCAGGGTGGACTTGCCGCCGCCGTTGGGGCCGGTGATGGCCACAAAGCGCTCACTGATCGTCAAATTGATGTCGTGCAGAATTCCTTTGTTGTCGCCGTCCTGCTCCACATCATAGCTGATGTGCTGTAATTCCAGCATGGGGGTATCCCTCCCTGTGTTTTTTCTCATTTTAGCATAGGGTACCAATTTTGTCCATATTGTTTTCGATTTTTCTTTGGGAATTATACCCCTTTTCCTCTTGCATTACAAGGATTTTTGTGGTATAAATACGGATAGTCAAATGCGAGGAACGGGAAAATAGCGGAAAGAACTCATCAGAGAGGGGCCGGCCATCGGCTGAAAGCCGCCCTGGAGGAACGACCGCTTGGTTCGCCCGGGAGCGGCCCCCGAGAGAGGGACGGTTTCTCCGCCGTTACCGGAGGTCAAGCGCGCGCCGGGATTTCATATCCGCGCGAATTGCGGGTGGTACCGCGGAAGGCTTGCCTTTCGTCCCCAGTTTTGGGGAGGAAAGGCGTTTTTTATATCCAGAAAAAGGAGTTTTACCGATGAAAGAACAGTTGGCAAACATCAAAAGCGAGGCCCTGGCCGCCTTCGGGGCGGTGGATACCCCCGCCGCCCTGGACGAGCTGCGGGTCAAATACCTGGGCAAGAAAGGCGAGCTCACCGCCGTCCTAAAACAGATGGGCAAGTTGTCCGCCGAGGAGCGGCCCGCCATGGGTCAGCTGGCCAACGAGGTCCGCGCCGCCCTGGAGGAGGCCATCGAGACCTCCGCCCGGAAGCTGGAGGCCGCCGCCCTGGAGGCGAAGCTCAAGGCTGAGGCTCTGGATGTCACCGTCCCCGGCAGGGCCCCCAAACAGGGCCACAAGCACCCCATGTACCGCGCTCTGGACGAGATCAAGGACATCTTCGTGGGCATGGGCTTCACCGTGCTGGACGGCCCCGAGGTGGAGCTGGCCGAGCTGAACTTCGACCGCCTCAACGCTGAGGAGGGCCACCCCTCCCGGGACTGGAGCGACACCTTCTATTTCGACGAGGACAGCCGGGTGATGCTCCGCTCCCAGACCTCCCCCATGCAGGTGCGGGCCATGGACACCATGCCCCTGCCCATCCGCATCATCGCCCCCGGCCGGGTCTACCGCAAGGACGAGGTGGACGCCACCCACTCCCCCATGTTCCACCAGGTGGAGGGGATGGTCATCGACAAGAATGTCACCATGGCCGACCTGAAGGGCACCCTCAACCTGCTGGCCGAGGAGCTCTTCGGCAAGGGCACAATTACCCGCTTCCGCCCCCACCACTTCCCCTTCACCGAGCCCTCCTGCGAGATGGACGTGCAGTGCCACAAGTGCGGCGGCGCGGGCTGTCCCACCTGTAAGGGCGAGGGCTGGATTGAGCTGCTGGGTGCGGGGATGATCCACCCCAACGTCCTGCGCATGGCCAGCATCGACCCCGAGGAGTGGTCGGGCTGGGCCTTCGGCATGGGCCTGGAGCGCACCGCCATGCGCCGGTTTAAAATTGCCGACCTGCGGCTCATCTTCGAGAACGACGTGCGGTTTTTGGAGCAGTTTTGATGGAGGAACGGCACATGGCAGACTATGTTCAGGTTTTCCCCCTTGGGGAAAAGATAGAGGTTCTTTTAAGCGCCGAGCATGAGAAGCTCCTTGCCATCGGTGAAAAGATGAATGCCGCTTGTGAGGACGCCTATATGAACGGCTACAACTGGGAGGCCCTTTTTCGGTATTATCTGGAGCAGAACGATCCAGACATCCTGACGGACATGAAGA
>JAAWPF010000052.1 GCA_022799835.1 Lawsonibacter sp. | reverse complement strand
TTTTCAGATGTGTTCAATTAGTGAAATGTGTTTGCCTGTTGCCAAAAAACCTTGATTTCATGCGGGTTTGCGGGACTGTCGTTATGAACACTCGTACCAAAACAAATGCCCACTTTAGATGCCGTAGACGGAAAGCCTACAGCACTAAAGTGGGCATTTGTTTTGGTACGGGTAATGGGGGTCGAACCCATACGCCTCGCGGCACAGGAACCTAAATCCTGCGCGTCTGCCAATTCCGCCATACCCGCATGTCATGCCTTATCATACAGGAAAGCACAACAAAAGTCAATCACAGAAATGTCAATCGGACAGCTCAGCCGCCAGGGCCTCCACCGCCTGGGCCACGTAGGCGGACAGGGGCAGCTCCTCCACCCCGGCCACGGTCACGCCGCAGCTGTTCATGGGCACCAGAAATTTTTTGGCCCGGCAGCTGCCCACCGCCTCAGCCATAGCGGGAGTGACCTCCCCCAGAATGGCGTCGGCCACCACAATGCCCACCGGTCCCAGCACCCCGTCGGCGTCCGTCACATTGCGGACCACCGGATTTTCCCCGGTGGCGCCGAAATCGGCCCCCGCCTTCAGCATTGCGGTAGTGGCGGCGGTATTGGTGCCCAAGGCGTAGACCTGTGCCTGGGGCAGGCGCTTCTTCACCGCCCCTACCAGCAGTTGGCCCAGCCGGCCGCCCTGACCGTCTACAATCACGATTTTCACAGGCAAAACTCCTTTTTTTCGTACCCAGCCGGCCCAATCCCGCATAGGATAGCTCAGGGGTGGTCATTTTGTCTTCCATTTATAACGCCAACAGCGGGGAACTGCTCACCATGGCGGTCGCCCTGTCCGCCGCGCTGGCCCAGGGACAGAGTCCGACCCAACTGGCTAAGCTGGGGGCCTTTTTCACCATCGTGGGGGACACTCTGAACCTCTATGCCCTCCAGCCCAGCCAGGTAAACCGTACCGGGACGGCCCTCAGTCTCGCAGATAATCTCTGATCTCCTCCAGACGGTCAACAGCCTGCTGATAGCCCTCCGCCCAGAGCAGGCGCAGCTTCTCGGTGTCCCGCTCCGTCCGGCTCACCCCCAAAGTGGACTTCGGGGCAATGACCAGCAGCTTTCCCTCCCGCTCCGCCTGGAACAGGGCTGTCCGGTCCCGGTTGTAGACCTCCGCCCGATGCTCCATAGCCTCCACAAAGGCGGGGTAGTCTCTGTACCGCTTCCGAATCAGCTTCATCATCCGGTCGGGCCTGCGGCGGTAGCCCCGGGGGCGGGTAAGGACCACGATCACCCGGCCGCACTTGTCCAGCGCCCGCCGCCAGGGAATGGCGTCTCCGATACCGCCGTCCAGATAGGGCTGGCCGCCGATGGTAAAGATGGGGAACAGCAGCGGCATGGCGCAGCTTGCCTGGAGAACTATGGACTCCCTGTCCAGCCGTGGGACGGGAAGATAGTCCGCTGTTCCGGTATTCAGATTGGTGACCACCGCCTCCACCTCCCCGGAGAACGCCCCGAAGGTATCGTAGTCAAAGGGGACCAGCTCGTTGGGGATGGTGCTGAACCCAAACTCCAGCCCGAAATAGCTGCGGTTGTGCCTGTCGGTCAGATTCCGCAGGCCCATATAGCGCTTGTCAGGGGCATAGCGGGTAACCACCTCAAGATTTCGCCTGGGCTGTTGAGACACATAGCTCACCCCGTAGGCAATGCCCGCCGACACGCCGATGACATAGTCCGCCATAATACCGCCCTCCAGCAGGCCGTCACACACACCGCTGGAGTAAATCGCCCGGAGGGCCCCGCCCTCCAATACCAAGCCTGTTTTCATAGAGACCTCCACACGCCCAGACCGGGCGTTTTTTCTTATTATACCCCTTCCACAGCGAATTTGCAAACTGTTCCAATCTCCTTGACACTTCCTGCCTGTTGGGGGTAAAATATATAAAATGAAGTTCTTCGGAGGTGCGCCATGACCACCCGCAAAAAAGTCTCTGTTCTGCCCATCTATCTGGTGGGCGCTGTGTGGCTGGGCTATGCCCTGCTGTTCCCTCTGTGTCGGGTCAGCGATTATTTAATCTGCGCCGGACTGTCCCTGGCGGTCTTTGTAGCCGGGAAGGCCATTTTCCCCGACAAGGTCTATCAGACCCCCGACGCGCCCAAGGCGGAGGCCAAAAAGGCCGAGCCCAAGAAGGAGGAGGACCCCCAAGTGGCCGCCCTCCGGAAGGACAAGGAGCGGGCCGTCTCCGAGCTGCGCCGGTTGAACGACGCTATCCCGGATCTGAAGATTTCCGCCCAGATTGACCCCCTGGAGGAGGTCACCGGGAAAATCATCGACTATGTCATCGCCCACCCCCAGAAGAAGCCCCAGATCTCCCGGTTCCTGGACTACTTCCTGCCCACCACCATCAAGCTGCTCAACGCCTATGACCGGATGGACTCCGCCGGCGTGTCGGGCAGCAACATCAACACCACCAAGCAGAAGGTGGAGCGGATGCTGGACACCCTGTGCTCCGCCTTTGACAAGCAGCTGGACGCCCTCTTCGGCGACGAGGCCCTGGATATCTCCACCGACATCACCGTCATGGAGAACCTGCTGGCCCAGGAGGGGCTGTCCGGCGGGACGAAACCCACCGGCGGAACAGACGGACCAAAATTGGAATTATAATACAGGAGGAAGATAAACATGAGTGACGAACTGAACCTGAACACCACCCCGGAGCTGACCTTTGACCCCTCCGCCGCCCAGGCGGCCGCTCCGGAGCTGACCCTGACCCCCTCCGCTCCGGCAGCTCCCCAGGTGGACGAGGCGGCCCAGGCCGCCCGGGACGCCAACGCTGTCAAGCTGGACGAGTCCATGCTCAGCGAGGCGGAGAAAAAGATGGTGGAGGATTTCTCCCAGAAGATCGACATCACCGACTCCAACCTGGTGCTCAACTACGGCGCCGCCTCCCAGAAGAACATTGCCGCTTTCTCTGAGAGCGCCCTGAACAATGTGCGCACCAAGGACCTGGGCGAGGTGGGCGAGGCCCTCAGCTCCCTGGTGGTGGAGCTGAAAACCTTCGGCCAGCCTGAGAAAAAGGGCATCGGCGGCTTCTTTCAGAAGAAGAAAAACGAGCTGGAGGCCATGAAAGCCAGCTACGCCAAGGCCGAGATCAATGTGGACAAGATCGTCAAGGTGCTGGAGAACCACCAGGTCACTCTGATGAAGGACGTGGCCATGTTCGACCAGATGTATGAGCTGAATACCAAGTATTATAAGGAGCTGACCATGTATATCCTGGCCGGCAAGAAGCGGCTGGAGTATCTGCGCACCCACGACCTGGCCGACCTGAAAAAGAAGGCTGAGACCACCGGCGCCCAGGAGGATGCCCAGGCCTACAACGACTTCGCCAACCTGTGCAGCCGGTTCGAGAAGAAGCTTCACGACCTGGAGCTTACCCGGATGATCTCCATCCAGATGGGCCCTCAGACCCGTCTGCTGCAAAACAACGATACCCAGATGCTGGAGAAGATTCAGTCCTCCCTGGTGAACACCATCCCCCTGTGGAAGAGCCAGATGGTGCTGGCTTTGGGGCTGGAGCACAGCCGGCAGGCCACCGCCGCCCAGACCGCAGTCACCAATATGACCAACGAACTGCTGCAAAAGAACGCTGATATGCTGAAAATGGGCACCATCGAGACCGCCCGGGAGGCGGAGCGAAGCGTGGTCTCCATCGAAACCCTCCAGCACACCAACCAGCAGCTCATCTCCACCCTGGACGAGGTGATGAAGATTCAAACCGAGGGCGCTCAGAAGCGCCAGGAGGCCGAGAAGGAGCTGGGCCGCATCGAGGGCGAGCTGAAACAGAAGCTGCTGGAGCTGAGAGGATAAGGGGGCACAGCGTGTTTAACCTGTTTCAAAAAAAGCCTGCGGCGAACCAACCGCCCGCATCACACAAGCAGCCGAATTATCCCTTTGACCTGAACGGCTACACCTGTTTTTCCTTGATCAACTGCCCCCTGGAGCAGGCCGTCCAGCTGCTGAAGGAGTACGAGGGCCTGTGCGCCATAGAGCATCCGGAAAAATTTACCTTCTCCGCGGCGGCGCTCCCCGATGCCCCCCAGTGGACCGCGGTCCGCTGGCCCCGGCCAGGCCGGTTCTACGACCTGATGAACCTGACCATGTGGCTGATGGGCTACCGGGCCGGACTGGGCGGGGAAAATCCCATCTTTGCCGCTCTTCCGCCCGCGAAACGGGCCGTGGAGGGCCCCCTGCTGGCCCGCCCCGATTATGACAACCAGTTCGGCGATTCCATGCTGGGCTATTGGCAGGGCTGGAGCTTCAGCTACACCATACCAGGTGAGACACTGCGTTGGATCGGCGAGGATGTGTTCCCCCAGGAGTATTTTTTCAACGGCCGGGGTTACTCCTCCACCGGCTTCCAGCTGGTGTGGCTGGAGCGCCTGGAGCGCATTCCAGGCTGGACAGAATGTTCAATCGAAATGGAAAGGTAATGCCATGAAATTATTCCAAAAACCCTGGTTTGCCTGGCTGCTGACAGCGGTGATGATCGCGGCGGCGGTAGGCATTGGGCTGTCAAAAGGCCCCACCTCCAACACACCCACCCCCGCCCCCGATTTGGGGCTGGACGAGAGCCTGTCCACCCAGCAGTTCGCCGGCTACATTTGGGACGAGGCGAACGCGCTGTCCTCCAAGGAGGAGGAGCTGGTCTGCCTCTACAACGCCAACTGGTCCCAGCGCTACGGCAGCATCGTAGCCGTGGCGGCAGTGCAGTCGGCAGGCGGAAACATCGGGGACTACGCCTACGATCTGGGAGAGGAGATCGAGCTGGC
Organism: Lawsonibacter sp.; assembly: GCA_022799835.1. Taxonomy (GTDB): domain Bacteria; phylum Bacillota; class Clostridia; order Oscillospirales; family Oscillospiraceae; genus Lawsonibacter. The sequence continues at coordinate 5,046 of JAAWPF010000052.1, read as the reverse complement.
CAGCGCTGACGGCGTTCTGGTGATCGACGTCTCCGCCAAGGATGCCTTCCTGGCTGTGGGTCCGGATTACCCCCTTGCCGACAGTCAAGTCACCTCCTATCTGGACAACGTCCTTTACCCCTATGTTCAAAAGGGCAGCTGCGGTGCCGGCGTGCTGGCCCTGTTCGGCGCACTGAATGACTACTATGTGGACAACTATGGCCTGGGCTATCTGGACAGCAGCGGCTCCTACGCCACAGGCTACGGCGGCGACACAGCCATAGGTGTCATCATGCTGGTCTTTATTTTGATTGCCATCGTGGCGGTGGTCAGCGCCATTGACCGCAGCCGGTACAATACCTATCGCCAGCGGTACTACGGCGTGGTCAATCCCCCGGTGGTGTTCCGGCCCATCTTCTTCTGGCACGCCCCTGGATCCCTGTGGTACCGGCGGAACTGGCGGCAGCCACCGCCTCCTCCCCCGCCCCGGCCCCCCAGAGGACCGGGCGGCCCCGGTCCAGGCGGTGGCTTTGGCGGAGGCTTCTCCGGCTTCAACGGCCCTGGAGGGAATAATTCCCGGGGCGGCGGCTTCTCCGGCGGTCCCCGGGGCGGCGGCTTCTCCAGCGGTTCCCGGGGCGGCGGCTTCTCCGGCGGTCCCCGGGGCGGCGGCTTCTCCGGCGGCTCCCGGGGCGGCGGCTTCGGTCGGCGATGATCCGCGATGAACCTGGGAAAGGAAGATTCAACCATGGAAACTGCCCCTATACAGGTCAAAATGCTGGGCGGCTTCTCCATCTCCCGGGAGGAGAAGGAGGTCACTGTCAGCCCCCGCTCCCGGAAGCTCTGCCTTCTGCTGGCTTATCTCATTCGGGAGCGGAGGCGGCCTGTCCCATACAGTAAGCTGCTGAACCTGCTGTGGGAGGGACAGCCTTCTGACGCCGCCACCCTCAACTCCCTGAAGGCCATCCTCCACCGGGCCCGAAACCTGCTGGACGAGCTGTGGCCAGAGGACGGCCGCTCTCTGATTCTCAGCCGGGAGGGCGGCTGCCAGTGGAATTCGCAGTTCCCCATCACAGTGGACGTGGAAGAATTCTCTCAGCTCGTCCGGGCCGCTCAAAGCGGCCCGGACAGGGACAGCCGGCTATCCCTGGGGCTCGAGGCCCTGGCCCTGTATCGGGGCAGCTATCTCCCGGCCCTGGCCCAGCATCCCTGGACCATCGCTGAGGCAGAAAGCCTCCATCAGCTCTATCTCAGCACGGCGCTGAGCACGCTGCCCCTGCTGACCGCCGAGGAGCGCTGGCAGGAAGCGGCGGAGCTGTCCGAGACCGTTTTCGCCCTGGAGCCCTATCAAGAGGAGCTGTGCCACGCCCAGATGGAGGCCCTCTTCCATCTGGACCGCCAGCAGGAGGCCGCCCAAATCTTTGAGGACTTCCAGGAGCGGCTGCTGGCCCGCCGGGGTATTATGCCCTCTAACGAGCTTCGGGAGCTGTACCGGCATGTCCAGCGGAACAGTGACCCCCGCTTTCTCTCCCCTGTCGTCCTGCTGGAACAGCTCCAGGAGCCCGTAAAATCGGGGGCGCTGATGTGCGAATTTGACTTTTTCCGGGTCATATGCCACTCTACCGTCCGTGCGGCAGGCCGCAGCGGAGGCCTTGTCCACATCGCCCTCCTCTCCGTCGCGGGAGAAAAGGACAGCTCTCTGCCTCAGAACAGCCTGAAACGGGTCATGGACAATCTGCAAGAGATTATCCTCCGGCACCTGCGCCGGGGGGACGCCGCCGCGCTGTGCAGTTCCTCTCAGTATGTCCTGTTGCTGCCCCAGGCCACATATGAAAACAGCAAAATGATCTGCTCCCGGATTACCCGGGCCTTCTCCAGGCAGTACCCCCACTCCCCCGCCCAGCTGCGGGTCTCCATCCAGCCCTTGACACCCGACCAGTAAGCGGCAGGCCCTGTGCATAAAGCACAGGGCCTTTCCTTATCTTCTTTCAATCAGCGCCACCGCATGGGCGGCGATGCCCTCGCCCGCGCCGGTGAAGCCCAGCCCCTCCTCGGTGGTAGCCTTTATGTTCACCCGCGCCGGTTCCACTCCCATCACCTGAGCCAGGTTATCCCGCATCTGAGGAATATGGGGAGCCAGCTTGGGCCGTTGGGCCAGGACTGTAACATCCACATTACCCACAGTGTACCCGTTAACCCCCAACAGCTTCATCACACGCTCCAGCAGTTTCAGGCTGTTCGCCCCGGCATAGGCGGGGTCGTTGTCCGGGAAGTGCCTCCCGATGTCCCCCAGGCCCGCCGCCCCCAGCAGAGCGTCCATAAGAGCGTGGGTGAGCACGTCGGCATCGGAATGGCCCAGCAGACCCTTTTCCCAGGGAATGTCCACCCCGCCCAGAATCAGCTTCCGCCCTTCCGTCAGCCGGTGGACGTCGTAGCCGTGGCCGACCCTTATTCCTTGCATCGCCACTCCCCCTCCTCCACTCTGGCCCGCAGGACAGCCTCCCCCAGCACCAGGTCCAGGGGTGTGGTGATCTTGATGTTCTCCCGACTGCCGCTGGTGAGGGTCACCTTCATACCCAGCCGCTCCACCGCCCCGCAGTCATCGGTGAGCAGCTCGCCGTCGTCAATGGCCTTCTGGGTGGCCGCCTTAATCAGGCCGGCCTCAAACACCTGAGGGGTCTGCACCGCCCACAGCTGGGAGCGGTCCACCGTCTCCACGGTCAGGCCGTCCTCCGTCCGTTTGATCGTGTCGGTGAGCTGGATCGCCGGAGCGGCCGCTCCGGTAAGGCCGGCCCGGGCCACCGTGTCCCGGATAATCTCCTGGGTCACCAGGGGCCGGGCACCGTCGTGGATGGCGATGAGCCCCGCCTCGGGGCTGACCTCCCGCAGTCCGGCCTGGACGGAGTGGATGCGCTCCGCGCCTCCCACCACCACCTTGGTCACCTTGTCCAAGGCGAAATCCCTGCAGATACGGCCCACCTCCACCAGCAGGTCCTCCCGGGCCACCACCACGATCTCATCAATGGCGGCGCAGTCCTGAAAGGCGTAGAGGGTGTGGACCAGCACAGGCAGCTCCCCCAGGGGGGCCAGCACCTTGTCGATTCCCCCCATCCGCCGGGCCAGCCCCGCGGACACGATCACCGCGGAACACTTGAGCTCCTCGTCCTTTTTCTTCTTGAACAGAGACAACAGGCCCATTATCCTCGCTCCTTACTCCTCAATTTTTTCTCCCGCACCGCGTCCACGATTTTTTCCCGGGGCACCAGCAGTTCCTGCCAGCCGATATTCCCGGTGGCGCTGGTGCATCGAAAACGCGTCCAGCCCCTGACGTTCCAATTTTCCATTTCAATGTCGTCATAGAGATCGTAGTCCGGGTCAACCACCTCGTGCATCTCCACCCAGCAGCCGCAATCCTGCTCCATCAGAGGGTCGGAAAAATCCAAAAAGACCATGGAATTGGGACAGGCCCAGTAGCAGCCCCAAACAGCCAGCAGATTTGACTTTGGGTCATAGGTCGCCCCGGTCCAGATGAAGGTTTCTTGAGCCTGTCCGCCGTCCAGCGGCCAGGACTGCTCCGGAACATAGTGCGCCGTCTCTCCCGTCTCCAGTTCCAAAACGCTGTAGCCGTACAGGTCCTCCCGGAAAATCAGATAGTGCCTCCCATTGGCGTGGGGAATCAAACGATAAAACTCCCCGTCATCGTCCAGATTGTCCCAAGTATACACCACCTGTCCCCCGCTGTCCAGCAGGCTATGACGGGCGGCGCGTATCTGGTATTGCAGATGTCCCACATAGTAGTCTGTACGGAGGGAATACCCCTCCAAAAGCGGCTCGGTTTTTCCCGGCAGACTGGAGCGGCACTCCTCAGAGAAAACAAAGCTGTTCTCCCTTCTGAACTGCTGATACTGCGGGGTGTGGTAGACATTCATAGGATCACCTCACCCCGATTATAGCACAAAAGTCCCCTTCGGAAAAGCATAGAATACGGCGGCCTTTTTATCCCCGTTCGGAACAAAAAAGCCGCCCTGCTCATGTTACGCTCATTATGCCAAGGCCGTGTTCAGCTGTTCCTCCGCCGACTCATAGCTGACGCTCTTGGACAGCACCAGCTCGGACAGAAGGATCTGCTTCGCGGAGTGGAGCATCTTCCTCTCTCCAGTGGACAGGCCACGTTTCTGGTCCCGAATGGTCAATCCTTTGATGACCCGGGCCACCTCGAACAGGTCCCCGCTCTTCATCCGCTCCATGTTTTCCCGGTACCGGTGATTCCAGTTTGCGGTCATCTCTACCTGGATATTTGGGATAGCCGCAAGAATCTGGTCTGCCTGCTCCTGATTCACCACCGGGCGCACACCGATCTCACTGCAATTCTCCGTGGGGACCATCACCACCATAGCGCGGTTGGGCAGTGCCAGAATGAAATAATCCCGTTCCACACCGTCTACTGTCTTTTGGATGATGCTGTCCACCACGCCCGCCCCATACATAGGGTGAACTACCTTATCCCCAATCTGAAACACTCTGCCCCTCACTTTCTTCTCATGTACGCTTCTTCTCCAGCCTACTTCTTATCCTATTCCATATTATAACAATTTTATCCTGATTTTGCAAGTCAAAATTGGGAGATTTTTAAGATTATCTCTGTAAATTTTTCGTTTTCATATACTTTTCACAGAGAAACGGGCCTGACTGTCAACCAGTCAGGCCCGCGGGCTTTCAATTTTGGATTTACTGCTCCCCGGCAGGGGCCTCCTCAGCGGCAGGCTCCTCCGGTACCTCCTCCTCAGCGTCAGGGGCCTCCAGCAGGGCACGGATGGACAGGGAAATCTTCTTGTTCTCCATATCCACATCGGTGATCTTCACGTCCACCTTGTCGCCCTCGGCCACCACATCGCCGGGCTTCTCCACCCGGTGGTCAGCCAGCTGAGAGATGTGAATCAGGCCGTCCACACCGGGAACCACCTCGGCAAAGGCGCCGAAAGTCATCAGCTTAACAACGCGCACGTTGGCTGTGTCGCCCACCTGATAGGTGCTGGTGAACACGGTCCAGGGCTCCTGGCTGTGGTCCTT
>JAAWPF010000051.1 GCA_022799835.1 Lawsonibacter sp. | reverse complement strand
CAGCTCCACCTTGGCGCCGGCCTCTTCCAGCTTCTTCTTCAGCTCCTCGGCCTCGTCCTTGGACACGGCCTCCTTCAGGGTCTTGGGAGCGCCCTCGACAGCGGCCTTGGCCTCAGCCAGGCCCAGACCGGTGATCTCGCGGACGGCCTTGATGACCTTGATCTTGGCGGCGGCATCAAAGCCGGCCAGGACCACGTCAAACTCGGTCTTCTCAGCGGCGGCCTCAGCGGCGCCGCCGCCGGCGGCGGGAGCGGCCATAGCGGCGGCGGACACGCCGAACTCCTCCTCCAGGGCCTTTACGAACTCGCTGAGTTCCAGCACGGTGAGTGTCTTGACTTCCTCAACCATAGCGGTAATCTTCTCACTAGCCATGATAAATTTACCTCCTATAATGTGTAAATAATAGTTTGTTGTCTCCCCTGTGGGGAGCGGTCTGCCGCTTACTCAGCGGCGGGGGCCTCGGGGGCGGGCTCGCCGTTCTTCTCGGCGATGGCTTTCAGCACGACGGCCAGGCTGGTAATGGGAGCGAGCAGCATACCCAGAGTCTGGGACAGCAGCACTTCCTTGGAGGGCAGTTCGGCCAGAGCCATAATCTCCTCCAGGGAGATCACCTTGCCGTCCATAAAGCCGCCCTTGATGTTGAACTTGTCCTCGCCCAGCTGCTTGGCGTACTTGTTCACCACCCGCATGGGGGCGATGGGGTCACCGGCGCTGGTGGCCAGAGAAGTGGTGCCGTTGAGCACCCCGTCCAGCTCCTTCAGGCCGGCGCTGTCCAGGGCGAAGCGGACCAGGGTGTTCTTCACCACGGCGTACTGCACATCGTTCTGGCGCAGCTCAGCGCGCAGGGCGGTGTCCTCGGCCACGGTGATACCCTTGTAGTCCACCAGCACGCCGCTGGAAGCGCCTTTCAGCTGCTCCTCCAGAGCGGCCACGATGGCTTTCTTCTCGGAAAGGACCTTTGCGTTAGGCATTTTTGGTTTCACCTCCAGAAAAATGGTTGCGCGAAACAAAAAACCTCCCGCCATAAGACAGGAGGACAGTACCGTCAAAGTGGTTATCCTTTGAAAGCACTCTCGGCAGGAATTACGCCCTTGCGGGCCCCTGCTGTCTTTGAACGCAACAGGCATTATATAAGACAGTCAGGGGTTTGTCAAGGGGACGCCGGAAAAAAGTTTGGAATTTTTCCGACGTCCCAGGTTGGGACAGCCGCTCAATCCTCCTCCGGACACGGAGCGAAAAACCGGATCTCCAGGTCTCCGGGCGTTTCCCGATAATAGACCTGCCCGATCTTCTCGCTGTTGTCCCCGTCCCACAGCCAGCCCCCGTCCTGGCCGTAGGGGGGAAGGACGGCCTCCGCCGCCCCCGAGGCCAGGGCCTCCTCCAAAATCCCGGTCCGCCGGAGCTCCAGCCGGTGGATGGGGAGGTAAATGGAGAAGCACGCCCCCAGCACCGCCGCCGCCAGCGCCGCCGGGACCAGCCCGGTGAAAAGGGAGGACATACGGCCGGGCTCCAGGCAGCGGAGGATACACCCCGCCGCCGCCAGCAGGAGGATATAGGGGAAGAACAGGCACCGGGGCCCGATGGGGTTGACAAAGAGCAGCGGCCCCGCCGCCACTCCGGCGCTGAGCAGGAAAAACAGGGTCCGGGCCCGGCTTACCCGGTCGGGCAGCCAGAGGGCCAGGGCCAAAACCAGGAGCAGCGCCCACACACAGGCGGCGGCGAAGGGGTGGGGCCCGCAGACCATCCACAGCAGGCTCAGGAACAGGCCGATATCCAGCAGCCGGTGGGGCCAGCCCCGGAACCTCGTCCCCAGCACCGAGGCCAGGGCGGTGAGGGAGATGTAGAGCACCGGGCAGTCCAGGATCAGGTACCGGGCCACCGTGGGCAGGTTGACCCGGGCGGTGGCAATGAGCCCCGCCAGCCCGCCGGACAGGCCGGACTGGTAGTAGGACCCGTCCCCGGAGACCATCCGGTAGGAGGGGGAGGAGAAGAGCAGGGCCGCCCCCAGCACGCAGCCCAGCAGGAGGAGCAGGAGGGAGGGGGACCACCTGTTCCGCTCCAGCCGGTACCACACCAGCAGGACCAGGGCGGCACACAGGGCGTACAGGGTGCTGTGTTCCACGAAGAGCTGGTGGGCGAAGCCCAGCAGGAACAGCCCAGCCCAGCGCTGTGGGGTCTCCTCCAGCTTCCCGCCGTCCAAGACGGGCTGGACCAGAACCAGGCAGGCCAGCACCACCACCACCGGGGGCACGAAGTTAAAAAATCCGGCGGCCCAGGCGTGGGTCTGGGCGAAGATGTCCCGGGGCAGGGACAGCACCCCCGCCGTCCACAGCAGCAGCCCCCCCCAGCCGCCTATCCCGGTAACCCGGGCCAGCAGGGCGATGAGGCCCAGGGTGAGAGCGGCCTGATAGAGCTGCCGCAGCAGGGGCCGGCTGCCGGCGGAGTAGGCCAGCAGGTTGCCCAGGATGCGGCTGTTGGTGGCGGCCCAGCGGCCAGCCACCTCCTGAAACAGGTCCCACGGGCTTTGGAGGGAAGCGCCCAGGGCCTCCCGGTACCAGTCGTCCCCTGTCACCGGGTACAGCCCGGACAGCAGGAACAGCACCAGGAACAGCCCGGCCAGACACAGGGCGGTCTCCCGCCGCCCCTGTCCGCGTGAAAGGGTGGTCATGCGGCATCTCTCCTTATGGAAAGGACTCCCCGCCCACACAGCGGGGAGTCCCGTATTTTTTGAAAGGCTCACATCAGCTTGACGGTAAAGTACACAAACAGGGCAAAGAGCCATGCCACCATGACGAAAATCAGGTAGAAGGCGGCGGTGCTCCCCAGGACCATGGCTGCGATGACCGCCGCCAGGCTGGCCGCGCAGGTGACAACGGGTACGGTGTAGTTGGTCTTTTGGGCCAGGAAGCGGATGGGGTCTGTGCCGGGCCAGAGGCCGTCCGTCTTTTTCAGCCAGACCACCCCCCCGGTGACTAGGGCGATGGCAATCAGCAGCAGGATGGCCTCCAGCCGGCCGACGGCGCCGTAGCGTACAAACCACAGACTGAGGACGGACATCCCGCAGGCGGAGGCGGCCAGGAAGAACTCCCGCTGGTAGATATAGTACACCAGCGCCAGTACCGCCCAGGCCACTACCAGCCAAAAGAGCATGGAGATACCAGGTCCCTGGAACTTAAAGACCACATGGGCGCAGATGGCGATTGCGGCCAAGGCAAAGGCCAGGATCAGGGGCAGGCCGAATTTCTTCTTCTGCTTCAGGCTCCAGCCGGCCCAGGCCAGCGCCAGCAATGAGGCTATAGGGGCGGCTATACGCAGGAAGCGCAGGGTACTGCTCAACGCCAGAGCGATGTTGACCTCGGCCTCAACGGTGCGGTAGTTGATATAATAGCGGTTGACAAGCACCAGCAGAGCTTCCAGTACGATCGCCCCCGCCACCCACAGCAGTCCTCGCTGCAGCGCGATATCCTCCTGACGGCGGCGTTCTTCTCTCTGTTTCTTATCCATGCCTATTCATTCTCCTTGCAGTGGGCGCAGCGCCCAAATAGAGTGTCTCCGATATGTCCGCATATCCAGACAAGTTATTATTGTACCAGATGAGCGTTTTTTTTGCAAGGCTTAAAACGGGAAAAGTATCCAAAATTAAAAATGTTTCTAAATTTGTGCCGGAAGGCAAAAAAGCGGCAAAAAGACGGGGTTTTAGGGGGCAGGACTCGGAAAACGGACCGCCGGCGGGGTTGGATGCGGGAACAAAATTTGCTTGTTTGAGATAAAATGATAGAAGAGAAGCCGTGGACTGGAGCGGATTCTCTTTAATGGAAAGGGGAAGTCAGATGAACCCTTTTATCAATCGTATGCTGAAGCTTTTGACTGTAAAAAGCATTGTTACCCTGATCCTGACCCTGGTATTTGCCTGCTTGGCCCTCCAGGGGAGCATTGACCAGGATTTTATGACCATCTATGCGGTCATCATCTCATTTTATTTCGGCACTCAGAGCCAGGAGGTGAAGAGCGCCGGAGAAGGAGGGCAAAAATGAGGCTTCGCCAGCAGTTTTTGACCAGGAACGACTGCTATCAGACCCAGCGGACCATCCGGGTGAAGGGGGTGATGGTCCACTCCACCGGGGCCGACAATCCTCGGGTGTGCCGCTATGTGCCGGGGGACGCGGAGATAGGATTTAACGCCGGGGGCAACCACTGGGACCGCTCCGGCCTGGCCAAGTGCGTCCACGCCTTCGTGGGTAAATTCGCCGACGGGGAGGTGGGCACGGTCCAGACCCTGCCCTGGGAGCACCGGGGCTGGCACGCCGGAGGTGCGGCCAACAACACCCACATCGGCTTTGAGATCTGCGAGGACGGCCTGACTGATCCGGTCTACTTCGCTGAGGTTTACCGGGAGGCTGCTGAACTGACCGCTATGCTGTGTAAGCGGTACGGGCTGGACCCCCTGGCCGACGGGGTGGTCATCTGCCACCAGGAGGGCTGCCAGAGAGGGGTGGCCTCCAACCACGCCGATGTGCTCCACTGGTTCCCCAAGATGGGCAGGTCCATGGACGACTTCCGGGCCGAGGTGGTCCGGCTGATGAAGGAGGACCCCGGCGGGGGAGAGGGAGGTGAGGAAAACGTGACCTATGAGCAGTGGAAGGAGTTTATGCTCCGGTATCGCCAGGAACTGGCCGCCCAGGAGGGGCCGGAGTACGGCAGAAAGGAGCTGGCCGAGGCTGTAAAACTGGGTGTTACCGACGGCACCCGGCCTGAGGACCTGGCCACCCGCCAGGAGGTGATTTCCATGGTGGTCCGGGCGCTGGACGAGGAGGAGAAGGCAGAATGAGCTCAGGGCCCGCCCGGAGGGGCGGGCCCCTGCCTTTCGGTTGACGAAAAGCCTGGGGACTGGTATACTGCTCTCACGAAAGGGGGCGCTGATATGTCCTTTGAACGCGATCTGTTTCTCCCTGTAAATACGGAGGATATGGCCCGCCGGGGATGGGATTATTATGACTTCCTCCTCATCACCGGGGACGCCTATGTGGACCACCCCTCCTTCGGCCCGGCGATCATCGGCCGGATTCTGGAGGCGGAGGGCTACCGGGTGGCCGTCCTGGCCCAGCCGGATTGGCACAGCGCCCGGGCCTTCCAGGCCCTGGGCCGTCCACGGCTGGGGGTGCTCATCGGGGCGGGGAACATCGATTCCATGGTGGCCCACTACACCGCCGCCAGGAAGCGCCGCCATGACGACGCCTACTCCCCCGGCCGCAAGGCCGGCCTGCGGCCCGACCACGCCACAGTGGTCTACTCCAACCGGGCGCGGGAGGCTTTTTCTGATATCCCTGTTATCATAGGAGGGCTGGAAGCCTCCCTGCGCCGCTTTGCCCACTACGACTACTGGGAGGACAGAGTCCGCCGCTCCGTCCTCTTCGACGCCCAGGCGGACATCCTCACCTACGGCATGGGGGAGACGGCCACCCTGGAGATTGCCGCCCGGCTGGCCTCTGGTACCCCGGTCTCGGAGATTACCGACGTGCGGGGCACCTGTGTGGCGGCTAAATACCCGGGTGTGTGTGCCTATCCCAGGGTGGAGGTGCCCTCCTTTGAGGAGGTGTCCGCCTCCAAAACGGCCTACGCCCGGGCCAATATGGTGGAGTACCAGGAGCACGACGCGGTGTCCGGCAAGGCCATCATCCAGAAGCACGGAAATCGGTTTTTGATTGTCAACCCGCCCGCTTTTCCCCTGACCACCGGGGAGCTGGACCGGGTGGCCGGGCTGCCCTACGTCCGGGAGCCCCACCCCATGTATGATGAGCTGGGGGGCGTGCCCGCCATCGAGGAGGTGCGCTTCTCCGTCACCCACAACCGGGGGTGCTTCGGGGCCTGCAATTTCTGCTCCCTGGCCTTCCACCAGGGGCGGACGGTCTCCTGCCGCAGCCACGAAAGCGTCATCCGGGAGGTGAGGCTGCTGACGGAACACCCCGGATTTAAGGGCTATATCCACGACGTGGGCGGGCCCTCGGCCACCTTCCGCCGGCCCTCCTGCGCCAAGCAGCTCAAGAGCGGTATGTGCCGGAACCGGGCCTGTCTGGCCCCGGAGCCCTGTCCCAACCTGGACGCCGACCACACCGATTACATGATGCTCCTGCGGAAGCTGCGGGAAATTCCCAAGGTAAAAAAGGTGTTCATCCGCTCCGGCATCCGGTTTGACTACCTGATGAAGGACCCCAGCGGGGAGTTTTTTACCGACCTGGTCCAGCACCACATCTCCGGCCAGCTGAAGGTGGCCCCGGAGCACTGCGTGGCCCACACCCTGGACTTTATGGGGAAACCTCATATTGAGGTCTATGAAAAATTCAAGGAGAAGTACTTTAAGCTCAACCGCCGCTACGGCAAGGACCAGTATCTGGTGCCCTACCTGATCTCCTCCCACCCCGGCTGCACTCTGGAGGACGCCGTCCGGCTGGCGGAGTGGCTGAACAAACAGGGCCACATGCCGGAGCAGGTCCAGGACTTCTACCCCACCCCCGGCACCCTGGCCACCTGCATGTGGTACACCGGCCTGGACCCCCGGACCATGGAGCCGGTGTTCGTTCCCAAGACCCCCCACGACAAGGCCCTCCAGCGCGCGCTGATGCAGTGGCGCAAGCCCCAGAACCGGAAGCTGGTGCTGGAGGCATTGCACAAAACCGGCCGGGAGGACCTGATTGGCTATGGCAAGCACTGCCTGGTCAAGCCGGACAGAGGGGAACCGTCCCCCTGGAAGCCGGCCCGGAATAAGGGGGAGGCCTCCAAAAAGCCCCGGGCCGATACCAGAACCCGGGTGGAGAAAAAAGAAAAGCCTGCCCAGCCGGTCCGGAAGAAGGGCTGGGCGAAGCCGAAGAAGAAAAAATAACAGGAACGGGACGGGCTTTGCCCGTCCCGTTTTGGTTAATACCGGACCGCGCTGGAGTCAGGTTCCCAGCTGGGGGTGCCAGAGTAGGCGCTGTTCCCCATGCCGGTGATATCCCGGGCGGCGTCGCCGATGCCCCGGCCGATGTCGCCGATGGCGTCGCCGGCGTCCCGGACAATGTCACGGGCGTCACGGGTCAGATCCCGCTCCATACCGGTGCCGTTGGGGCCGTAGACCTCGCCGTTGGGGCCGGCGGCGTAGTAGCCGTCGTCAAGATAGGTCCGGCCCTGGTTGGTGTACCGCCGGACCTGGCCGGCGGAGGCGCCGGAGCCCGCTGTGCTCCCGGAACCGCCGCTGGGGCCGGTGGAGTTGGTGCTGTTGGAGCCGTTTCCGGAGGCGGAGTTATTGCCGCTGTTGCTGGGGGTTTTATCTGTGCTGCAGGCTGCCAGCGAGCCCACGAGAGCGAGAGCCAGGGCCAGCGCGAGAGCGCTCCTTTTCATTGCAGTATCCTCCCACGTCGTTTTTTGGAGGTCCCATCCGCGCTTTAGTATTACCCGGTTTTTTGCCGTCAGTCCGGAAATGGCCGGACGAATTGGTTTTTTTTGACCGGCTTTGACGGGAAAGAGCCGGAAGAGCTGCGTTTTTTTGGAAAAAACTTCGAGAGAAGCTATTGCAATTCAACGGATTTTATGATATAGTATGCACAGGATAGTAAAGCGTATTGACAGAGTGGGGCGTGACTCCGCTCTTTTTAATTGAAAAAACCGGACAGACTCCGGTTTTCAGGAGGTTTACACATGGCGAGGGTAACCGATACAGTGGCCGCCCTGGCCCTTCCGGTGGCGGAGGCGGCGGGCTGTTCCCTGTGGGATGTGGAATATGTGAAGGAGGCGGGACAGTGGTTCCTCCGGGTCTATATTGATAGGGAGGGCGGTGTGTCCATTGACGACTGCGAGGCGGTGTCCCGGCCCCTGTCCGACCTGCTGGACGAACACGACCCCATCGAGGGCAGCTACACCTTCGAGGTGTCCTCCGCCGGGGCGGACCGGGCGCTGAAAAAGCCGGAACACTTCCAGCGGTTCCTGGGCGAAGAAGTGGAGGTCAGGCTCTACCGCCCGCGAGACAGCCGCAAGGAGTTTGTGGGGACGCTGAAGGGCTACGAGGACGGGGCCGTCACGCTGGACATCGGCGGAGAGAGCGCCTTTTTTACCAAACAGGAAATCGCGCTGGTACGGCTGTACCCCGGATTTTGAACTTTGTGGGGCCAGACGGCCTGGGCAGGCCGCTTGCGAAAATGACGCGGCCCGCCAGTTGACCCGCCCGGGTGGGCGGGTCCCACATGGAAGGTTTTAGGAGGAAGACACCGTGGCAAAAAGAGTGACAAAGAAAAATGTCAACAGCAATGAGATGGACGGCAAGGAGTTTTTCGAGGCTATCCACCAGATTGAGCAGGAGAAGGGGATCAAGCCCGGCTATATCATGGAGAAGGTGACCCAGGCCCTGCTGTCCGCCTACCGCAAGGACCACGAGGGCGTGGGGGATAACCTGGTCGTGGAGGCGGACGAGGCTGCCTCCACCGTCCGGCTGTTTCTGAAAAAGGAGATTGTGGAGGTGGTCGACAACCCCGCCATGGAGATCAGTCTGGAGGAGGCCCGCCGCTCTCTGCCCCAGGCCGAGCTGGGCGACACCGTGCGCATGGAGGTGAAGGCCCGGTCCTTCGGCCGCATCGCCGCCCAGACCGCCCGCCAGGTCATCATCCAGGGCATCCGAGAGGCGGAACAGGGGATGATCTACGACGAGTTCTGCACCAAGGAGCACGAGCTGCTCACCGGCGCCGTCACCCGCGTCGACCCCCGGAACGGGGCGGTCTCTCTGCGGCTGCACTCGGGTTCTGAGTTTACCGACGCCTACCTGCCCGCGGGCGAGCAGGTCAAGGGCGAGCGCTATGTGGAGAACCAGCGGCTGAAGGTCTATGTGGTGGAGGTCCGCCAGGCCACCAAGGGCCCACAGGTCCTCATCTCCCGGACCCACCCGGGGCTGGTGAAGCGGCTGTTTGAGCTGGAGGTTCCGGAGGTCTACGACGGCACGGTGGAGATCAAGTCGGTGGCCCGGGAGGCGGGATCCCGCACCAAGATGGCCGTCTGGTCTCCTGACCCCAATGTGGACCCCATCGGCGCCTGTATCGGCCCCCGGCACCAGCGGATCGACAATGTGCTGTCCGAGCTGAAGGGGGAGAAGGTGGACCTGATCCACTACAGCGAGGACCCGGCGGAGTATATCGCCGCCGCCCTGTCCCCCGCCGACGTCATCTCGGTGGAGGAACTGCCCAGCCTGGGCGACATCCGCAGCTGCCGGGTGGTGGTCCCCGACGACCAGCTGTCCCTGGCCATCGGCAAGGAGGGACAGAACGCCCGCCTGGCCGCCAAACTCACCGGCTATAAGATTGACATCAAGCCCGCCTCCGCTCCTCTGGAGCCCATCGAGGAGCTGGCCGCCCAGGCGGAGGCCGACGCCGCCGAGGAGGCCCTGGAGGCCGCCATGGCTGAGGCCGAGGAGAACGGCGAGCTCCCGGAGGAATGATCCTGTAGGGGGCGGTCTCCGTGCCGCCCCAGGTCCCGCCCGCAGGCGGCCAACCTCCTTTTGAAAGGAGGTGCCCCGGTGCGCACACTGGGGCGGAAGATTGGGTTCGGCGAAGCCGAACATACGAAGTAAACAAATTTTACAAAAACCTCGTTTGCCTCGCACGTTTCGCTTCGCGAAACACAAGCCTCAGTCAGCCTGCGGCTGACAGCTCCTTTCAAAAGGAGCCTATCCCCGCAGGGGGACGGAAAGAATATGGACCTCAAAGAGGAGGAACTGTCTTGCCCAAAAAGATACCCATGCGCCAGTGTGTTGGCTGCCGGGAGATGAAAGAGAAGAGAGCGCTTATCCGGCTGGTAAAACCGCCGGAGGGGCCGGTGTCCCTGGACTTTAAGGGCAAGCTGCCCGGCCGGGG
>JAAWPF010000001.1 GCA_022799835.1 Lawsonibacter sp. | reverse complement strand
AAGGGCCTCTGAGGTCTTGAAATCTCTCAGTTTTTTCACCAAAAATCTTTTTTGACCTCTTTTTCTGGTCCGAGTGGGGAGACTCGAACTCCCGGCATCTTGCTCCCAAAGCAAGCGCGCTACCAACTGCGCTACACCCGGATATGTAATTTTCAACAGTGGTCAAACATATGGTCAACGCCGGTTTTTGACCAGTTGCCGGCGAGGGGTAAAATTGCGTGGGGCCGTATGTCCCAAGGCGTTCCGGACTTTCCGGAAACCGCAGCCTGAACCTGGATCTCCTGTTCTCAAAGCGGGTGCGCTACCAACTGCACAACACCCTGATAGTTACATTCACAAGCATTTAAGCCGACAACGCCAGGAGATGCCGCTCATACAGTATAATATATTTTGAAAAGGATTGCAAGTGTTCTATAGAATATGGTACAATATTTTTTAATTCGGGAGAAGAGGAGAAAGCGCGATGCGAATGAGAAAAAAACCCAATCTGGACGAAAGGATAGAGCGGTGCGAGGCGCTGCTGATTCGGGATCCGGCTAAGATGCGGGGAAGGTGGCGGGAATTATATCCGGAGGCCCGCCAGCTGTGGCTGGAGATTGGCTGCGGAAAGGGACAATTTTCGTCGGAGACAGCGCAGCGCAACCCTGATGTGCTGTATATAGCTCTGGAGCGGGTGCCTGATGCCATGATTACGGCCATGGAGCGGTGCCAGGCCAAGGGGTTGGCCAATATCTTTTTTATTGACGGAGACGCGGCCCGGCTGCGGGAGTATTTTGCGCCGGATGAGGCGGACCTGCTGTATATCAACTTCTGCGATCCCTGGCCGGGGATGAAGCACGCCCGGCGGAGACTGACCCATGAGCAGTTTCTGATCCTCTACCGCGGAATCCTGCGGCAGGGAGGAGAGCTCCACTTTAAAAGCGATAACCGCGACCTGTTTGAATGGTCGCTGTTCCAGTTTCCCAAGGCGGGATTTGCCCTGTCTGAAGTGACCCGAGACCTGCATGGCGGGGGTGTACAGGGGATCATGACCGACTACGAGGAAAAATTTTACCGGCTGGGTACGCCAATCAACCGCTGTGTAGGGACCAAGCTGGCCCTTGACCCAGAGCCAGAGTTCAAGCCCATTGCGGGCCCGAGAGCAAGAGAGGAAGATGACCGATGAAATACGATTTTACCACCATTATGGACCGGCGGGGCAGGGACGCCCTGGCTGTTGACGGCATTGGAGACAATGCTGAAAACGGCAGGCCGGAGACACCCAAGGATGGCTTCGATTTTATCCCCATGTGGATTGCCGATATGAATTTTGCCACGGCGCCCAGTGTGACACAGGCCATCATCCAACGGGCGCGGCACCCGGCTTACGGTTATTTTCAGCCCTCGGATGCGTATTTTAACGCCATTATCCGGTGGCATGAGAAGCGCAATGGAGTGATCGGCTTGACCCGGGGCTGCATCGGATACGAGAATGGCGTGCTGGGTGGCGTAGTCTCCGCCGTGAATGTCTTGTGCTCCAAGGGGGACAGTATCCTGCTCCACTCGCCGACCTACGTGGGCTTTACCGGCAGCCTGGAAAATAACGGCTACCACATGGTCCTCTCCCCGTTAAAACAGGATGGGGAGGGAACCTGGCGCATGGATTTTGCGGACATGGAGCAAAAAATCACAGCGCACAGAATACATACCGCCATTTTTTGTTCCCCCCACAACCCTACAGGCCGGACCTGGGAACGGGGAGAGGTAGAACAGTTTATGGAGCTGTGCCGGAAGCACGATGTATTTGTGGTTTCGGACGAGATATGGTCGGATATTATCCGGCCCGGCTTCCGGCATATTCCAGTCCAGTCCGTCAGCCAGGATGCCCGGGACCGCACGATCGCACTCTACGCCCCCTCTAAAACTTTCAATTTGGGCGGCTTGATTGGCGCCTACCACATCATTTATAACAGATACCTCCGGGAACGGATGCGCAAGGAGTCCTCGCTGTCCCACTACAACTCCATGAATGTGCTGTCCATGCACGCCCTGATCGGCGCTTACAGCCAGGAGGGGGAGGAATGGACCGATGAGCTGTGCCAGACCATCGCCGAAAATGTGGATTTCGCCTGTGATTATATACAGCGGCACTTTCAGGGAGTGGGGGTCTCGAAGCCCCAGAGCACCTATATGCTGTTTCTGGACTGCGCGCAGTGGTGCCAAAAGCACGGAAAGACCATCGGGGAGCTGCAAAAGGCCGGCTGGAATGTGGGAGTAGGCTGGCAGGATGGAAGGCCCTTCCATGGTCCCTGCCACATCCGCATGAATCTGGCTCTCCCCCTAAGCCGTGTCCAGGAGGCCTTTGCCCGACTGGACCAGTATGTGTTCAACGCGCGGTGGTAACAAAAAAACAGATTTATGTTTTATACATGAAGTCTCTGTGCTTTCCCGGAAAATTTGGAAAATCAGTCGAGAACAATTTTTTGATAGGGCTTGACATTTTTGTCTGAATATCGTATAATGCCTTCAGCGTAAAACTTGATGAGGTTTTCTGAGAGCGGAAAAACAGATGGGGGTATAGCTCAGCTGGGAGAGCGCTTGAATGGCATTCAAGAGGTCAGCGGTTCGATCCCGCTTATCTCCACCAGACAGCCAAAATCCGAACCCAATGGGTTCGGATTTTGCGTTTTTCTTTCCGCTAAAACGAACTGATCCGAATCTAACGCCGATGGGCGGGAGGTTCGGATCAGCTTTGATTTTGTCAGAACAGCTTGCGGAAGAAACAGCCTCGGGGCAAATTGCGGCTGCCGCCGTCAGGCTTCGTGGTCGTAGCCGGAGCAGCCGGGGCCGCCTACATAGTCCTGGATCATGCTCAGCTGGTAGGCGTTCATGGCTTCCACCGCCTCCTCCACCGTCAGACCCGCGGCCAAATAGCGGGTGACTCCCGCCTGCGCGATAGCCTCAAAGAATTGAGGATCGTAAATAAAACCGCACAGCAGAGCCTCGCACTGGGCGTCTACAATATGTTTTGCCAAATTTTCGGTGACATACTGGGGCGGCTCATGGGTTTCCGAATCAAAAATCATTACCCCTCCGGCCTTCTCCATAGTGTCTGGGATCAGGGCGGTCATATCATTTTTGTCGGTGGCAGCGGCAATCATCATAGTGAATTCCTCCTGATTTTATTGCTCAAATAGCAGGATATCTCTGGGCGCAATGGATACGGCGAGCCGCTCCTTTTCCGGGATGGTCCGCCAGGCCATCTTATCCAGCTCCATCCGCAGGGGGGGAGCGCCGGCTGCGGCTTTCTCGGGGCGGAGGATCACGATGGTGTCGAACACGTCCTCCACCACCCGGACGACCTGACAGGAAAAGACATTCTCGCCCGAATCCTTCGCCGGAAGGACAAAGTGGGCCCGCACGCCTATCCGTCGTACCCCGGCCGGGACCGGCCGGCCGCAGTTCAAGGTCAGGTTCCACTCCGGGAGGAAAACCTGCTCCCCCCGGGGCAGGGCGTCGGCGTAATTCTTGCAGCCCGACAGCCGGGCGGCGGCCTCGGTGTCCGGGGCATGGAACAGCTGAGACAGATCCTGGGCCGGACTGGACTTCCCCCGGTCGATGACGCACACCCGCTGGCAGTTGCGGAAGACCTCGCCCCGGTCGTGGGACACCCACAGGACAGAGCCCGAAAACTGCTCCAAAGTCTCCATCATCTCCAGTTCCAGCTGATACTTGAGGTAGCTGTCCAGGGCGGAGAAAGGCTCGTCCATCAGCAGCGCCCTGGGCTCCGAGGCCAGGATGCGGGCCAGGGCCGTCCGCTGCAGCTGTCCGCCGGACAGCTGCCCCGGCCGCTGCCCGGCCACCGCCTCCAGGTGAAACTGCCGGACCAGACGGGAGACCGTCTCTTCCCGGACGGACCGCTCCCGGACGGCGGCGGCGATGTTCTGCTCCACAGTCATGTTGGGAAACAGGGCGTACTGCTGGAACAGGTAGCCCACATGGCGGCGCTGGGGGGGCAGGTTGAGTTTGGCGGCGCTGTCGAAGAGGGTAGTGCCGTCCAGGATGATTTTCCCCTCGTCCGGGGTCATGATACCGGCGACGCACCGCAGGGTGACCGACTTGCCGCAGCCCGAGGCCCCCAGCAGGGCCAGCCGCTCGTTGTCCGCCTCGAACTGGACCTGAAGGCGGAATCTGCCCAACTGCTTCTGGATGTCAACAGACAGTGACACGCCCTCACCTCCCCGCTCTCTGCCGGGCCTCCAGCAGGTTGATGGACAGCAGGAAAACGGCGGAGATGGCGATGTTGATGAGTACCCACCGCAGGGCCCCCGCATCGTCATTGGTGCGCCAGAGCTGATAGACGGTGGTGGAGATGGTGGCGGTGCGGCCCGGGGTGTAGCCCGCCACCATGGAGGTGGCGCCGTACTCCCCCAGCCCCCGGGCGAAGGCCAGGACGGTCCCCGCTAAAATCCCCTGCTTACAGCAGGGCATCTGGACCCGCCAGAACACCCATGCGTTGGACCGGCCCAGGGTCCGGCCCGCGTCGGCCAGATTTTGGTCGAAACTCTCAAAGGCTCCCCGGGCGGTGCGGTACATCAGGGGGAAGGCCACCACCACCGTGGCGAAGATGGCAGACCACCAGGTCATCACCAGCTTGAGGCCCAGGGCGCTCTGGGCCCAGGCCCCCAGCGGCCGCTTGGGCCCCAGCAGGAGGAGCAGCAGCCAGCCCACCACCGTGGGGGGCAGCACTAAGGGCAGGGTAAGTACCACGTCCAGCGCGCCCTTCACCGCCCGAGGCAGCTTGGCAATCCAGTGGGCGGCGGCGATGCCCAGAAAAAACACCACCGCCGTGGAGATGGCCGCGATGCGCAGGGAGTTCATCAGAGGATACCAGTCCATAGAGGCCCTCCTTTCCGGCTATTATATCACTGAATGGGGGAAAAGCCAACCCCCTCAAAAATCTGAGCGCAGGCGTCGGTCTGGAGGTAGGCCAGGAAGGCCTTGGCCTCGTCTGGGTGCTGACTGTTCCCCAGGACGGCGGCGGGGTAGATGACCTGGCCGCACATCTCAGCGGTGGCGGTGTCCGCCACGGTCAGCCCGGCGGAGGCGGCGTCGGTGCCGTAGATGATGCCGCAGTCCACGGTGGCCTCGGACACCTGGGTGGTGACCTCCTTCACGTTGGAGCCATAGGTCAAGACGCCGGCGGTGGCCATGGCGTTCTCGTCCAGCCCGTAGAAGGCAAAAATCTTCTGGGTGTACTGGCCCACCGGAACATCGCTGTTGCCCATGGCCAGCATCACATCGCCGGACTTCAGCAGCTTGGCCAGCTGGTCAAAACTCTCAATCCCCTTGGGGTTGCCGTCAGGGACGGACAGGGCCACCTTGTTTTCCAGCAGGTCCAGCCTGGTGTCCGCCAGCAGGCCGCCCTCCTCGTACAGGGTGTTCATCTGGGTCTGGGCGGCGGAGATGAACAGGTCGCAGTCCGCCCCCTCCTGGATCTGGGTAAGCAGGGTGCCCGAGGAGTCATAGGTGGGGATGATGGTCACGTTGGGGACTTCGGATTTGTAGTTCTCGATGATCTGGTCCATCGTCTCGGTCATGGAGGCGGCGGCAAAGATGTGCAGCTCCACCTCCTTGGGCTTGGAGCTGCAGGCGGTAAGGGTCAGGGCCGCCGCTGCGGCCAGGGCAAGGGATAGCAGTTTTTTCATGGTGGATTCTTCCTTTCTCTGTTTTGTTATTCGTGAAAAAGGATAACGATTCGCTATACTTGATACAGAATAACGCTTTTATAAAAATAGCTGGAGACCAGCTATTTTTACCACACTTACTTCCCAAAGGGGCAGATGGGATAGCGGCAGGGCTTGCAGCCCAGGCACAGGCCGCCCTCTCCCATGGAGGCCAGATCGGTCCGGGAAATGGGCACATCGGCCACAATTTTGGGCAGCACCAGGTCAAAGATGGTGGCTCCGGCGTACATGACACAGCCGGGCAGGCCCATGACGGGGGTGCTGTCGTCGAAGTATCCCAGCAGGAACATGGCGCCGGGCAGGACGGGAGCGCCGTAGGAGACCACATCCGCACCAGCCGCCTTGATGCCGCCGGGGGTGCTGTCGTCCGGGTCCACGCTCATGCCGCCGGTGCAGACAATGATGTCCACGCCGCTGGCCCGGGCCTCGTTCACCGCGTTGGCCACCTGCTCCACCCCGTCCCCCGACTGGACGACGGAACGGGTCTCCACCCCGTAGCCGGCCAGCTTGTCCACCACCACAGGGGAGAAGGTGTCCTGAATGCGGCCCTTTTTCACCTCGCTGCCGGTGACCACGATGGCGGCGGTCTTGCGCTTCCAGGGGCGGAGGGACAGAAGGGGTTCTTTCCCGGCGGCTTCCTCCGCCCGCTTCACAACCTCATCCGGGATAATCAGGGGGATCACCCTGGTTCCCGCCAGCTTGTCCCCCTTGCGGACCGCCGTATTGCCGTGGCGGGTGGCGATCATTACCTCCCCCACCGAATTGACGGCGGTGAGCCGCTGGCTGTCCACCAGAAACAGGCCGTCACACTGGGCAAAGACCTCGATTTTGCCCTCCTTGGGTTCGGAGAGGGCCATATTCTCTCCCGCGCATAACGCTGCCAGACGGGCAGCCCCGTCGTCCTCGTGGAGCATCCCGGGGGTCATTTCCCACACATACAGATGCTCCTTGCCCATGGACAGCAGGACGGGGATGTCCTCCCGGGCCACCACGTGCCCCTTGCGGAACCGGGCATCCTTATACTGGTCCTTGATAATCTGGGTCATATCGTGGCAAAGGACGTGCCCCACCGCGTCCTCGGTGCGGATCAGCTTCATAATAACACCTCAATCTCGTCTCCGGCCCGGATTGTGCCCTCCTTCACCACCACGGCGAAGATGCCCTCAGTGGGCATAACGCACTTGCCCACCGCCCGCATGATGGCGCAGTCGCTGTGGCACTCCTTGCCAATCTGGGTGACCTCCACCTCGGTCTCACCGATACGCAGACGGGCGCCCACCGGGAGATTTCTCAGGTCAATCCCTTTTGTGTTGATGTTCTCCGCAAAGACTCCGCTGTCCAGGGGGATGGGGCAGACAGCGCGCATGGTGTCCACGCTCTCCTCGGCCAGCAGGCTGATCTGCCGGTGCCAGTCCCCGGCGTGGGCGTCCCCCACGATGCCGTGGCGCAGCTTCAGATGAATTTCAGGGACGGGGTGCTTCTGCTCCCCCTTTTTCCCGCTGATGTTGACAGAAACAACGTTTGCCATGGTATTCACTCCTTGATCCGATAATCCCCGCTCTTACCGCCCGACTTGGACAGCAGGCGGATGTGCTCGATGCGCATGTCTTTTTGTACCGCTTTGCACATGTCATAGACGGTCAGGGCCGCCGCCGAAACGGCGGTGAGGGCCTCCATCTCCACCCCGGTGACCCCGGTGCAGGTGACAGAAGCGGTGATCTCCGCCCGGAAGGGGTCCTCCAGCAGGGCGAAGGAGATGTCAATGCCTGTCAGGGGAAGGGGATGGCACATGGGAATCAGCTCCCAAGTGTGCTTGGCCGCCTGGATGCCCGCCACTTGGGCAACCGCCAGCACGTCCCCCTTTTTGATGGTTCCAGCCCGGATTTTCTCAAAGGTCTCCCGGTTCATGTGGATTTCCCCCCGGGCCACAGCGGTGCGGTGGGTGGACGCCTTGTCTGTCACGTCCACCATCCGGGCCCGACCCTGGTCGTTGAAGTGGGTCAGCTCTTCCATAGTTCAGCCTCCAATTTGGTTCATATTCCGGCCGGATTCACTGTGTCCGGTCTCTGCCATATAGTGCCGTTCCGGTTTGGCGGCGATCCCCCGCTGAACGGCCCGCAGCAGCTCCTCTCCGTGGAGACCTCGCAGGGGCAGCTCCTGACAGTCGTGGAGGCAGGGCTTCAGCTTTCCGTCCGCCGTCACCCGGATGCGGTTGCAGCCGCCGCAGAAGCGGTGGCTCATGGGCTGGATGAGCCCCACCAGGCCCTGTCCAACGGAGGGGCGGTAGCGCTGGGCCACGCCGGAATCCTCAATGGGGCTCAGGTCCGGACAGGCCGTCAGGACCGCTTCGCCGGGGAGGAACTGCTCGCTGTCCCCCTCGCCGATGGGCATGAGCTCAATAAAGCGGACCTCCACGGGGAAGCGCCGGGCGATATCCACAAAGTCAGGTATCTCATCGTCGTTGAACCCCTTCATCAGGACTACATTCAGCTTGGTGTGGAGGAACCCCGCCTCTCTTGCGGCGTCCATCCCTCGGAGCACGTCCTCCAGCCGCCCCACCCGGGTCATATGGGTGAAGCGCTGGGGCCGAAGGGTGTCCAGGCTGATATTCAGCCGGTCTGCCCCCGCCTGGCGCAGAGGGGCGGCCAGCTCCGGCAGAAGGGAGCCGTTGGTAGTCAGGCACAGTTCCTCAATTTCGGGAATGGCGGCGATGCCCCGGCAGATATCCAGAATGCCCCGGCGGACCAGGGGCTCCCCGCCGGTGAGCCGGACTTTGCTTACACCGCACTTGGCCGCCGCCTGGACGATTTCCACGCACTCCTCCACAGAGAGGATCTCCCCGTGCCCCCGCTTGCACACCCCTTCCGCCGGCATACAGTACCGGCAGCGATAGTTGCAAAGATCGGTCACTGACAGGCGGAGATAGTCCACCTTGCGGCCAAACGTGTCTTCCATTGGGAGCCTCCTTTGCCTATTTTCCGGACCGCAGCATAATCAACTGGGCCGCGATGCTTACCGCGATCTCCGCGGGGGTCTCGGCCTTGATGTCCAGACCGATGGGGGTGGTGATCCGGGCCAGGTCGGCATCGGTATAGCCCATCTCTTTCAGCTTGGCGAACACCGCCGCCGTCTTTCTCCGGCTTCCGATGACGCCGATATATCTGGCCGGGGTTTTCAGCGCCTGAGCCTGTACAGTCAGGTCGTCCTTATGGCCTCTGGTCATCACCGCGATATAGTCATCGGCGGTGATGTCCCGATAGGCGGCGGGGTCGTTGTTCTGAATCAGCCGGGTTTCCTCCGCGCCGGGGAAGAGTTCGGGCAGGCAGAAAGCTTCCCGGTCCTCCAGCACCACGCACCGGAAGTCAATGGCCGCCAGCGCCGGGACCAGAGCCTGGGCCACATGTCCGCCGCCGAAAATATAGACCCTCCCCGGCGGGAGCAGCCGCTGTTCCTCTGCCCGGGCCCAGGCGATGGCGTCCGCGTCGCCGCCCGCCAGATAGCGGAAGCTGACGTCCACATCGCCGCCGCAGATCATGCCCAGGTCCTGGACCTCATTGGGCCGCAGCCGGAAGCTCTCCAGCCGGGATCTGCCCTCCGCCAGCGCCTCTTTGGCAATCTGCTCGCTGCGGTACTCCACCGCGCCCCCGCCGATGGTCCCGGCGACGCGGCCCTGGGCGGACACCAGCATGTTGGCCCCCGCTCCACGGGGGGTGGAGCCGCTGCTGGCCGTCACAGTCACCAGGACCAGATTTTCCCCCTGGGCCAGGAGCTGGTTCATCTGTTGAAATAGCTCGCGCATGGTTGTTACCTCCAATTATCAAGATGGTTTTCCGGGGAAATATTTTGCGAAAGCCTGTTGGCTGTAACTTTGAACGTCCTCCTGGAGCTTCCGGTAGGCGGACAGCAGGGCGGCGCCCTGCTCCGTCAGACTGGAGCCACCGCCGTTGCTGCCCCCCTGACTTCGAATCAGTACCGGGCAGCCCAGCTGGCGCTCCATCTCATTAATCATGCCCCAGCCCTTGGAGTAGGACATGTGCATACACTGACAGGCGCTGAGCATGGAGCCGGTGGTCTGGATTAGCTCCAGGAACTGGGCGCTTCTCAGGCCGAAGAAGGAGGTCTCCGCCTGGAGGCAGACCTGCAGGTCCAGCTGCAGGCGCTGGGGCCGGTTGGTCTGCCGCCGGCGGTATTTCAATAGGGCGGCGTACTCGTCCCGGGTGTCGCTGTCCAGAGCGGTGCCCTGGTCCTCCACGGGCACGTCGGTGATGGGGATGCCTAGCGCGGTGACAGCGCCTTTTAGCCCGCCGCTGCCGCTGTAGACCCGCAGGGAGGGGAGGATGTTACGGGACAGGACTACCGGGTGGCCGGGGGACTGGTGGTACAGCGGGCGGACGAAAGGGCCGTCCGCCGCCAGCAGTGCCGCTACCGTCTCCGGCTCCACCAGGGGGATGTCGGCAGGGGAGACCAGCACCCGCTGGGCCTGGGCCGGGATATGCTCCAGTCCCAGCAGCAGGGAGTCCAGCATCTGGGTCTCATAGTAGTGGGTATTGCGGACAAAACGCGCCCCGGTATCCGCCAGGTGCTGTTCCAGCTCCTGGCCGCGATAGCCGGTTACAACAACGATGGGATCGGCCCCCGCCCGGCACATCATATCAGCCACCCGGCGGATCATGGTCTCTCCGTCCACCGGGAGCATGGGCTTGAAGGCCCCCATTCGGGACGAGACCCCGGCGGCCAGAATCAGGCCGGCCAGCTCTGCCATAGAAAACACCCTCCTTATCCAATGTTGAGCCCCAGCTCCAGAGCCGCCTGATAGGTCCGGCGGCGGCGGCGCTCCCAGGCGGCCAGGGCCTCCGGAATCCCGCACAGGGCCCGTTTGGCCTCAAACCGCTCCTCCAGTGTAACCGGACGGTCCCCCTGGACCAGCTTGTCCGCCAGATAGAGCAGGCTGGCCTCCGTCCCAGCGCCCTGGGGCAGGTCGTGGTGGACGGCGATCAGGTCTCCCAGCTCCGGCCAGCCCTCCTGGACCATGCGTTCTCCGCAGGCCCGGGCGTGGTCGGGCCAGTCCCGGACCAGGTCATGGAGCAGGCAGGCGGCGTTGAGCAGCTCCCAATCAACGGGCAGACCGCTCTGCACAGCCAGCTCTCCGGCCCGCTTTGCCACCGCCTGACAGTGGGCTCGAACCGGAACAGGGGTGGCGTATTTTTTCCAGAGGGCCTCCACCTCCCAGCGCTCAGGCCAGCGTCCGGGCCGCACGCCCAGGCGCTTGACCTGGGGTTCCCCGTCCCCCAGCGCGATCTCGGTCAGGCCGCCCCAGGGCTGGGGCAGGGACAGGGCCCGGTTGGGGGAGTACCCCAGCAGACGGCACAGCCACCCCCGGTTGACCCCGCCGTGGGCCACCACCGCCAAATTTCCCTGAGTTTCTGACAGGAGCCGGCCCACCGTCTGCTCCATCCGTGCGCCGGCCTGAGCGAAGCTCTCGCCTCTGGGCGGGGGGAAGGTCCCCGGCTCCCGGCCGCGCCGCTCATACTCGGCGGGCCAGCGCCTTTGAATCTCGTCAAAGGACAGGCCGGTCCAGGCTCCGGTGTCCAGTTCGTGGAGTCCGTCCTCCAGGTAGACCGGCGTATATTCTCCGGCAAGAATATCGGCGGTCTGCCTGCACCGCGTCAGCGGGCTTGTGTATACCGCGCTGAGGTCCCGGCCGCGGGCCCAGTCCCGCAGCTGCTCCGCCTGCCGCAGACCGCTTTCGGACAGGGGCACGTCCGAGCGGTAGCCGCAGGTGCGGCCCTCCTGGACCTGGGGCTGGCCGTGACGAATCAGATATAGGGTCCGCATGGTGCTTCTCACTCCCTCAGTTTTTGAGCGGTACACAGATAATAGCCGCAGCGCAAGTCCTCCGGCCAGTCCGGGCCCCGGAGGGGGACGGTACAGGCTGTCCCCGACAGAACCGCCCCAGCCCACAGGTCGGTGAGCGCCCGGGAGTGGTCCTCAAAGAGGACGGGCTCCAGGCCAGCCCGCCTCAGGCGGTATTCCAAGCTCTTCCGGCTGTCCAGACGGCCCAGGGGGGTCTGAACGGGACCGGAACCCCTTCGGGCGTACAGGTCGGACAGGACCAGAAAGCCGCTTGCGCACAGTACCCGGGCGCACTCCGCCAGAGCGCTGTCCGGCTGTTCTATCTGGGACAGGGCGCACTCGAGCAGTACCCCGTCGAAGGCGGCCGCGGGGAAGGGGAGGGCCTCTGCCCGCCCTGGGACCACGTCGCCGCTGTGCCGGGACGGGTCACTGTCCAGGCCGACGGCTTGACAGCCCAGGGTTCGGCGCAGAAAACGCACGGTCTCTCCCGCTCCAGCGGCAACGTCCAGCAGGCGGCTGGAGGCGCCGAAGCCGCAGCGGGCGGCGGCGTGCTGGGTCAGAGCCAGCCCTCCGGGCTTTTCTCCCCCGGTGCAGCTGCCGAACAGGGGGGACCACCAGCCGCTCACAGGGCCAGCGGCGAGAGATACGCCGCGCAGAAGGGGACGCGCCTTCCGTTCCGGTAGACGTGGAGGCTGCACTGACGCAGCCGTTCAAGGTCCAGATTGCCCGCGTCCTGAAAGTTCATGGATGTGATGGTAAAGCCGTGGGCCCGTTTCCACGCCAGAAAGCCGTCCAGGGAGTGGAGGTCCGACTCCGGCGGGCAGCAGCGCGCCTCCTCCGGCCGGCTCCAGCGGGAGCCGATGAAATCCCGGTTCTGTTGGGCCGGGTCGGCGGGCCCGCAGCAGGGGGCGGGGGGCTTGTTCCGGTTGGACAGGGGGTAGACCCTCCCCCGGGGCAGGGCGATGTAGTCCCCGTGAAGGCCGCAGAGGGGGTGGTCGCAGGAGGAGGGCACCAGGCTCTCCCGGGGAATGAGTCCCCCGGTCTGCCCCACGATGTCGTCCAACAGCTGGCCCATGGTGTATCGCTGGGCGTCGCCGGGAAGCTCCGGCACCCGGCCGAAATAGCTGACCGGCTGGAAGTGGACCCCCCGGACGTCGGGAGTGCGGGACATGGCAAAGCGGAGGATATCTCCGATCTGGCCGGTATTCACCCCGGGCACCAGAGTGGGCACCAGGGTGACTCCAATTTTCTCCCGGGCGCAGGCCTGAATGGCCGCCTGCTTGGCGGCCAGCATGTCCCGGCCCCTGAGGATATGATACACCTCTTCTGTCATGCCGTCAAACTGCAAAAAAACAATATCCAATCCGGCCTGTGCCAGAGCGTGGACAAAGTCCGGACATTCCGCCAGCCGCAGGCCGTTGGTGTTCAGCTGTACATAGGGGCAGCCGGCCCCCTTGGCGTAGGCCACAAGCTGGGGCAGGTCGTCCCGCAGGGTGGGCTCTCCGCCGCTGAGCTGGAGCAGGGTCCCTCCGGTCTGACGGACGATGCCGTCGATCCATCCCTTTACCTGTTCCAGAGGCGGGTCCTGGGTCTGGGCGTTGTCCGCGAAGCAGAAGCGGCAGTTCAAATTGCACCGGTCGGTCACCTCCAGCAGGGTGCAGCAGGTGTTCCGCAGGTGCCGTTTACACAGGCCGCAGTCCTCGGGGCAGCGCAGGCCCTCCTCCGATCCGGTCTCCGGGAGGGGGCCAGTCCAATCCTCTAGGGGCTGGCTCCCCTGCCAGAGGAGGGTAGAGAAGCCCCCGTGCTCAGGGCAGGTCTTTTCCAGATAATACTGCCCCTGCCGCCTGACCCGGACCGCCGGGACGCGCCTGAGGCATATAGGGCAGACGCTGGTGGTTCTGCGCATGTCAAGCTCTCCTCTCTGACAGGCCGCGCTTCTGCATTCCAGTGCCGGAGAACCCGGAGATGGTCCGGGCGCTGATTCGGCTGGGAGGGGGGAGGCCCGCCTGGGCCAGCCGCCGGCCGGCCTCCCGGCAGTCAGGAGGAACCACTCCGAAGAGGGTGAGTTCCAGGCCTTCCGCTGTCTCTGCGAAGGAGTAGTCCACAACCTCCGGACAGGCCAGCAGGACGCCATCCAACTCCCACAGCCGGCCCCGGTCGGCGCGCCGTCCGCCCCAGGGCAGTATCCGCCGGATGAAGCTCCCGCAGGGGCAGGGCCCGGGGAGGAGGATGCCCATATCCCCCGTCCGGTATCGGAGAAAGGGCATGGCCCGCCGGTCCAGGGTGGTCAGGACCAGCTCCCCCGGCTGGCCGTCGGGGAGTGGGGCTCCGGTGTCCGGGTCAATGACCTCAGCCAGAATGTGGTTCTCCCGGAGGTGGCAGCCCTGATGGACAGAGCACTCGACCGCCGCCCCGAAGCCCATTTCTGTCATGCCGAAGTGGTTGAACACCTGGCAGCGCATCAGTGCCTGGACCCGCTTAACCAGGGCAGGGTGGGCGGCGTCGGCGCTGAGCAGAACCGACTTGAGCCCGGCCCGCTGCCCGGCGGGGAGACCGGCCCCGTACTCCGCCAGCCCCAGCACCTGGACGGGAATGCCCACAATGCAGCTGCACCTGGAGGTTCGGAGCAGGTCATAAGTGGCCGCCAAATCGGCCGCCTTCTCTCCCAAAACGGCGGACACGCCAATGCGCTCCAGGGCCTGCCGCAGCAGGTCCCCCACGCTGCCCGGCTGGCGGCCGGGCATCAGAATCAGGGCACGGTCTCCAGGGGAGACCAGCTCCCTCATGCCGTGGGCGAAAAAGTCCACGGTCCGCTCCTGGTCCTCCTGGCGGAAAAATACCCGCTTGGGGGCGGCTGTGGTGCCCGAGGTTTTGAGGGTTATGATCCGCTCAATCTCCTTTGCGCCGCAGCACAGCCAGCTTTTGGGGTCGCCGCGCAGCTGTTCCGCCGTGGTGAAAGGGATGCGGGACAGGTCCTCCCGGCGGGCAATGTCCTCCGCCCGGACCTTGCTCAGGTGTTCCCCATAGAACAGACTGCGGCCCTTGGCGTAATTCAGGATTTCCCGCAGCCGCTCCAGCTGCCATCGGTCCAGGTCCTCCTGGCTGGCACAGCCCGTCTCGGCGCTGATCCAGGGCTGGAGCACACAGCGTCTCACTTGTCCTCCAGCTCCATCTCCACCTCGGCCACCCGGCCCTTCACCAGCTCCTCCGAGAGGTAGACTTGGCCGCAGCGGGGGCAGCGGGGAGCGTCGGCGAAAAAGGTGTGGCCCACATATTCAAAATCCACCCGCTTGATCTCCAGAGGGCACTGGCACAGGCTGCAAATCAAGGGCTGTTCAGACATGTTTGTTTTCCTCCAATATCCGCATACGGTGGGCGTATATATTGACCAGCTCCCGGCAATTCTCCAGATTTCGGTACTCTGCCCATACCGTCATGCGCCCCACCAGGGCGTGACCGATGTGAGTCCCCCGCTCCGGGTTGGTCAGGGTTTGGCCTGTCCGCTCGCAGGTCTCTACCACAAACTCCGCGTCCTCCCGCAGCAGATAGGCGCGGTTCATCTTGTCCAGAAGCTCCGGGGTGATGAGAAGGGGGGCAGTCCCTTGTGTTGTCTCCATTTCTGGCGCCTCCTCCGGGTAATATCGCAGCAAAAGCTGCCGTTTCAGCCAGCGCCGGTTGTCCCGGCTCTGGGTGGCGGTGGGGGCGGAGGTGTTCCACAGTCCGCCCTCCCCCTGGGGAAGGAGGGCCCGCAGCAGATGGGCCGTCTCCTTGCCCCGCCGGGCAAATATGTCCCGGCAGTTGGCGCAGTAGACCAGGTAGGGCAGTGGGCTGGCCTCCATGCGGTTTTGGGTCACCCCCTCGGCATATTTTGGATTGGCGATCTCCACCTGTCCCCCCCAGCCGCAGCACTGGGCGTATGCCCCCTCCAGAGGCAGAGGCTCCAGACGGAAGCCCGCCTTTCTGGCCAGAGAGCGCACCGCCGCCTGCGCGGCGGGAAAGTCCCGGCTGGGACAGGGGTCAAAGACAGAGACGGCCTGTCCCGCTCCGATTTTGGCGACGGGGATATCCCAGCTGTCCAGCAGCTCATAGAGGGATACTCCCTCTGCCTGGGGCAGGTGCCGGGTTAGCTGCCCCAGGCAGTTGAGGCAGGCAAAGACCACGCGGGGCCGGCCCAGGCCCTCCCAGACCTGGGCGAAACGCCCGACAGTCTCGTCGTGGAGAGGTTTCTCCCCCGCCCATTCCGCCGGCGCGCCGCAGCAGCCCAGATAGAGGGCTGAGCTGGGCTCGCGGACCAGAATGGTGTTAAAGCTGTCCAGCACCAGCCGGGGGTCGGAACCCCCCAGCCGGCATCCGGGGAAAAAGAGGTATTTGGGGGTCCCGCTCCCCGAGGGGTCAAGGACCAGAGAGGCTTCCGTGTTAGAGAACTCCATGTCACGCAGCCAGAACTCGTGGTAGGCCCAGGGCATGGCCTCCTCCTCCACCATCCGGCGGTGGCTGTCCAGCAGGTAGGCCCCGGTGTCCAAGGAGACCGGGCAGACCTGCTTGCACAGCCCGCAGTGGCTGCAGGTGGCGATAAACCGGGTGGCCAGCCGGGCCTTCCGGGACAGGCTCACCGGCTCGATGGTGGTCTGCACCTCTTCCTCCACCCGCTTGGGGTACTTGTGATAGCTGCGCATCAGGTCGCAGTATTTCACGCAGGCGTCGCACTGGCACTGCTGGCAGCGGCCCGCCTCGGCTACAGCCTCCTCCTTGGTTAGGACCTCCCCCGTTCTGGGGGCGGGAGGCGTGTAGGGCAGCAGGTCGGGATTGGGGTGGAAGCGGGTGGAGTAGTCCCGCGGGGGCTCGTTCATGGACCTGATTTTCAGATACCGCTCGATAGCCTTGGCGGCCAGCAGGCCGTCGGCGATGGCCTCCATGGTGCTCCTGCCTGCCAGGGCCCCGCCCAGGAAGAAGCCCTCCCTCCGGGAGGCGCAGGCCCCCTGGCCAGACAGCTCCAGCCCAAAACACGCTCCACCCCGGCCGGTGGCCACGTAGACAGCGTCGGCCTGGACTTGAGCCAGATCGTCCACCGGAGCGGAAAAGCGATATTCCACCCTCTCAAACATGAACTGGCGCTCCAGCTCGGGCATAAAGACCTGTTCCGGCAGGAGAGACCAGAGGGAACCGCCCATACGTTCTTCTTTTTCAAAGATAACGACGTCATACTTTTTGGAGGCAAGCCGCAGCGCGCAGGCCAGCCCGCTGGGCCCCGCGCCGATGACGGCGACCCTGGCAGACCGCTTGGGCAGGTTATAGTTGTTTGGCCTGGTGTTGGGGGCATGGGCAATGGCCGCCGCCTCCAGGTCCCGCAGGGCAATGGGCCCTCCCTTGGCGGAAAAGACGCAGGTGTCCCGGCAGGGCCGGTCGCACAGCTGGCTGACGATGCCGGGGAAGGCCACCGCATCCCGGTAGAGCCGAAAGGCGGCGCTGAAAGCCCCCCGCTTGAGATGGCCGATAAAGGCGCGGACGTCCAGACCGAAGGGGCAGACCGACGCGCAGGGGGGCGGATCGTTCTGCATACAGGCGTTCAGTTCTTCCTTAAAGCTGCCCATAGCGGCCTCCTCTCAAAAACAGCTGGGGACACGGGCTGCGGGCATTCCTGCCCACAGCCCGCATCCGCGAAGGAATTGGCTTTAGAAGGGTTTCGCCGCATTCTTGTCATCCAGAGGCTCGTAGAAGCTGTCGCCGCCGAAGGTGACAGGGTGCTCCTTGATGTCCGCCAGCCGCTCATACAGGTCGTCGCCCAGGAAGTACTTCTCGGGCTTGCGGGGCTCCCGGCCGGCGGCGATGGCCTCCATGCCGGCCTTGATCTTGTCGGGAGAGGCGGGCAGCTCATAGATGCGCACGCCGCAGGCCCGCTTGATGCCGTTGATAACAGCCATGTGGCCGGAGGCCTGGAAGGCCTCGGAGGAGCCGGAGGAGCCGAAGGGGCCAATCTCGTCGGGCCGGTCGATGAGGATTACGTTGATATCGTCGGGGGTGTCGGTGCAGTAGGGCACGCCGGAGCGGGCGATATTGCCGTGGATCTTCACATCGTCATAGTTCTCGGTGAGGGCGAAGCCGATGGAGTGGGAGATACCGCCGTAGGCCTGGCCCAGGACGGCCGCGATGTTGCCCGGCTTGCCCACGTCGGTGACGCAGGCGAAGCGGATGCAGCTGGCCTTGCCGGTCTTGACATCTACCTCCACCTCGGCGATATTGAAGCAATAGGTGTAGGAAGGGTTGGGGTTGCCTACGCCGGTGTTGGGGTCCATGCGGCACAGCTTCTTGCCCCGAGGGGCGGCGGTGGTGCAGGTGTAGGTGCCGTGGTAGCGGGTGGGCAGACCCTCGGCCACCATCTCCTCACAGGTGCGGTAGGTGCCGTCGGCCTTGCGCATGGCGGAGAGCAGCTTGTTGGCCGCGTCGATGGTGGCGTTGCCGCTCATGAAGTGGGTGCGGCTGGCGCCGGACATACCGGAGTCGGGGCACAGCTTGGTGTCGTTCTGGACCAGCCGGACCTGCTCGGGCTTGATGCCCAAGGGCTTCAGGGCCTCCAGAGTGAGCATCAGAGAGCCGATGTCGCCGCCCTGGCCCAGTTCCTGATAGGTGTCGTACTTGGTGATGGTGCCGTCGGGGTTGAGCTCCAGGTCGGCGTGGGCCTCGTCAGTGGCCCCCTCGGTGACATTGAAGCCGCCCCAGGCCACGCCTACAGCCCGCAGCTTGTCGGGGGTGGAGGTGGCTTTCGCATGGGCCACCATCTCCTCATAGACGGGCTTGGCCTTGATCATAATCTCCTCCATGGGGTACTGGGGGTAGTCGTAGCTGGCGGTGGTGGTGTCGCCTTCGTGGGCGATGTTGCGCCAGCGGATCTCGAAGGGGTCCAGGCCCAGCTTCTCGGCCATCAGGTCCATCATAGACTCGGAGTGGGTGTAGGCCTGGGGGGAGCCGTAGGAGCGGTAGGCGGTTGCGAAGTTGTGGTTGGTGTTGGCGATGCGGCCCAGAGCGGCCACGTGGGGCACATTGTAGGGGAAGTAGACGTGGCGGACCACCTTGGTAATCAGGTCGTCACCGCCCCAGGAGTAAGCGCCGTGGTCCACACCGAAGTCGTATTCGGCAGCGATGATTTTGCCGTCCTTGTCACAGGCCAGCCGGCCGTTGGAGTAGGCGGGGGCCCGCTTGCCGGAGAAGTGCTGGTGCTCCTCGTAGGTCATGGACAGGGAGACGGGCATCCCGGTGACCACCGTGCAGGCGCCGCACAGGGCCAGGTCGCTGGCGTTGGTGGACCAGCCGAAGCTGGCGCCGGTGGGGTTCATCAAAACGCGCATCTTATTGGTGGACACGCCCAAGCTGCCGCCGATGCGGCTGATGGAGGAGTAAACGCCCTGGCTCTTGCACTGGAACGTCAGGAAGCCGTCCTCGTCGAAGTAACTCTGCATCACGTCGCCCTCGATGGACATGTGGGGCTGGCGGGTGGAGTAGAAGGAACCCTCCACCACGTTGGGGGCGCTGTCAATCAGCTCCCGGACCTTTTCCGCGTCCTCCAGGCCCACGCCCTTGAGCAGGGGCTGCTCACAGTAGATATTGGGGGTGTCCTCGTGGACGCGGATGGCGTCGGGCATGACGGCCTCCAGGTAGTTCAGCATCTCGGGCAGCTTCTCGATGTCCACGGTCACCTTGGCGGCCGCGGCACGGGCATGGGCCCGGGTGTCGGCGCAGACCACGGCCACCACGTCGCCATAGCGGAAGATCTTCTCATCGCACAGCACCCGGCGGGAGGACTCCAGCACGGTGGAGCGCTCGTGGAACTGGCCCTCGGCCAGCACATTGGTGCCGCCGGCGGCCTTCAGCTCCTTGGCGGTGACCACCTTGTAGACGCCGGGCATCTTCTCGGCCTCCTCGGTGTGGATGGCCAGAATCCTGGCGTGGTGGGCCACCCGGGGCTGGACGATGGCGCCAAAGAGGGTATTTTCAGGGAAGGACAGTTCCTGATCGTCGCCGTAGTCATACAGGCCGCAGACCTTGGCCATGGCGGTGGGCCGCACCAGGGGCTTGCCGTAATACTCGCCGTCAGTGGGCACCTTTACAGAGATATCCTCGATGGTGGCCTCCCCCCGCATGACCTTGGCGGCGTCCATCACGGCGTCGATGATCTGCTTGTAGCCGGTGCAGCGGCACACGTTGCGGTGCTTGGTGAACCACTCCCGGGCCTCCTGGCGGGTGGGGTTGGGGTTGTTCATCAGCAGAGCGTAAGCAGAGACGATGAAGCCGGGGGTGCAGAAGCCGCACTGAACCGCGCCGCAGTTCATCCAGGCAATCTGGATGGGGTGGGGGTTCTGGGGGGTGCCGATGCCCTCGATGGTAATAACGGTGCTGTACTCCTTGATGGCCCGGACCTTCCGGGTGCAGGAGCGGATGAGTTCGCCATTGAGAATGACGGAACAGGAGCCGCACACGCCGGTGCCGCAGCCCACCTTGGTGCCCGTCAGGCCCATGCGGCGCAGAATATCGGCCAGGGAGTCCACCTCGGGATCGCAGGTGAAGACCCGGTCTACACCGTTGATATTCAACCACATTTTTCTCAGATTCATAAGCACTGTCCTCCTACTAAAATAAGAATAAAAACATTTTTCGAGCTCTTGTTCGTCATAAGTATAGGTGAAAATTTTCCTCGTGTCAATGTAGAAAACTACCAATAAATGAAAAATGAACAATAAAATAAAAATATTTTTGTTCTTCTTTTTGACCGGTTTAAAGAGAATTAAGCTAGTTTATCGACATAATTGGCGATATGACAAACTGAGGATAACGGAAGATTTATTTTTCAGAAATAATTTTCATTCATAATAACAAATTAAATCAAATACTGCTCCGTAAATTGATGTTTATATTGACAATCATCATTTTTTCGAGTATACTTCGCTTATTCCAATCAATCATATGAAAAAAGGAGGAAATATCATCGTGCTGGATGAAAAGATCTCTGAGCTGCTGGCCCAAAAGTTTCACTGTTCTCAAATTATGATGCGGGTGGGGATGGACGCGATGGAACTGGAGGAGCCCAACCTGGTCAAAGCCATGAGCGGTCTGGCCGGCGGATTGGGGGGCTGTGGGCGCAACTGCGGGGCGCTCACCGGCGGAGCGTGTATGCTCAGCCTGTTTGCCGGGCGGGGTGCGCCGGAGGAGGAGACCGACCCGGACCTGGCGGCTATGGTTTCGGAATATTTGGCCTGGTTTGAGGGGACCTACGGCAGCGCCGACTGCGGCGATATTATTCAGGGGGACAAGGCCAACATCCCGCTGACCTGTCCGAAACTGATCCGCGCCTGCGCCGGGAAGGCGCTGGAGATTTTGGAGCGCTACGGTTTTTCTGCGGGCTGTTCGGAGCTTTGACGCGTGGGAGGAGGGAATGAGAGATGGCAAAGGCGAAATACATGGTGACCAGCGGATTTCTGGGGGCGGGAAAGACCACCTCTATGATTGCCTTTGCCCGGTCGGTTGACCGGCGCTGGGGCAGGGCGGCCATTCTGGCCAACGACCTGGGGGCCAGGGATATTGTGGACGCGGACTATACAGCGGCGTCCAGCGGCGTTCTGACCGACCGAATCACGGGGGACTGCATCTGCTATCAGCATGAAAATCTGGTGGACAAGCTGAACCGGCTGGCGGGACAGGGGGCTGATGTCATCTTCTCTGACATTCCCGGCTGCGGCATCGGGGCGCTGGACCACGTCTATCTGGAGCTGGAGCGCCGGGAGCCCGACGAGTTTACGCTGATGCCCTTCCTGTGTGTGGTGGACCCGGAGCGGCTGCGGATGCTTATGCCGGAGCGGGCGGACTTGGGCTTTCCCGGGGAGCTGCGCTTTCTGCTGGATGCCCAGCTGGCGGAGGCCGACCTGATTGTGCTCAACAAGATTGACCTGCTTACCCCGGAGGAGCGGGAGCAGCGGATGGAATTTCTCACCGCCTCCTACCCCGGCGCGCGGGTGATGGCCATCTCCGCCCTCACTGGCGAGGGGGTGGATCAGGCGGTGGACTATCTTATGACCCACACCTCCGCCGCTGTCCACAGGGAGATCGGTTACGGCAGCGACGCCTTTGTGGCGGCGGAACGGCACTTCTCCTGGTACAACCGCCGGGTGTTCTTCGAGCAGACTGGGCAGCGGGACATTGACTTCAACACCGTGGCGGAGGATCTGCTGGAGACGGTCCGCCAGGGGCTGAAAGCGGCGGGGGGCAACGTCCCCCACCTGAAGCTCTTCGCCGCCGGCGAGGGGAGCGACTTTGTCAAGGCGAGCCTGCTGGGGGTGGACTGCCCCCTGGAGTTTGCCAGAAGGCTGGACCGGGACTATACCGCTGTCTCTTTCATTATAAATGCCAGGGCCACCGCCGACTCCCAGCTGATGGCGGCTGTGGCGGACGACGCAGTCCGGACGGTGGAGGCCAAACACGGCCTGCGCTCCCGGACCTTCTTTATGGAGGCCTTCGGCATGATGGAGGAGGGGCGGAGCGGCGGCGGACGGGCCTCCCGGTGTGACTGACGAATACAGGACAGACAGAGACAGCCGGAGACAAGAAGTCTCCGGCTGTCTTGTCAGGCGCCCCTCCGGCGGGGCCGCTTATAGCGGCACAGCTGTTCCTGGCAGGAGGCGCATTGAAGATTTCGGTTGGAGCCGTGCCAGAAGCGCTCCGGGTAGCGATGAAACCGCGCCTCCCACACGCACAGCACCAGCAGCCCGGCCCCGAACAGGGACCAGGAGTACCAGTGGGGGACGCACATCAGGGGGGCGGCCATCATCCAGGAGCCCCAGGCGAAGATGCGGCAGTTGACGCAGCAGCGGTTGTGCATCAGAAAGAACTGGAAGGGGCAGAAAAACAGCACGCACACCAGGTCGCACAGGTAGGCCAGAGCGCACAGCAGCACCAGGGTGGGCGCCCCCAGCATCCCTTGGTGGTACAGCAGGCCAAAGCCCAGGTTGATGGCCAGCCACACCGCCGCTGTCCTGACCGCCCCCCGGTTCTGCCAGCGCACCGCCCGGGCCAGTTCCTGGGGGTCGTAGTTCGGGACGGGGTCGAAGCGGTTGGGGTACTGCTTTAAGCAGCCGGTGGTCAGTCCGCTGCTGGAGTTGAGCTGAGACAGCATGGAGACCAGCACCGGCACCCACAGCAGGACCAGCGGCCAGGACAGGCCTGGAGCGGTGAAGTCCAGCCAAGCGGGACGGAGGAGGTAGACCCCGGCGATGAGGAGAAAGACGGCCAGCCGAAATAAAAAGTCCAGAATGTAGCGCCGGGTGACCTTGGATATGGGAGACATAGGATCGCCTCTCTTTCTGTAGAGCTATCATAGCACATTTGGCGGGGACAGAACAAGCGGATTAACAGAAATCTAACACAGGATCGGAAACAATTTTTGCGGGGGAGGAAAAAGCTCCTGCGCCGGCGGTCTGAAATCTGCGGTTGAAGATTTTCGCCTTCTGGGCTATACTATTAGAACAGCGATTTGAACTGACAGGAGGGAGAACGTGTCATGCCCAGACGTCCGGAAGAAAACTACTGGCCGGTGGCCGTGCTCAAGCGGCGGGGCTGGACCAAGGAGATGATGGGGGCGCTGCTTCCCAAGCCCCTCTTTTTCATGCGGAACGGACGCCCTGTCCGGGTCTGGGACAAGGAGGATGTGCTGCTGGCGGAGAGCGAACCCGGATTTGCCGGGCGGAAGGAGGGTGCCCGGGCCGGGAGCCAGACCCGTCCCGTCCCCCAGGCGGTGCGGCGGGCCCAGTCCGCCCTGAGCCAGGCGTGGAATGCCAGGGAGGCGGACAGTTCCCTGGCCTGGCTGCTGGCCGGCTACTACCACACCGCCATTTTGGCCCGTCTCCCGGCTGCCAAGAACAGCAAGGGCCTGCGCGCCTCCCAGGTCAATTCCCGCATCGACGAGTTTCTGTCCCTGGAGGAGCGGTACGACGGCAAGCGGCTCCAGGACATCTTCCGGAATTTCACCAAGGCCTGGGCCTGGCTGGGGGACTGTCCCGACCACCCCAGGGTGAGCCGGGTGGCGGAGCGCTACGCCAGAATTATGGGGAACACCGCCAAGCGGCTGCTGGCCGACTTCTCTGAGAACCACCCCGAGGCCGACGTGGAGGCCTTTCTCCGGGCGAAGGACTTTCCCGTCCGGCAGCTGCTGGCCGAGGGGCTGGACACGGTGTGGTCGGTGTGGTATGTCCCCCAGGCCATCCGCACCAGCCTGTCCCTGCTCATCGCCCTGAATCCAAAGGACGAGTATCCGGAGGCCAGGGCCATGCGCCGGAAATTTGTCCTCCATCTGGGGGGCACAAACACCGGCAAGACCTACGCCGGCATCCAGCGGCTGAGGCAGGCCAGAACCGGGGTCTATTTGGCTCCGCTGCGTCTGCTGGCCCTGGAGGTCCAGGAGGACATGATTGACGGTGGGGTAAACTGCTCTCTGTCCACTGGAGAGGAGGAGGACATCCGGGAGGGGGACACCCATGTGTCCGCCACCGCTGAGAAGCTGGACCTGAAGCGGCACTACGAGGTGGCGGTGATTGACGAATGCCAGATGATTGCCGACCGCCAGCGGGGCTACGCCTGGACCCGGGCCATTCTGGGCGTCCTGGCCCCGGAGGTCCACCTGTGCGCCGCCCCCGAGGCGAAAAACCTGCTGCTGCGCCTGATTGACAGCTGCGGCGACAGCGTGGAGGTACAGGTCCACGAGCGGACCACCCCGCTGATCTGCATGGCCCACACCATCGACTACCAGCGGGTCCAGCCGGGGGACGCCCTCATCACCTTCTCCAAGATTGGGGTGCTCAGTGTGGCGGAGGACCTGCGGCAGAGCGGCAAGGAGCCGGCTATCATCTACGGCGCCCTGCCCTACGCCACCCGCCGCAAGCAGATGGAGGGCTTTCTGGAGGGGAAGATGGAGTATGTGGTCTCCACCGACGCCATTGGCATGGGACTGAACCTGCCCATCCGGCGCATCATCTTCATGGAGACCGAGAAGTTCGACGGGGTGGAGCGCCGGGAACTGAGGCCGGAGGAGATCAAGCAGATTGCCGGCCGGGCGGGCCGCTTTGGGATATACAACAGGGGTTTTGTGGGGGCCACCCAGAACCTGAACGCCATCCGGGCGGGGCTGGAGGCGGTGGTCCCGCCCCTGGAATACGCCGTGGCCGGCTTCTCCGACCTGGTGCTCCAGGTGGACTTTGACCTGCTGGAGGTGCTCACCCAGTGGAACCGGATGCCCACGGTGGAGCCATACCGCAGATTGGATGTCACCCGGTATATCGCAATCATCACCAAGCTGCGGGAGATGGGCTTTGTCCTCACCCGGGAGCAGGAGCTGCGGGCGGCCAACATCCCCTTTGACGAGACGGAGGACGCCCTGCGGGAGCTGTTTTTCCAGCTCCTCCAGCGCTGGCAGCAGGGGGAGAGTGTGGAGCAGCCCGGTCTGCCCGAGGAGGAGGCCACCCTGCCTGAACTGGAGCTGTACTACAAAAAGCTGGACCTGTATTTCTCCTTCGCCAAGGCATTTTCCTGCCCCGTGGACGAGGACAAGCTCTACGACAGCCGGGAGCGGGTGGCCGACGAGATCAACGAAATCCTCCTCCACCGTCTGCGCAGCAATATCCGCTTCTGCGACCGGTGCGGCAAGGCCCTGCCCTTGCACCAGCGGGGCCGGCTGTGCGACGCCTGCTACCGGAAGCTCCGCGGAGGCGGGAGGGCTGAGGCACACCGCCCCAGGGAATGAGGCATAGAATGGCATAGCCCCGTCTGAAAGGAGAATGGAATTAATATTCCTGTCTATGCCATATGAATCCAAGCGATTTTTATTACTATATTGCACCCGCGAACCGGGCCGTCAATGAGCCTGTGATCCCCCTGCCCGAGGTGGGCGAGGGCGGTCCTGTCTATCCGGGGGACGGCGCCGCCAATGAGCCTGTGATCCCCCTGCCCGAGATAGGCGAGGGCGGTCCTGTCTATCCGGGGGACGGCGCCGCCGATGAACCTGTGGTCCCGCTGCCTGGACCTGGGGAGGGCGGCCCGGTCTACCCGGGCGGCGGAAGCTGGCCGGGCGGAATCATCGTCCAGCCCACGCACCGCCCCAGGGTGTCCCGGGTACGGTTCCTCAACGCTGCCTACGGCTACCCGGCGCTCCGGATCTGGGTGGCGAACAGCCAATTTGCCAGCCGGCTGAATTACGCCTCCGTTACCAATTTCGGCCGGGTTCCCTCCGGCTATCAAATTGTGAAGGTGGCTGATGTGAACGGCCGGGTCTACATTCAAAGATCCATGCCCTTCCAGGCCAATGGACTGACCACCGTTGCGGTGGTCAGGACCTCCAGGGGGCTGGACCTGCTGCAGATTGCGGACGAGTGCTGTCCGCCCGGCGGCGGCTATTCCAGCTTCCGTATGGTCAACCTGGCCTACAACAGCGGGCCGATGGACGTTTTAATGAGCGACGGCCGAGTGGTGTACAGCGACCTTCGATATAAGGAGGCGGCCGCCTTCCGGCGGATTATGCCCGGAACCTATCAGTTTTTCTATGCGGATACCGGGCTGGCGGCCATGCCGGCGGCGCTGGATATCGAGACGCTGGACTCCGCCTGGCTGGGGGTCTATCCGCCCTATGAGACCTTTGGATCGCTGTATCTGGAGGTGTCCGGAGGAGAGATCTATACCGTTTACCTCCTCCAGAGCGGGACTGGCCGGAACAAAATTCAAAATTTGATTCTGGTGGACCGGTGAGAGTTTCTGCTCTCTACAGTCCGGTCAGGGCAAGCGGCGGTCCGCTTGCCCTGTTTTTTGCTTGGGGAGAATTTGTGCAGTTCACGAATTGCTTTTTTAGAAAAAAGGAGTATCATTATCTATTACTTATTTGCGGCGCAGGGCTCCAGGATCCGGGGGGACAAGCCGCGTTTTAAGGGGAGAATGCGGTGGATTACGACAAGCTGCTGAATTGCGCTGTGGAGCTGGGATGCCGGCTGATGTACAGCGGGGCGGAGATCTATCGGGTGGAGGAGTCCATAAGCCGGCTGCTCCAGGCCTATGGACTGGAGTCCCCGGAGGTGTTCGCCATTCCCACCTGCGTCATTGTCAGCGTGACCACCCCGGAGGGGCACCCCATCACCCGGATGCGGCGGATCGCAGCTCACGGCACGGACATTGAGCTGCTGGAGCGGTGCAACCAGCTGTGCCGCTGGCTGTGCGCCCAGCGCCCAACCGTGGAGGAGGCCCGGTCGCTGGTGCGGGCTCTGACGGACTATGCCCGGCAGTACGCCCCCTGGCAGGTGCTGATGGGCTATGGGATTGCCCCCGCCTTTTTCTCGCCGCTTTTTGGCGGCGGGGCGGCGGACGCGGTGTGTGCCCTGATCGGCGGCCTGGCGGTGGGGCTTTGCCTGGTATACGGCCGCCGGCTGATTGGCTCTAACGGCTTCTTCCGCACGGCCGTCTGCAGCGCTCTGGGCTCGCTGGTATCTCTGCTGTTGGTGCGCATGGGGCTGGGGAACAGCCTTGACAACGTGACCATCAGCGTGCTGATGGTGCTGGTTCCGGGGATGGCGCTGACCAACGCCATGCGGGAGATCATGGCGGGGGATATTATCTCCGGCCTGAGCCGGGCGGCGGAGGCCATTTTGACCGCTTCAGCCATCGCCATCGGCTCGACGGTGGGCCTGGCCATCGGCGGAGCGTTTTGACAGGAGGGAGAGGATGGATATGCTCTGGTTCGACTACGGGCTGCCCTGTCTGTGGGCCTTCCTGGCCTGCATCGGATTTACCTTTGTGTTCAACATCCACGGCGTGGGCAAGCTGATTTGCGGTGTGGGGGGCGCCCTGGGCTGGCTGGTTTACCTGCTGGCGGGGAGCACGATCCTGGCCGCCTTTCTGGCCTCGGCGGCTATTGGGCTGTATGCCGAGGTCATGGCCCGGCTGCGCCGCTGTCCGGTGACGGGCTATCTGCTGGTGGCCCTGCTGCCTCTGGTGCCCGGCGGCGGCATCTACTACGCCATGAGCTACTGCGTCGCGGGGGATACCGGGCGCTTTCTCGACACCCTGCTGCATACCTTCGGTATGGCGGCGGCGCTGGCGGTGGGGGCCATGCTGACCTCCTCCCTGTTTCGGGCGGCCTATCTCCACTTAAATCACAGGAAAAGCGCGGGCTGAGTCCTTGACACCGGCACCGCGGGGGCTATAATAGAGGCAGATGACGTCCGTGTCCGCTGGGCGCGGCCAGTTCTTTCGGAGAAGGGATGTTTGATGAGACAGAGTAAAAAGGGATTGGTTCTGTGGCTGGGAGTGATTCTGCTGCTGCTGATCGGGGCGCTGTGGGCCGGCTTCGCCGGCCGGACGGAGAGCGTGCAGGAGACCATGCGGGACGCGGTGCTCCACGACGTCAACCGGATTGACCTGTTTGGCCTGATGGAAGTCACCCCTGGGCTGATCTCCGCCTTTCTTGTCACAGCTGCGCTGCTGATTGGAGCGGCCCTCCTCCGGGTCTTTGCCATCCCCCGGTTCCGGTATGTGCCGGGAAAGCTCCAGCTGGCGCTGGAGGAGGCGGTGGGCCTCTTTGACCGCATGTCCTCAGGCAGCAGCCCCCACCGGTGCGGGTTTCTGGGGGCCTATATCTTCGGGGCCGGGGCCTTCATCTTTGCGGGCACCCTCTTCGAGCTGCTGGGGCTGCAGTGGATGACAGTCCAAGGCCGCCCGGTCACCCTGCCCGCCCCGCTGTCCGATATCAACGCAGCCATCGCCATG
The DNA here is from genome assembly GCA_022799835.1 of Lawsonibacter sp. Lineage (GTDB taxonomy): Bacteria > Bacillota > Clostridia > Oscillospirales > Oscillospiraceae > Lawsonibacter. The sequence continues at coordinate 25,386 of JAAWPF010000001.1, read as the reverse complement.
GGGACGCTGTCCTATCTGGTGATCCTCTCCGGAGGGATTGCCGGAAACGGAGTGAGGGGCGTGGGCCGGACGCTGAAGGAGTTTTCCCTGCCTATCTCCATGAGCTTCCGGCTCTTCGGCGCCCTGCTCAGCGGCCTGCTGGTGACGGAGCTGGTGTACTACTATGTGAGCTTGAGCTTTATCCTTCCGGTGGCGGTGGGGGTGCTGTTCACCTTGCTCCACGCCCTGATCCAGACCTATGTGCTCACCATGCTGGTGTCTATGTACTATGGGGAGGTCTCCGAGCCTGGAGAGCCAAAGAAAAAAGAGAAGATGAAATCTTAGGGGGTTTTTGCTATGAATCGACTGCTGAGACGTATCCTTGTCCTGGGCGGCGTCCGCCGCCAGGCGGCTGGCCCTTCAGGCTGACCCCTTCGACCAGTTCCTGGACCTGGCGGAGAGGGGAGACGAGAATGAGGACTGAGAGAGGCCGCCTGACCGCCCAGCTGCGCAGCGCCCAGGAGCCGACCCAGGAGCAGCAGAGCCGTTTTGCCCGGTTCCTCGCCCGGAAATATGGACGGAAGGTGCCCCTTCACTGGGAGCGGGACGAGACGCTGCGCTCCGGCTTCCAGCTTCAGGTGGGCTCCGACATCTATGACTGGACTCTGGACGGTCGAATCCGGCAGTTCCAGGACTATCTGCGTCAGATCCAGCCGGGAGAGAATGACATCATCCCGCTGATGCGCCAAGCCGTGGAGGAGTGGGAGCTGGCCGCGGTCCCGGAGGAGATCGGCCGTGTGCGCGCGGTGGACAGCGAGATTGCCTCCGTGGACGGGCTGGACCATGCCAAGTACGGCGAAATTTTGATTTTTTCCTCCGGCGTGAAGGGGATGGTTCAGGACCTGCGCCGGAATGGCGTAAGCTGTGTGCTCTTTGACGACAGTGAAAATGTCAGCGCTGGCAGCATCGTCCGCCGCACCCTGAAAACCGCCGGGATGCCCGTGGGAGAGGATTTCCTGGGCCGGGTGGTGGACGCCCTGGGAGTGCCCCTGGACGGGAAGGGCCGCATTCAGGCGGAGGGCTACCGGCCCATTGAGAATCCCGCCCCCGGTATTCTGGAACGCCAGCCGGTGAACACCCCCATGGAGACCGGCCTGCTGGCCATCGACTCCATGTTTCCCATTGGCCGGGGCCAGCGGGAGCTCATCATCGGGGACCGGCAGACGGGCAAGACCGCCATCGCCCTGGATACCATCCTGAACCAGAAGGGGAAGGACGTGGTGTGTATCTATGTGGCCATCGGGCAGAAGACCAGCTCGGTGGCCCAGCTGGTGGAGAACCTGTCCCGCAGGGGGGCCATGGAGTATACCTGCGTGGTCAGCGCCTCGGCCGGCAGCTCCGCCGCCCTGCAGTATATCGCCCCGTACGCCGGATGTGCCCTGGGGGAGTATTTCATGCACCAGGGCCGGGATGTGCTCATCGTCTATGACGACCTGTCCAAGCATGCCGTGGCCTACCGGGCTTTGAGCCTGCTGCTGGAGCGCTCCCCGGGCCGGGAGGCCTACCCTGGCGACGTGTTCTACCTCCACTCCCGGCTGCTGGAGCGGTCGGCCCACCTCAGCGGCGAGCTGGGAGGCGGCAGCATGACCGCCCTGCCCATTGTGGAGACCCAGGCGGGGGACGTGTCCGCCTATATCCCCACCAACATCATCTCTATCACCGACGGACAGATCTTCCTGGAGAGCGGCCTGTTCTTCTCCGGCCAGCGGCCCGCCGTCAACGTGGGCCTGTCGGTCTCCCGGGTGGGCGGCGACGCCCAGACCAAGGCCATGAAGTCGGCCGCCGGGGCCATCCGGCTGGAGCTGGCCCAGTACCGGGAGATGGAGGTGTTTACCCAGTTTTCCAGCGACCTGGACGAGGCCACCAAGCGCCAGCTGGCCTACGGCCAGGGGCTGATGCGCCTGCTGCGCCAGCCCCAGTACGCCCCCCTGTCCCAGCACCGGCAGGTGATTTTGCTGGTGTGCGCCCTGGCCCATGTGATGCGGGAGGTGCCTCTGGAGCGGGTGGATGATTTCCGCTCCGGACTGCTGGACTGTCTGGAGGAGCAGGCCCCGGAGCTGTGCCAGCGCATTGACCGCACCGGGAAGCTTACACAGGAGGACCGGGAGGAGATCATCAGTCTGGCCCAAGAGTTTGCCGGGCGGTATCTGGCGGTCGGAAGGCGGGCGTGAGCGGTATGGCGGGAACAAAAGAGATCAAGGCCCATATCGCCAGCGTCCAGGAGACGAAGAAAATCACCAACGCCATGTATCTCATCGCCTCCACCAAGCTGCGCCGGGCCCGCCAGGAGCTGGACAACACCCGCCCCTACTTTGAGGCCCTGCGGGGGGAAATTAAACGCATTTTCCGCACCGCCAACGACGTGGACAGCAGATACTTCTACCCCGTGGGAGACGACACGCCCAGAGAGGGAACCTATGGCTGTCTGGTCATCACGGCCGACAAGGGGCTGGCGGGGGCCTATAATCAGAACGCCATCCGGGAGGCCATGAAGCTGCTGGACCAGCACCCGGACACCAAGCTCTTTGTGGTGGGGGAGTTCGGCCGGCGGTTTTTCGCCCAGCGGAACATCCCCATTGAGCACAGTTTTCTCTATACCGCCCAAAACCCCACCATGGCCCGAGCCCGGGAGATCAGCGCCCGGCTGCTGGACGGCTTTGACCGGGGGGAGCTGAAAGAGATTTATGTGGTCTACACCGACATGGAGAACGCCATGTCCTTCCGGGCCCGGTCCGCCCGGGTGCTGCCCTTTCACCGCACCTACTTCGCTCCGCCCCCGGGGGAGCGGGTGGTGGCCGAACCCTTTGAGTTTGTCCCAGGTGTGCGCTCTGTGCTGGACAATATGCTGCCCAGCTATGTGTCCGGCTTTATCTACAGCGCCCTCATCGACAGCTTTTGCTGCGAGCAGAACGCCCGGATGACCGCCATGGACAGCGCCAACCGGAACGCGGAGAACCTGCTGGGGGACCTGTCTCTGGAGTATAACCGGGTCCGGCAGGCGGCCATTACCCAGGAGATCACCGAGGTCTCCGCCGGGGCCAGGGCCCAGAAGCAATCCCATCAGAAAAAGGAGTGACAGGGAGTTGGAACGAGGCATTATCGTACAGATATCCGGCCCTGTGGTGGATGTGGAGATCGTCGATGGTGAGCTGCCCCGGCTGCGGGAGGAACTCACCGTGGAGAAGGACGGCGCTGTCCGGGTGATGGAGGTGGCCCAGCATGTGAGCCTCAATACCGTGCGGTGCATCATGCTCTCCCCCAGCGAGGGCCTGGCCCGGGGGCTGGCGGTGGACGTTCCGGGCCATACGGTCCAGGTTCCGGTGGGGCCGGTCACTCTGGGGCGGATGTTCAACGTCCTGGGCCAGCCCATCGACAGCGGCGGGCCTCTTCCAGAGGACACCCCGGTGCGGTCTATCTATCGAAAGCCCCCCGCCTTTGATGAGCAGAGCCCGGCGGTGGAGATTTTGGAGACGGGCATCAAGGTCATCGACCTGCTGGAGCCCTACCCCAGAGGGGGGAAGATCGGCCTGTTCGGCGGTGCCGGCGTGGGCAAGACGGTGCTCATCCAGGAATTGATCCACAATGTTGCCATGGAGCACGGGGGCTATTCCATCTTTACCGGCGTGGGGGAGCGCTCCCGGGAGGGCAACGACCTGTGGCACAAGATGCGGGAGAGCGGCGTGTCCGACAAGACCGCCCTGGTCTTTGGCCAGATGAACGAGTCTCCCGGCGTACGGATGCGGGTGGCCCTGTCGGGGCTGACCATGGCGGAGTATTTCCGGGACAAGGAGCACAAAGACGTGCTGCTGTTCATCGACAATATCTTCCGCTTTGTCCAGGCGGGCAGCGAGGTGTCCACCCTGCTGGGCCGGATGCCCTCCGCCGTGGGCTATCAGCCCACTCTGGCCAATGAGATGGGGGAGCTCCAGGAGCGGATCACCTCCACCAAGTCGGGCTCGGTCACCTCGGTCCAGGCGGTATACGTCCCCGCCGATGACCTGACCGATCCGGCCACCGCCACCACCTTTGCCCATCTGGACGCCACCACCGTCCTGAGCCGGCGCATCTCGGAGCAGGGCATCTACCCGGCAGTGGATCCCCTGGCCTCTACCTCCCGGATTCTGGAGGCGGACGTGGTGGGGGAAAAGCACTACCGCATTGCCCGGAGCGTGCAGGAGATTTTGCAGAAGTACCGGGAACTCCAGGATATCATTGCCATTCTGGGCATGGACGAGCTCAGCGCTGAGGACCAGAAAACGGTGGCCAGGGCCCGGCGCATCCAGCGCTTCCTGGCCCAGCCCACCCATGTGGCGGAGAAGTTTACCGGTATTCATGGGGTCTATGTGCCCCTGAAGGACACTCTGGAGAGCTTTGAGGCCATCATCACCGGAGAGATGGACCGGTATCCCGAGGCCGCGTTCTACAACGTGGGCACCTGGCGGGACGTGGCGGTGAAGGCCAAAGGGATGGAGACAGGAGGAAACTGATGGAGAGCTTTCAGGCGCGCATCCTGGCGGCGGACCGGATTTTCTATGAGGGACCCTGCCTGAGCATGACCGTCCCCACCAGTGACGGGGAGCTGGGCATCCTGGCCCGCCACGCCAGCATGATTGCTGCCGTCCGTCCTGGAACGCTGCGGTTCCAGCCGCCGGAACAGCCGGTCCAGGCGGCCGCCATCTCTCCGGGGATGGTGAAGGTGGAGGGAAACGAGGTGCTGGTCCTGGTGGACTCCATTGAGCGCCCGGAGGAGATCGATGCCGCCCGGGCTCAGCGGGAGGCCGATGAGGCCCGGGAGGCCCTGCTTCAAAAGCGGAGCAGACAGGAGCACCAGGTGGCCCAGGCCGCCCTGGCCTGGGCCCTGAACCGTCTGCGTGTCAAGGGACTGGGGAACTAGTCCGCCATTTTGCCGGGTACAGGAGGCAAAATTCCTGTATCCGGTCCTTTTTGCCAGACGGGCTTTGTGCAAAAGGGAGAAAGTGATGTTTTAACGAATTAGCGCTTTACTTTGCTAAAAAGCAGGAGTAAACTGACACCATAGCATTTCGGGAGGACACCCTTATGGAATTGGATTTAAACATACTCCGCCCCCAGGAACGGATCTCTTTGCAGGTGCGGCTGCTCTATGAGCGGGCCGGCTTCCGGCAGTACCACATGGGCCGGTTCGAGGAATACGGCCTCTATCAGGAGAACCGCCGGTTTCTCTCCAGCGAGCAGGTCATCACCTTCACCGACCTGGACGGCCGGCTGCTGGCGTTAAAGCCCGACGTGACCCTCTCCATCGCCAAGAACGCCCAGGTGGGGGAGGACGGCTGCGGGCGGTACTACTATGTGGAGAACGTCTACCGCCCCAGCCAGGAGAGCCATACCTTCAAGGAGATCAGCCAGATGGGCCTGGAGTGTGTCGGCGGGGTGGACGAGGAGGTCACCGCCCAGGCGGTGTCTCTGGCCATCCAGAGCCTGGCTCTCACCGGGCGGGATTTCGTGCTGGAGCTGAGCCACATGGGCTTTGTCACCGGTCTGTTCGATGCCGTGGGGGCCCCGGAGGTCGTCCGGCCCCAGCTGCTGACCTGTATCCGGGACCGGAACGCCCACGAGCTCCAGCGCCGGGGGGAGGCGGCCGGCCTGTCCCGTCAGGGGACGGAGGCCCTGTGCCGTCTGTCCGGCCTGGCCGGAGACTGGGAGACCGTCCTGACGGCGGCGGAGCCCCTGGCCCTGAACGCGGCCATGGGGAGCGCCCTCACCGAGCTGCGCACCCTGTGCCAAGCCCTGGCGGAACAGGGGCAGACCGAGCACCTCAAGCTGGACCTGTCCCTGGTCAACGACATGGACTACTATAACGGTCTGGTCCTTCAGGGCTATCTGGAGGGCCTGCCCCGGGCGGTGCTGAAAGGCGGGCGGTACGACCTGCTGGCCCAGCAGTTCCGCCCCGGCGCCAAGGCCATCGGCTACGCCCTCTACCTGGATGAGCTGAACCGCTTCACCGACCCCGCTCCGGCGGCGGACCGGAAGAAGCTTCTCAGCGTAGCCCTGCCCAAGGGCCGCTTGGGGGATAAGGTGTATGCTCTGCTGGCCGGCGTGGGCTACGGCTGTCCGGAGAACTACAATGAGACCCGCAAGCTGGTGGTGGAGAACCCCGAGGCGGGTATCCGCTACTTTTTGGTCAAGCCCAGCGACGTGGCCATCTATGTGGAACACGGGGCGGCGGATATCGGCATTGTGGGCAAGGACATCCTGGAGGAATCGGGGGCCGACGTCTATGAGCTGCTGGACACCGGGCTTGGAAAATGCCGGATGTGTGTGGCGGGTCCGGCGGACTTCACCGACGACCCGGGCCGGCCCCTGCGGGTGGCCACCAAGTTCGTCAACATCGCCAAGGCCTACTTCGCCGCCCAGAGCCGGGACATCGACATCATCAAGCTGAACGGCTCCATTGAGCTGGCCCCCATTCTGGGCCTGTCCGACGTGATCGTGGACATCGTGGAGACGGGGACTACCCTGAAAGAGAATAATTTGAAGGTTTTGACCGAGTTCATGCCCATCTCTGCCCGGTTCATCGCCAACCGGGCCGCCTACCACTTCCTCCCCAAGGAGATCGACACCCTGCTGGAGAAGCTGTCGGCGGCGATTGAGGCAAAACATGAGTTGACATAACACAAAGAGGTGATTTCTATGAGCCGGTTCCTTTCCCCCGAGGCGGCGCGCCTCGCCCCCTACACCCCCGGCGAGCAGCCGGTGGACATGGAGTATGTGAAGCTGAACACCAACGAGAGCCCCTTCCCGCCCTCTCCCAAGGTGGTGGAGGCCATCACCCGGGGAGAGCTGGAGCAGCTGAAGCTGTACTCCGACCCTACCTGCGGACAGCTGAACCGGGCCATTGCAGCCCGGTATGGCTTAAAGCCGGAGAACGTCATCTCGGGCAACGGCTCGGACGAGATCCTCGCTTTCGCCTTCCGGGCTTTCTGCGGTGCGGGAATCGGGGTGGCCTTTGCCGATATCACCTACAGCTTTTACCGCTCCCAGGCCGCTCTGTTCGGTCTGGAGGCCACCCTGATCCCTCTGAGAGAGGACTTTTCCCTGCGCGTGGACGACTACATGGACTTCCCCGGCACTGTGGTCATCGCCAACCCCAACGCTCCCACCGGCATGGCCCTGCCCCGGACGGAGATTCAGCGTCTGCTGGAGGCCGGACCGGACCGGCTGGTCATCGTGGACGAGGCCTATGTGGACTTCGGCGGGGAGAGCTGCGTCCCGCTGATTGGACAGTTTGACAACCTGCTGGTGGTTCAGACCATGTCCAAGAGCCGCTCCCTGGCCGGCGGGCGGCTGGGCTTCGCCCTGGGCAGCGAGGCGCTGATTGCCGCCCTGAACCGGGTGAAGTACAGCTTCAACCCCTACAACGTCAACCGCCTGTCCCTCCTGGCCGGGGCGGCCGCCATGGAGGACGGGGACTACTTCCAAAGCTGCTGCCGGACCATCCGGGATAACCGGGCCTGGTTGACCGAACAGCTGGAGGAGCTGGGCTTCACCGTCCTGCCCTCTCAGGCCAACTTTGTCTTTGCCAAAAGCGGCAGACTCTCCGGCGGCGCGCTGTACCGGGGGCTGAAAGAGCGGGGCGTTCTGGTCCGCTGGTGGGCGGACAGCGGCCGGATTGAGGACTATGTCCGCATCACGGTGGGCTCCATGGAGCAGCTGGAGCGGCTGACGGCTGAAATTACAAAACTGCTGGAGGAGGAATCATGATGCGCGCGGCCGAAATCAAGCGGGACACCCGGGAGACCCAAATTTCTCTCTCTCTGGATCTGGACGGAACCGGAAAGGCGGACATCACCACCGGCGTGGGCTTTCTGGACCACATGCTGGAGCTCTTTGCCCACCACGGGGACTTCGATTTGACGGTGACCTGCCGGGGGGACACCCAGGTGGACGGCCACCACACGGTGGAGGACATCGGCATCGCCCTGGGGCAGGCCTTCACCCGGGCCCTGGGGGACAAGCGGGGGATCGTCCGCTACGGACAGTTCCTCCTGCCCATGGACGAGACCTTGGTCCTCTGCGCCGCCGACCTGAGCGGCCGGGCCTGTCTGGGCTGGGCGGTGGACCTGCCCGCCCCAAAGGTGGGGGACTTTGACACCGAGCTGGCCAAGGAGTTCTGGCTGGGCTTTGTGCGCAGCTGCCCCGGCTCCATTCACATCCGCCAGCTGGCGGGGGAGAATACCCACCACATCCTGGAGGCCGTCTTCAAGGGGATGGGCCGCACCTTGAAAATGGCGGCGGCCCTGGACCCCAGGCACGCGGACGAGATTCCCAGTACGAAAGGGGTGCTGTAAATGATCGCGATAGTTGATTACGGCGTGGGCAACCTGTTTTCCCTGTCCTCCAGCCTGAAAGCGCTGGGGCTGGAGTGTGAGGTGACCCGCTCACCGGAGCGGCTCCGAGCGGCGGAGCGCATCATTTTCCCCGGCGTGGGGGCCTTTGGGGACGCCCGGGCCAAGCTGGAGGACACCGGCCTGGTGCCCGTCCTCCGGGAGGAGGCACAGCGCAAGCCCCTTATGGGCATCTGTCTGGGGATGCAGCTGCTTTTCGACAAGGGCTTTGAGTACGGCGAGCACAACGGCTTAGGGCTGATCCCCGGTCAGGTGGCGGACCTGCGGCCCGAACTGAATGATAAGTCCATCAAGGTGCCCCATATGGGCTGGAACAGCCTGCATATTGTGAAGGACGACCCCCTGTTCAAGTATTTCAAGGACGGGGAGTACGTCTACTACGTCCACAGCTTCTACGCCCGGGACTGTGCCGAGAGCACCCTGGGCACCTCGGAGTACGGCGGCGTGGCCGTCACCGGAGCGGCCCGGAACGGGAACGTGTGGGGAGTCCAGTTCCACCCGGAGAAGTCGGGGGACGCGGGGCTGCGGCTGCTGAGGGCCTTTGCCGAATTGTAAAGGAGAGAGAATGATGCAGATTTTTCCCGCCATCGACCTGCGGGGGGGCCAGGTGGTCCGCCTGTTCCAGGGCGACTACGACAAGGAGACGGTCTACGGTCAGGACCCCCGGGCCGTGGCCCGGGACTTCCTGTCCGCCGGGGCGCAATACCTCCATGTGGTGGATTTGGACGGCGCCCGGGATGGCACTCTGGCCAACTTTGACACCATCGCCGCCATTGTGAAGCAGGGCGGGCTGTACATCGAGGTGGGAGGCGGCATTCGCACCGAGGAGCGCATCCGCCAGTACCTGGACCTGGGGGTGGGCCGGTGCGTTCTGGGCACCATTGCCGTCAAGGACTTCGGTTTCACCGCCCGGATGGCCCAAAAGTACGGCGACCGGATTGCCGTGGGAGTGGACGCCCGGGACGGCTTTGTGGCCGTCAACGGCTGGAAGGAGCTGTCCCGGGAGCGGGGGGTGGACTTCTGCCGCCGCCTGCGGGACGCGGGGGTCCGGACCGTCATCTACACCGACATCAGCCGGGACGGGGCGGAGCAGGGGACCAACCTGGAGCTGTACCGGGAGCTGGCCCGAATCAAGGGGCTGAACATCACCGCCTCCGGCGGGGTCAGCTCCCTGGAGGAGCTGCGGGAGCTGCAAGCAATCGGCACCCGCGCCGCCATTCTGGGCAAGGCCCTGTACACCGGGCGGCTGGACCTGAAAACTGTGATGGAAGAGGTGGGCACATGTTAGCCAAGCGTATCATTCCCTGCCTGGACGTAAAGGACGGGCGGGTGGTCAAGGGGACCAACTTCCAGGGCCTGCGGGATATGGCCGACCCGGTGGAGATGGCCCGATTCTACAACGACTCCGGGGCGGACGAGCTGGTATTTTACGACATCACCGCCTCCGCCGAGGGCCGGGGCCTGTTTACCGACATCCTGCGCCGGGTGGCGTCGGAGATCTTCATCCCTCTCACCGTGGGGGGCGGCATCCGAACGGTGGACGACTTCGACCGGGTGCTGAAGTGCGGCGCGGACAAGGTTTCGGTCAACTCCGGGGCCATCGCTGACCCCTCGGTCATCGGGGCGGCGGCCCGGAAATACGGCGACCAGTGTGTGGTGCTGTCCATGGATGTGAAGCGGGTGGACGGCCAGTTCCGCCTGTTCGCCAAGGGGGGCCGGGAGGACACCGGCATCGATGCCATCGACTGGGCCGTCAGGGGTGTGGCCGCCGGGGCTGGGGAGATCGTCCTCAACTCCATCGACACCGACGGGGTAAAGAGCGGCTTTGACCTGGAGATGCTGGACGCCCTGGCCTCCAAGGTGAACGTGCCCATCATCGCCAGCGGCGGGGCGGGCAAGATGGAGGACTTTGCGGAATTGTTCACCCATCCCGGTATCGACGCGGGGCTGGCCGCCTCCATTTTCCACTCCAAGCAGGTGGACATCAAGGAACTGAAACGCTATCTGCGGGAGCAGGGCGTGGAAATGCGGATTTGAGGGGAGGGCGCTGTAATGCTGTTCAGCAGTTGGCGCCGGCCGGCGCCGGAGAAGCCCGCTCCTGTGGAGGAGGAGTATCTGGAGTTTGACAACTTCCCCTTCAAACTGGCTGTGGTCCAGGAGTTGATGTATGAGCAGAAGCTGCTGGGTGAGCCTTACCGGGGCGGGGACGAATTTATGGAGCGCTATGCCGGCGATTTGGAGACCGTCTCTGAGGAGATGTCCATCCAGCGGCTGCTGCCCCACATCGCGGAAGCGGAGGCGTATTTTCAGGAACTGAAAGTCCCCGCCAGCCTGGCTGATCGGGTGGAAAAGTTGTATGTGGGGGAGGAGTTGGATATCTACTACCAGATCAACCCCCAGTGGGGCGATTTTGACGAGTATTTTGAGGACGGAAAAGCCTTTGATATCACCGCCATTACGGAGCGGGAACTGGAGCAGTTCCCCCGTTTGAAGGAGTTTATTTTCAACATGTATCACGAACCGCCGGAGGCGCTGATCCAACAGCTTCACTTGCGGGGTATCGATACTGAATGCGATTAGACAACAAGGAGTATCTTGCATGGATTTAAAATTTGACGAAAAGGGCCTGATCCCCGCCGTTGTCCAGGATCACTACACCAAGCAGGTGCTGACCCTGGCCTACATGAACGCGGAGAGCCTGGCCATCACCATTGACGAGGGGCGGACCTGCTTCTGGAGCCGGAGCCGGCAGGAGTTGTGGCGCAAGGGGGAGACCAGCGGGAACCGGCAGCATGTGGTTTCCATTACCGCCGACTGCGATGGCGACGCTCTGGTGGTAGAGGTGGTCAAGGACGGCCCCGCCTGCCACACCGGGGCGGAGAGCTGCTTTTTCCAGCCGGTGTACCTGTCGGAGGAGCTGAAAGCCTTCAGCTATGAGGGCCTCTACCGGCTGATTGAGGGCCGGAAGACTGACCCCAAGGAGGGCAGCTACACCACCTACCTCTTTGACAAGGGACTGGACAAGATTCTCAAAAAAGTGGGGGAGGAGTGCACCGAGGTGGTCATCGCCGGCCGGAAAGAGGACCGGGAGGAGACCGTCTATGAGATTGCCGACCTGTGCTACCATGTGATGGTGCTGATGGTCCAGATGGGTATCACCGTGGAGGATGTCACCCGGGAGCTGGAGAAGCGCCATGTGGTGGACCACAAGGTGAAGCAGGAGCGGATGCAGTGAGGAAATTCTGCACGGTCCACACCCACTCTGTCCTGTGCGACGGAAAGGATACCCTGGCGGAGATGGCCCGGGCGGCCTTTGAGGCGGGGGCGGTCTCTTTCGGGGCCTCGGGCCACAGCCGTACGGAGGTCCCCTGGGACCAGGGCTGCACCCTGCCGGAGGACCTGACAGACTATCGGGCGGAACTTCTCCGCCTGCGGGAGGAATACGCCGGAAAGATGGATGTGCTGCTGGGCATCGAGCAGGACAGCCTGTCCCCCCAGCCGGTGCCGGAGTGGGCGGACTACTGGATCGGCTCGGTCCACAACCTCCGCCGCCCGGGGGGCTTCGCCAGCGTGGACTTCTCCCCGGAGAAGCTGGAGGAGGACTGCCGGACGCACTTTGCCGGGGACTTTCTGGCTATGGCGGAGGCCTATTTCGGAGACGTGGCCGCCATGGCGGCCCGGAAGCCCACCATCCTGGGCCATATCGACCTGATTACCAAATTTAACGAAGACGGCGGCTTTCTGGACGAGACCGTCCCCCGCTATCGGGCCGCCGCCCTGGGTGCCCTCCACGCCGCCGACCCGGAGGCCACCCTGCTGGAGGTCAACACTGGGGCCATGTCCCGGGGGTATCGGAGCATCCCCTATCCGGCTGTGTTCCTTCTGGAGGAGTGGCGGAGGATGGGCGGGCGGATCATCCTTACCGCCGACGCTCACAGTGCTGGGACCGTCGCCTATGGCTACCACCGGGCGGCGGAGCTGGCCCGGGCGGCGGGCTTCGACCGCTCTGCGCTGCTGATATTTGGGGGAACGGTGGAATATCCGCTGGAATAAAAGAAGAATTTGCCAAAAGGATTGACATCGGGCAGTCCTTTTTCATAAAAATGAGAAAAGGTGTTGAAATGAAAACGGGGGTATGATATACTGAATTATCTTTCTGAAGGCAGAAATGTGCTGCCTGTTTGTATGATGAAAGAAATGGGGATGTTGATTATGCGTAAGAGTATCAAAAGGACTGTGTTTATCCGAGTTGCTGCGGCACTGCTGTCCGTTTTGCTGTTCAGCGGGGTTACCACATTTAACCTGCTCCGGGTTGAGAGGATGCAGAAGAAGAGTGCCGAGAATGTCTCGGTGCTCAGCCAGGCCCAAAGCGCGGAGACCGCCCATTACAGATGGTCCAGCAATCTGAGCAAGGCCCTGTACGCCGGCGGGGAGTTCCCGGGCACTGACGATACCCAGTGTGTCCTGGGTCAGTGGATCTATGGCGAGGCCGGTACAGACGATCCGGAGATCATGGCCCTGCGCAATGAGATCAAGCCTATGCACAAGGCTCTGCACCAGTCCGTAGCCGAGGTGCAGAGCATGATGGCTGTGAGTCCGGTCCAGGCTCAGAACTACTATCAGGAGACGATCCAGTCCAACCTGAGTGCCTTGGTGGCCAAGCTGGACCAGGTGATTGACCGGGCGAGCACCCTGAACCAGGAGAGCACCAACCAGATGCGCTCCACCATCATGTGGATGCAGGGCATTACCGCGGTCTGTTTGGTGCTGGCCCTGTTCTGCCTTGTCAGCCTTGTGATGTATGTGCTGAAGAACGTCCTGGCCCCCATTCTGCATATTACCCGTAAGGTCCAGCCCCTTCAGGAGGGCAGTCTGGACATGGCGCTGGACCACAAGACCAACGACGAGCTGGGAGATCTGGCCAACACGCTGGAGAAGTCCATGGGGCTGATTCGAGGGTACATATGGGACCTGAACCGGATCATGGAGCAGATGGCCCAGGGCAACTTCGATGTCAAGACCGCCACACCCTTTATCGGGGAGTTCCGGTCCATCGAGGAGTCGATTGATACCCTGACCGCTGGCCTGTCAGATACCATTGACAGCATCTGTCAGGCCCAGCAGCGGGTGTCTGGCAACGCTGAGCACCTGTCCAGCGGGGCCCAAAACCTGGCTCAGGGCGCCACCGAGCAGGCCAGCGCTGTGGAGGAGCTGTATGCCACCCTGGATGTGTTGTCCAAGAGCGCGTCGGATAACGTTAAAACTGCGGGAATTGCCCAGGAGAACGCCCGCAAGACAGGGGAACAGGTGACCATCAGCGGCCAGCAGATGGAGCAGATGGTGGCCGCTATGAAGGATATCACCGAGGCCTCCCAGCAGATCGAAAAGATCATCGCCACCATCGAGGATATCGCCTTCCAGACCAACATCCTGGCGCTGAACGCCGCCGTGGAGGCCGCCCGGGCGGGCTCCGCCGGCAAGGGCTTCGCCGTGGTGGCCGATGAGGTGCGAAACCTGGCCTCCAAGTCGGACGAGGCCGCCAAGGCCACCAAGGGCCTGATCGAAAACTCCGTCCAGGCTACCGGCCGAGGCAGCCGGATCGTCAGCGAGGTCTCCTCTACGCTGAACAAGACTTTGGAGCTGGTGGTGCAGTCCAACGAGGCCATCAGCGCCATCGTCAGCGCGGTAGAGAAGGATGCGGAGTCCATCTCCCAGGTTACAGAGGGCATTGGTCAGATTTCCGCCGTGGTTCAGAGCAACTCCGCCAGCAGTGAGGAGTCCGCCGCGGTCAGCTCTGAGCTGTTCTCCCAGGTCCAGGTGATGGAGGCCCAGACCAAGAGATTTAAGCTCAGGAAGTAAGCGCATAAGAAAACAACACCGGCGCGGGAATTTTCCCGCGCCGGTGTTTGGCGTCTATGCCTGATTTCGCCGGTCCACGTCGTCCCGGAGAATCTGGTAGAAGGTGGCGGCCAGGGGGACGGCCAGCAGCATCCCGCCGATGCCCAGCACCCCGCCGCCAATGGTGACAGCGGCCAGTACCCAGATGCCGGGCAGGCCGATGGAGGAGCCCACCACCCTGGGGTAGATCAGGTTGCCCTCCAGCTGCTGGAGGACGGAGATGAACACCAGAAAGAGCAGAGCCTTGACAGGGGAGACAGTGAAGATGAGGAAGGCCCCCACCCCCGCGCCGATATAGGCGCCGGCCACCGGAATCAGGGCGGTGAAGCCGATGAGGGTGCCCACCATGGAGGCGTATGGGAACCGGAACAGCAGCATCCCAACCATACACAGCAGGCCCAAAATTACCGCTTCGGTGCACTGGCCCACCACGAAACGGCGGAAGCAGTTGTGCAGCGTCTCCAGAAAGTAGAGCAGGCGGCTGTACCAGCTGGGTTTCAGATAGGTTTTCAGCACCCGGGCGCTCTGCCTGGCCAGGGTCTCCTTGCCCATAAGCAGGTAGATGGAGAAAATAACGCTGACGATGGCGGTAAAGGCGGTGGACACAGCGGCGGAGGCCAGCGAGACCAGGGAACCCATCACACCCCCAAGCCCGGCCAGCAGGAAGTTGACGACCTTGACGGCCAGCTCCTGCCAGTTGACGGTTCCGTCGGCCAGGAACAGCCCGGACAGGGAGGCCAGCTGCTCCTGGTTTTCGTTGATTGTTACGCTCAGCTTCTGAAGCAGGGGTACCAGCTCCTGGAGGAGGAGGGTGACGCTCTGAATTAGCTCGGGCAGGATCATGCCCACAATGAGCGCCACCAGGGCCGCCAGACTGGCGTAGGCCAGCAGCAGGCACACCGGGCGGCGGCTTCGAGCCACCGCTCTGCTGGTCGATTTGGGGAGGTACCAGCGCTCATACATGCTCATAAGGATATTGACGGCATATGCGATGACCGCTCCCAGCACCAGAGGAAAGCCGGCGCTGACGGCCAGAACGGCCAGAGCGGACAGCTTTTCCCAGTAATGGATGGCCAGATAGAGCCCAAACAGCACCACGCCCAGGCGCAGGGGCCCCTTCCACTCCTGATTCATCACAGGCCCTCCATCATATTCACCCGGATATAGCCGCCGTCAATGCTGGTCTCCGCGATGAACTGGGGGACGGCGGGGATCATCAGCTCCCGTTCGCCGCCTCTGATCACATAGACGTTGTTGGCGGGGAGGGTGAGCACGTCGGCAATACTGCCCAGAACTGTGCCGTCAGCGGCGTCCCGCGCCTCCAGGCCGTAGATATCCGCCAGAAAAAAGGCTCCCTCGGGCAGCTTGGCGTCCGAGCGGTCGATATAGAGGGTGGCTCCCCGCAGGGACAGAGCGCTGGGCACATCGGTGGGGCCCTCAAACTTAATGATGACCATGTTCTTGTGGACCCGGGCCCGCTGGACGGTCATGGGGAAGTGGGCCTCGTCCAGATACAGGGTCTTGAACTGACACAGAAACTCCGGCGAGTCCGCCCAAGGCTGGACCTTCACCTCGCCCATCAGGCCGTGGACATTGGTGACCTTGCCCACCTCTAAATATTGTTTCAGCATATTTGTTCCTCCATAAAATACTGGACATATCCCCGCTCATAGCCGTAATCCAGTTCCTTCACATAGTCGTCCGCGTAGATGGGGCTGACCCAAAGAATCCGATAGCGGTCCTCCTCCAGGCACTGGACGTTAATCTGGCAGTTGGGGTCTTTGTCCAGCTGTTCAAGGGCCTTGGCGATGCGGGCGGGGGAGGGAGCCCGCAGCTGATCCGGCCTGAAATGGGGGGTATAAAGCAATTTGTAAAACGCTTTGATATCCGAAATCTGAAATTCTGTGACCTGATAGTGGGAGAAGATAATCAGGATAAAGCCAAGCTGGAGCTTGAGCGGAAGTCCTGCCAGGATTTTTGGTGTCCGGCTGCGGGTGCTGGTGCAGAAATATCTGATCTCAGCCAGCTGTGTGTCTGACCAGTGCATACTGTCCTCCAATTTGAAAGGAAAGGCGCAGGGGATCCCCCTGCGCCCTTGGTTTAATCGACGATGTCCACGCTGACTCGCTTGCCCGCCCGCTGGGCGGCGGAGCGCATCAGGACACGGATCTCCTTGGCGATGCGGCCCTGGCGGCCAATCACCTTGCCCATGTCCTCCGGGGCCACCCGTAGCTCCAGAACGGTCTCGCCGTCGCCCTCGACCTCAGTGACAGACACCTGCTCGGGGTGCTCCACCAGGTTCTGGGCCACATAGGTCAGAAGCTCTTTCATCGGTAACCTCCAGCCTTACAGGGCGCCGGCCTTTTTCAGCAGGTCGCGGACGGTCTCGGTGGGCTGAGCGCCGGTCTTGATCCAGGCCTGGGCCCGGTCCACGTCCACCTTCAGCTCGGCGGGGTTGACGACGGGGTTGTAGATGCCGATCTCCTCGATGAAACGGCCGTCACGGGGATAGCGGGAATCAGCCACCACAATGCGGTAGAACGGGGCTTTCTTGGCGCCCATGCGGCGCAGTCTGATTTTAACCATGTATCTTCACCTCCAAATGAATTTGTTTGTTTATATGGAAAACACAGGAACGTGTTTTGCCAACGCTTCAGGAGGCCCCTTTGGCAAAGGGGCTCCCGGCGAAGCCGGGTGGGGATTGTGCTTCGCGGAGCGAAACATGCCACGCAAACCAGGTTTGCGAACCCTTATTTATTTCATATATTTTACTGCGCAAATACAATCCTCCGTCTGGCCCTCGGCCAGCCGCCTCCTCTGTCAAAGGAGGCTTTTAGAAGGGGAACCCTCCGCCCATCCCAGGCATCCCCCGGCCTTTTTTGCCCATCATCTTGCGCAGGCTCTTGGGCATTTTGCCGCCGGTGAACTGCTTTGTCATGGCCTGGAGCATGTCGAACTGCTTGAGCAGCCGGTTCACGTCCACCACCTGAGTGCCCGAGCCGGCGGCAATGCGTTTTTTCCGGCTGGAATTGAGCAGCTTGGGGTCCTCACGCTCGGCGGGGGTCATGGACAGGATAATGGCCTCCATCCGCTGGAGCTGTTTGGTGTCCATGGAGGCTCCCTCCAGGTCGCTGGCCTTCACGCCGGGGAGCATCCCGACGATGTCGGAGAGGGAACCCATATTTTTCAGCTGCTTCATTTGGTCGTAGAAGTCAGTGAGGGTAAACTTGTTCTTGCGCAGCTTCTCCTGGAGCTCCAGGGCCTTTTTCTGGTCGAAACTCTGCTCTGCTTTCTCAATGAGGGAGAGCATATCCCCCATGCCCAGGATACGGCCGGCCATGCGGTCGGGGTGAAAGACCTCGATCTGGTCCAGCTTCTCGCCCACGCCCACGAACTTGATGGGCTTGCCGGTGACCGCCTTGATGGACAGCGCCGCACCGCCCCGGGCGTCGCCGTCCAGCTTGGTGAGGACCACCCCGTCGATGTCCAGGGCATCGTCAAAGGCCTTGGCGGCGTTTACCGCGTCCTGGCCAATCATGGCGTCCACCACCAGGAGAATTTCGGTGGGCTCCACCGCGGCCTTGATGGCCCGCAGCTCGTCCATCAGCTCCTCGTCCACATGGAGCCGGCCGGCGGTATCCAAAAAGACCATGTCGTTGCCGTGCTTTTTGGCGTGCTCCACGGCGGCTTTGGCAATGTCCACCGGGTTGGTCTGCCCCATCTGAAAGACGGGGATGTCCAGCTGACTGCCCACCACCTCCAGCTGCTGGATAGCGGCGGGGCGGTAGATGTCGCAGGCGGCCAGCAGGGGGCGCTTGCCGTTCTGCTTCTTCATCAGCCCGGCCAGCTTGGCGCCGTTGGTGGTCTTGCCCGCGCCCTGGAGGCCCACCATCATTACCACTGTGGGGGGCTTGGAGGCGATGGTCAGCCTGGCCGCCGCGCCGCCCATCAGGTCGGTGAGCTCCTGATTGACGATTTTGATAATCTGCTGGGCGGGGGACAGGGCCTCCAGCACATCGGCCCCCACCGCCTTCTCGGTGACCTGGGCCACAAACTGCTTGACCACCTTAAAACTGACGTCGGCCTCCAGGAGGGCCAGACGGATCTCCCGCATGGCCTCCTTTACATCGGCCTCGGACAGCCGTCCCTTGCCCCGCAGCTTCTTGAATGCGGCGGAGAGCTTTTCGGAAAGTCCTTCAAATGCCATGGATCTACTCCTTCAGCAGGGTGTCAGCGGTGTCCCTGACCCGAAGGGCCAGAGTTTCCAGCTCCGCGCTGTCCAGCCGCGCGGCCAGTTCCACCATCCGGCCCGCGTCCTGAAACACCTGGTCCAGCTGGGCCTTCATGGTGTGGAAACGCTTGATGAGGCCAGTCTTGTCCTCCAGCTCGGTAAGGACAGCCTCCGCCCGGACAATCACATCCCGGACGCCCTGGCGGGTGATGCCGTAGTTCTCGGCAATCTCGCCCAGGGACAGGTCCTCGTTGTAGTAGAGGTCGTAAAATTCTTTCTGGCGGTCCGTCAGCACATCGCCATAGAAATCGAAGAGCATGGTCATACGATAGGCCTGACTTTTCATGGAATACGACCTCCTTCGTCCTGAAAATGTAAAGCTGACTGACTTTACATTTTGAAAGTCTAGCACAGATTGTCCTGTTTGTCAAGTACAAATCCTTGACGGCGCGGCGCTCTCTTTTGGTATATTCCGCCAGAGCCGGGGGAAAACTGGACAGAAAAGCCTCTGGAGGTTTTATCATGAATATGAGCCCTCACGTCCCCATGGATGACGCCCATCTGAAAAATTATGCCGCCAACGCCGCCCGGGAGCTGAAACCGCGGGGGACCGTGTCCTGTCGGGCCCTGTCCAGAGCGGTGGGCAGGAGCTTGAAGCAGATCTGCCGGACCCGGGAGGCGCTGAATCTCTGGAGCGCCTCCCAGACCAGCCTGCCCGGAGGAGTGGAATGGCTGTTGGACAACCACTACCTGGCCGTCCGGGAGGGGGAGCGGACCCGGGCGGCTCTCAAGGGAGGCGGTCCTCTGCGGGCGGTGGAACAGGGCTCCGCCCTGCTGGAGAGCTGTGTCCGGGGGATGCTGTGGGCGGTGCCCGGCCTGGATCAGGAGAAGCTGGCCCTCTATCTGGAGGGCTTTCAGTCGGTGTGCCCGCTGACCGAGCGGGAGCTGTCCCTGCTGGTGCCCGCCTTGTCCGGAGCGCTGGTGGAGCAGCTGGCCGAACTGTGCGGCGGCTTGGAGGCTTTCAAGGAGGGCCGAGTGTGCCCGGAGGAGATAGGGGCGGTCTTTACCGCCCTGCGGGCCCTGTCAGGGGCGGAGTGGGGCACTGTGCTGGAGGGGGCAAGCCAGGTGGAGAGGGTGCTCCGCCAGGACCCCTCGGGCCACTATCCCCGCATGGACGAGGATACCCGCCGCCGTTACCGGCAGAGAGTGTGCCAGCTGGCAAAAAAACAGGGCTTGGGGGAGGAAGAGACCGCCCGGCACGCCCTGGAACTGGCCCGGACGGGGCGGGGGGCCAAAAACCATGTGGGCTGGTATCTCTACCGGGAACCCCTGGGGAAGCCGGAGCGCTCCCGCTCCGGAGTGAGCTACGGCCTGACGGTGACAGGGCTGTCCCTGGCCGCCGCCCTGGCCCTGTGGCGGGCGGCGGGGACGCCGCTGGCGGCCGTCCTCCTGATTCTGCCCCTGTCGGACATTGTAAAGAATGTGCTGGATTTCCTCCTGGTCCGGCTGGTCCCGCCCCGCCCGGTGCCCAGAATGGAGCTGGAGGGCGGTATCCCCAAGGAGGGCCGGACCCTGTGCGTGGTGGTGTCCCTCCTCACCGGGGAGGACAGCGGGCCAAAATTAGCCGCCCTGCTGGAGCGCTACCGCTTGGCCAACCGGGACGCGGGGCCGGAGCTGAGGCTGGGCGTCCTGGCCGACCTGCCTGACAGCGGCGTCCCTATGGGAGAGGAGGGGACTGCCTGGATGGACAGCGCCCGCCGGACGGTGGATGCCCTCAACGAGAAGTACAACGGCGGGTTTTACCTGTTTTTCCGCACCCCGGTATTCAGCGACCGGGATGAGCGCTACATGGGCTGGGAGCGGAAACGGGGGGCCCTCACCGAACTGGTCCGGCTGCTGAAGGGGAAGCGGACCGGCCTGGAGATGAAAGCGGGGGAGAAGAAGTGGCTGCGCGGGGTGAAGTATGTGATTACCCTGGACTCAGATACCAGCCTGAACGTGGGCACCGCGCGGGAGCTCGCCGGGGCCATGCTCCACCCCTTGAACCAGCCGGTCATCGACCCGGAAAAGAAGATCGTCACCGCCGGACACGCCCTGTTTCAACCCCGGGTGGCGGTGGAGCTGGAGGCGGCGAATAAATCCTTTTTTGCCAAGATTTTCGGCGGGCTGGGGGGCGTGGACCCCTACGGGTCCACTGCCAGCGACGTGTACCACGACCTCTTTGACCAGGGCACCTACACCGGCAAGGGGGTGTTCTCAGTGGACGCCTTTTACACCTGTTTGGACAGCCGCTTTCCCGACAACACCGTCCTGTCCCACGACCTGCTGGAGGGCAGCTGCCTCCGGGCCGGCTTGCTGGGGGAGGTGGAGCTCACCGACGGCTGTCCCTGGCAGGTCTACGGCTACTACGCCCGGCTCCACCGGTGGATTCGGGGGGATTGGCAGCTGCTGCCCTGGCTTTTTGGCCGGGTCCCCAGTGCCCGGAGAGGGAAGGAGGATAACCCCTTGTCCCACCTGGCCAGGTGGAAGATTTTTGATAACCTGCGCCGTTCCCTGAGCCCTGTTTTTACCCTGCTGACCCTGGTACTGGGTATGTGTTTCTCGGGCAGAGTGTTTGCTTGGGCGGGGGGTGTGGCGGTGGTGGCCGCCGCCTCCAATCTGCTGCTGTCCGGGGCGGAGCTGGCCATCCGGCGGTCGGGGAAACGGCGGCGGTACCACTCCACCGTCATCGCCGGCCTGGCCGGGGCCATTTTGCAGACCGCCATCCAGCTGATTTTTCTGCCCTATCAGGCCTATATCTCCCTTACCGCCATCGGTTCCGCCCTGTGGCGGATGACCGTCTCTCACCGGAACATGCTGGCCTGGGTCACCGCCGCCCAGACAGAGAAGGGAAAAGGGAGCATCCCGTTCTACTACAGAAAGGCCTGGTTTTCCGCGGCGGCGGGGATTTTTGTGGCGTTTTTTGCCCAGCTGAGGTTTGGAAAGGCGGTGGGCGTGGTCTGGCTGCTGGCCCCGCTGCTGGCCTGGGCGGTGAGCTGGCCCTCCGGTCAGGGGAAGGCCCTGCCTCCCGCCGACCGGGCGTTCCTCCTCCACGAGGCCACCCTCATCTGGCGGTATTTTGCCGACTTCCTCCGGGAGGAGGACCACTACCTCCCCCCGGACAACTGGCAGGAACAGCCCGGTCCCATGCTGGCCCGGCGGACCTCCCCCACCAACATCGGCATGGCCCTTCTGTCGGTGATGGCGGCGGCCGACCTGGACCTGGCCCCCCGCAGGCGGGCAGTGGAGCTAATCTCCCATATCCTGGATGCGGCGGAGGGGCTGGACAAGTGGAAGGGGCACCTGTACAACTGGTACGACACCAGTACCGGGCAGCCGCTCCACCCCCGGTATGTGTCCACCGTGGACAGCGGAAACCTGCGGGGCTGCCTCATTGCCCTGCGGGAAGGGCTGTACCAGTGGGGAGAGGCGGGGCTGGCTCAGCGGGCCGAGGCCCTGTCCGACGCCATGGACTGCGCCCCGCTGTTTGACAAAGAGCGGCGGCTGTTCTCCATCGGCTATGAGGTGGAGCAGGACCGGCTCACCGACGGGTACTATGACCTGATGGCCAGCGAGGCCCGGCAGACCAGCTTTATCTCGTTGGCCAAGGGGGAGGTGCCCGCCCGGCACTGGCGGCGGCTGGGCCGAATGCTGCTGGGGGACAACGACTACTGCGGCATGGCATCCTGGACGGGCACCATGTTTGAGTATTTCATGCCCAATCTGCTGCTGCCCAGCGAGCCAAACTCCTTTTTGTATGAGACTTTGTCCTTTTGTGTCTACGCCCAGAAACGCCGGGGAGACAGGACCAAGACCCCCTGGGGCATCTCCGAATCCGGGTTCTACGCCTTCGACCCCGGCATGAGCTACCAATATAAGGCCCACGGGGTCCAGGCGCTGGGCCTGAAACGGGGATTGGACACCGAGCTGGTGGTAGCCCCCTATGCCTCCTTCCTGGCTTTACTGCTGGCCCCCCGGAGCGCCCTGCGCAATCTGCGCCGGCTGCGGGACATGGGGCTGGAGGGCCGCTACGGCCTCTACGAGGCGGTGGACTTCACCCCTGCCCGTCTGGCCGGAGGGGAGGAATATGAGGCGGTCCGCTCCTATATGTCCCACCATCTGGGCATGAGCCTGGTGGCTATGGACAATGTTCTGCGGGACAACATTATGCAGAAGCGGTTTATGAAGGACTGCGACATGTCCGCCTTCCGGGAACTGCTCCAGGAGCGGGTGCCGGTTGGGGCCCCGGTGATGAGGCAGGAGGAGCGGGACTTTCCCCACAAGCCCCGGCCCGACTCCGGCCCCGCGCTGGAGCGGGCGGGGGAGGAGTATGGCCTGAAATTCCCCCGATGCCATCTGGTGGGGGGCGAGAGCTACAGTGTGCTGGCCTGTGACAACGGCCTCACCCGCTCCCGGTCGGGGGAGGCGTCCGTCACTCTGGCCCGGCCCGGGGAGTATTACGCCCCTGCCGGGGTGTCCGCCTTTTTTAACGGTCCCGACGGTCTGGTAGGGCTGACCCCCGCGCCCCTGTACCAGACCGAAGGAAACTACCGCTGGGAGTTCCATGCGGGGGGCGCCGCCTGGTCTTTTGAGGGGGAGGGCCTCTCCGTCCAAACCACCCTGTTTGTCCCCCGGCGGGAGCGGGGGGAGGTGCGCCGGATCGAGCTGACCGGCAAAAAGCGGCTGGAGGGGGAGCTGCTTCTCTACCTGGAGCCCGTCCTGTGCTCTCAGCGGGACTTTGACGCCCACCCGGCCTTCTCACGGCTGTTTTTGGAGTGTACCCTGGAGGAGAGAGGAGCGCTGTTCCGCCGCCGGTCCAGGGGGGAGGAGAAGGGCCTGTGCCTCTTTGCCGCCTGGACAGGGGAAGGGGCGTCCGCCTGTCTGGACCGGGCGGCCGCCTTGGGGCGGGGCGGACTGCGGGCCCTGCCAGGCCGAAGGCCGGGCCCCCTCCAAAATGCTGTGGGCTCTGATCCGTGTCTGATGGTCCGTATCCCCGTCTCCCTGGCCCCGGGGGAGCGGCTGTCCCATACCCTGGCCCTGGCCGCGGGGGACGACCCCGCCGCCGTCCGGGAGGGGGCACTGCGGATGCTGGGCGGACAGGAGGGCGGTCCCGTCCTGCTGTCCTCCCTGGTCCGGAAACTGGCCCTCAGCGAGAGGGAGGCCCTGGAGGCCTTCGACCTGCTCTCCCGGCTGGAGGGGGTGGAGGACAGGGCGGACCGCCTGCCCCAGTCTGCCCTGTGGCCCTTCGGCATCTCTGGCGACCTGCCCATCGCCGCCGGGAGGGCGTCCGGGGAGGACCAGGTGGACCAAGCGGCGCTGTGGTGCCGCTGGCACCAGCTGCTCACCCGGGCGGGGTACTCTTTTGATCTGATCCTCCTGCTGGAGGAGGGGGGCGACTACCGCCGGCCCCTGCGCTCCGCCTTGACCGAGGAGTTGAAGAAGATGGGAGCCCAGTCCGTTCTGGGGGCAAGGGGGGGCATCCACCTGACCGGCCCCGAGGCCGCCCCGGCGGTGCTGTCCTGGGCAGGAGCGGTGCTGCCGCTGGAGGATGGGGCCGTCCAGGAGAGGATTGCCCCTCCGCCCCCGGTACACCTGTCCCCGGCCCCCGCGCCCTGGAGGATGGAGGGGGACACCGTCATCCTTCGGTGCGGAACGGATCTGCCCCCAGTGGGATGGTCGCAGGTGTTATGTAACCCTGAATTTGGCTGGCTTACCGATGAGACCGGAGCGGGGCTGCTCTGGTCAGGGGGAAATTCCAGGGAAGGAAAGCTGATCTCCTGGGTCAATGACCCTCTGACGATAGGTGGACAAGAAAAAATTATGGTAAACTTTGAGGGAGAAGAGTACTCCATCTTTGCCGCCGGGGACGGCCTGCCCTGCACCGTCACCTACGGCCCCGGCTTCGCCCGGTGGGAGAAGAAGCTGCCCGGGAGTCTGGAGGCGGACGGCCAAAAGCCGACCGTGCTGGTCACCGAGGGATTTGTTCCCCTGGAGAAGAACCGGCGTATCCTCCGCTTCACCCTGACCGGTGGGGCGGGCAAATTGTTCTACCGCCTGGGGGAGGGGGAGACGGTCACCGCTGCGCTGAATGAGGGGAAGCCCGTCTGCCTGGTGACCAAGGAAAAAGAGGGCAGACCCTGCTCCCGTTTCTTCCGGGAGGCGTTTTCCGCGGAACAGGAAAAGACCTTGGCATGGTGGCAGGGTAAGGTATCCGCCCTGACCGTAAAGACCCCCGATAGGGCCCTGGACCGGTACCTGAACGGGTGGTGTCTCTATCAGGTCATCGCCTGCCGCCTGATGGCCCGGACCAGCCAGTATCAGAACGGCGGAGCTTTCGGCTTCCGGGACCAGCTCCAGGATGCCGCCGCCCTGGTGTATACCTGGCCTGAGCGGGCCCGGGAGCAGCTGCTCCTGTGTGCCTCCCGGCAGTTTGAGGAGGGGGACGTCCAACACTGGTGGCATCCGCCCCAGGGGGCCGGAGTGCGCACCCGCATCTCCGATGATCTGCTGTGGCTGCCCTGGGTGCTGAGCCGGTACTGCGCTGTGACCGGGGATTGGGCTGTTCTGGAGGAGGAGGCACCCTATCTCACCGCCAAGCCCCTGGAACCGGGGGAGAAGGACCGCTATGAGGTCCCCCAGGTGAGCGAAAACCGGGAGAGCCTCTACCGCCACGGCCTGGCCGCGATCCAGTGCGCCCTGGGACGGGGGACCGGTCCCCACGGCCTGGTGAAGATGGGCAGCGGCGACTGGAACGACGGCATGGACAAGGTGGAGGGGGAGTCGGTGTGGCTCACC
>JAAWPF010000050.1 GCA_022799835.1 Lawsonibacter sp. | reverse complement strand
CTGTTGTATAATTGCATGGCTTTTTCCTCCATTTTTTATTTTTCTTCTGATCGTCCCGCCAAATAGTCCAAGGAAACACCGTAAAAATCAGCAATTTTGGCAGCAACAGAAAGTGTTGGTTCCCGCGTCCCGGTTTCGTAATATTGATAAGCACGATTTGAAATTCCAATTTCTTTTGAAAAGGCTTCCTGAGAAATATGCTTTTGTCTCCTCAAAAAGGATAACCGCTCCGAAAAAACAGACAAAATAAATTCACCCCTTGACAAAGTACGTATGTGCGGATATAATATGCCTGTATGACGTACGTATGTACGGAATCAGGCGAACAGGAGAGATATTATGGAAAGTCTGATAGATGCTCTTACTCTATATGCCGCTGAAAACCTTATCTCTCGCTTCCAGCAAGAGACCGCCGTACAGACTCGGGCGGCTTGGCGCGAGGTAGATCGACTGACCAACCAGCTAGAAACCGTGAGCCCGGAAGCGAAAAAATGGATGGAAGCATTAAAAGAGGAACTGTTGAAAATCGACATTAATCAGGAACGTGCTGTCCTTCTCGCGGGTATCTCCATTGGCCTGGAGCTGGGGCGGTTATAGTTAGGGTGTGCGTTTGGGTTCCCTCCCCTCTTTTTGCTCCAAATATTTCTCATCCAGCAACTTCTCCACCAGCTCCAGCCTGGCGTTGAGGGCGGCCAGCTTCTCCAGGGTGGGGTTGTTGACGCTGGTCTGGTCCACGTCGTCGGCGTAGTGGGTGGAGCGGCCGGCGATGCGGACAATCTGGGCGGGGATGCCCACGGCGGTGGCGTCCTCCGGGATCTCGGAGAGGACCACGGCGTTGGCGGCGATGCGGGCGTTGTCCCCCACCCTGAAGGGCCCCAGCACCTTGGCCCCGCAGGAGATGAGCACGTTGTTGCCGATGGTGGGGTGGCGCTTGCCCTGGTCCTTGCCGGTGCCCCCCAGGGTGACGCCGTGGTAGATGAGCACATCGTCCCCCACCTCGGCGGTCTCGCCGATGACAATGCCCATGCCGTGGTCGATGACGAACCGCCGGCCAATTTTCGCTCCAGGGTGAATTTCGATGCCCGTCCAGAACCGGGACCACTGGGAGACAAACCGGGCCAGAAACCGGCATTTGTGGCAGTACAGCCAGTGGGCCAGCCGGTGGTAGATGGTGGCGTGGACCCCCTGATACAGCAGAAAAATCTCCAGCTTGGACCGGGCCGCCGGGTCCCGGCGCTGATAGGCCTCCAGCATTTCATTCAAGGCTTTGAACATAGTGATATGATTCCCTCCGTTAAGCAGGGGCGGATATGATCCGCCCGAATATGGCAGGCGAATGATATCCGCCCCTACAAAACAAAAAACGCCCTTACGCCCGCACGGGCATAAGAGGCGATGACTCGCGGTCCCACTCTCATTTTTCACTCGAAAGGCCGGTATCGGGGCCAACCCGGGCGGCATTGCCCGCCGCGCTCCCGGACGCACTTCACATCCTCCGCCGGAGGCCCCCTTTCAGCCGGTGAGGGGCCCTCTCTGTCCCTTGGGCAGACGCTACTTTTCCGTTCTTCGCGCTGATAGTTTATTATATTAACATCTTCCCCGGAAGGTGTCAAGAGCGGGGGCGGTTTTTTCCCGAAATTCTCTCTGTCAACGTCAGGTTGACAAACTTCCAGCTTTCTTTTCTTGTCAGAGGGGCCCGTTTTTGGTATCCTGATATCAGAAAAAGGAGGGATTACACATGACATTAGGAGAACGCGTCGCCCTGGCCCGGAAGCAGGCGGGGCTGTCCCAGGAGCAGCTGGGGGATAAGCTGGGGGTGTCCCGGCAGGCGGTGAGCAAGTGGGAGAGCGACCAGACCAACCCGGACGTGGCCTATGTGGCCCAGATGTGCCGGCTGCTGGGGGTGAGTTCCGACTGGCTGCTGCTGGGGGAGGAGTCCGCCCAATTTGCCGCCCCGGAGCGGTGCCCCGGCTGTCAGGCCATCGTCAGCGGGCTGGACCAGTTCTGCCCCAACTGCGGGCGCAGTCTGAGAGGAAATCAGCCCAAGGGGTACACTGTTCTGTTGAAAGCCCGCTCCAACTGGAGCAGCCTTCCCGCAGAGGACCTGATCCGCCTGTCCAAGAGCGGCATCTTCCACGCCCCGCCTCTGGACAGAGAGCTGAACTATCGGGAGGCTCAGGAGCTGGCCGCCTCCGCACCGGTGGTGCTGGGCACAGAGCTCACCAGGGAACAGACCTATCTGGCCTGGGACGCCCTGTCCTACCCCAGCTGTTTCCTCTTCTTCCAGGACAGCGAGGAGACCGACCCCCACGTCCTGGCGGATTATTCCGGCATTGACCCTAAAGATCTGATACTCTCCAAACCCAAGGAGCCCATGTCCTTCGGTATGACGGCCCTGGCCGTCATCGTGGGCATCATCGGGGCGGTCATTTTGCTGTCGTTCCTATGAGAGAAAAACGCTTCGACCTGGCCGTCCTTCTGGCGGCGGGGGTCTTTTATCTGGGCAACCGCCTGTGGCTCAGCCAGGTCACGGGCGGCTGGCCGGGGTGGTTCCTGCGCTGCTACGCCAACGACCTCTTCGCCGGAGCGGCCATCACCGCCTGGGCCGACCTGCTCCTGCGGCGGGGCGGGCTGCCGCCCATCCGCTCCTGGCAGCAGACCGTCCCTCTGCTGCTGGTCTGCGGCTTCGTCTGGGAGGTACTGGCCCCCTTGTGGAAGCCGGGAGCCGTCTTTGACCCCTGGGATTTCGCGGCCTATCAGGCGGGGGGCTTTCTCTACTCCGCCGCCCGGTCGTATCTGCTGTAATGCTCCTTAATCAGGTCGATGAGGGTCCTGGCTGCGGGGGACAAAAAGCCGTTCTTCTTATAGACCACCGCCAACGGGCAGGTCAAGGGCGGCTCGCCCACAGTGAAGCAGGCCAGCCGGTCCAGGTAGGGGGTGCGGGAGACGCCGCTCTCCTGCAAAAACGCGAAGCCCAGCTTCTCCGCCGTCAGATTGATGGCAGTGGTGGTGTTGGTGGTCACCAGCAGGTTCTGAGGCTCCACATTGTGGACGGAGAAGGTGTTGTACAGCAGCTTGGACAGCCGCCACTCGGGGGGCAACATGATGAGGCGCTCGTGCTCCAGCAGGCGCAGGTCCGGGAAGGGCCGGGGATCGTCGTAGGTGCTGTCCAGTCCCTGGAGCAGAGAGTGGTCCCGGTGGCCCACCAGGAAGATATGCTCCTCCATCAGCGGCTCGTATGTCAGCTCGGTCAGGTCGCCGGGGGGCTGCATGACGCAGAAGTCGATGACGTTAGCCTCGGCCAGCGCCCCCAGCTCGGGCACCGGGGCCTCGTGGAGCACTACCTGGACGTCAGGGTACTGTTCCTCAAACCGGGGCAGCACGTCAGGCAGCAGGATGGACCCCCGCCAGGGGGACACCCCCAGGTGGAGCAGGGGCCGCTTCTTGTCCTGGAGGTCCCGCAGGTCGCTGACCAACTGCCGGTCCAGAAAGCTCTGCCGCTCCAGATAGGCGTGGAACAGCTCCCCCGCCGGGGTGAGTTTCAGCGGCGAGTGGGAGCGGTCCAGCAGGACTACCCCCAGGCCGCCCTCCAGCTTGGCCAGATACTGGCTCAGGTAAGGCTGGGAGAGGTAGAGCCGCTCCGCCGCCTTGGAGATGCTCCGCTCCTTGACGATTGTGAGGAAGTATTCCGGATTTTTAACAAACATGGCCGCTTAACCCGGAGGCCAGGTCATGTCCCGGCCGGCCAGGACATGGAAGTGGAGATGGGGCACGCTCTGCCCCGCCTGCCCGCCGATGTTGGACACCACCCGGTAGCTGTCCAGACCCAGCTTTTTCGCCTGCTGGGCGATGACGGTGAAGATGTGGGCCACCACGGCGGCGTTGTCCCCGTTCACCTCGGCGACAGAGCCGATGTGGGCCTTGGGAATCACCAGAAAATGGGTGGGGGCCTGGGGGTCGATGTCGTAAAAGGCCAGACATTTCTCGTCCTCGTAGACCTTGTTGGACGGGATCTCCCCGGCGGCGATCTTGCAGAATAAACAGTCGGACATAGGAAAACCTCCTTTGTTGTGAAAAGGGCCCCGCCGCAGGCGGGGCCCTTTCCTTACGGTATCTCTATTTTACCCGATTTTTCCGGGATTGCAAGTAGTTTATTCCAGCGGAGCTATACCGTTCAGGGGGATGTCCACGCTTCCGCCCTCGATGCGGCGGAGCGCGGTTTCATTCCCGCGGGGCGGGACGGTATTCCCTTTTGAGCCAAGCTGTGGTATAATTTCTCCGCTCCAGGTGCCCGGATGCTGAGATTCGGGAGAATAGGGAAGAAATGCACGGTCCCGCCGCTGTGAGAGGGGAGCCGGGCCTCAATACGCCACTGGGAGACTGGGAAGGCGGGGTCCGGCGGGGAACTTCAAGTCAGAAGACCTGCCTGGAGGAGAAATATGCCGCGAGAGACGGCGAGGAGGTTTTACCATGAGAGGAAACAGAAAGACAATATTTGCCGTGGCCGCCCTGGCGGTGGCCGCTGCCCTGATGCTGGGCATCTGGTATTTTACCAGACCGCAGACCCAGGCAGGGGCAAAGACGGTGGCGGTGGAGGTGGTCCACAGCGACGGGAGCTCCAAGGAGTTTACCTATCACACCGGCGCGGCCTATCTGGGTGAGATGCTGGCGGATGAGGAGCTGGTCCAAGGGGAACAGGGCCCCTATGGCCTGTTCATCACCACCGTGGACGGCGAGACCGCCCAAGACAGCCTGAACCAGTGGTGGTGCGTCACCAAAAGCGGAGAGCGGGTGGACACCGGTGTGGATGCCACCCCAATCGCCGACGGCGATCATTTTGAGCTGACCATGTCCAGCTACTAGAGCGATGGACCGGAACAGCTTGCGCGGCGCCAGCCGCCGGGTGGTGTTGTGCGCCCTGCTGGCCGCGGTGATGGTGGTCCTCCAGCTGGCCATGGCCCCGCTGCCCAACATCGAGCCGGTGTCCCTGCTGGTGATGGTCTACACCTTGGCGTTCGGGAACTCGGTGTTTTACATCATCTTCCCTTTTGTCCTGCTGGAGGGACTGGTGTTTGGCTTCCATATCTGGTGGGTAAGCTACCTGTATATCTGGCCCCTGTGGGCGGGAGTTGTGCTGTTTCTGGGGCGGGAAAAGGAAAGGCCGCCCCTGCTGTGGGCGGTGGCCAGCGGAGGATTTGGGCTGTCCTTCGGGGCGCTGTGCGCCCTGCCCTACCTGGCGGGGGGGCCCTGGGCGGCCTTTTCCTATTGGGCGGCGGGCATTCCCTTTGACCTGCTGCACGGTCTGGGCAACTTTTTCCTGGCATTGTTTCTGGGCCGGCCGCTGTGCCTGCTGCTGAAACGGCTGAAAGAGAGATAACACAAGGCGCCGCCCGTTTGGGCGGCGCCTTGCGCTGCTTTCAAAACCGGTGAGCCCAGCCGGAGAGGAACCAGACCGGTGCCAGCCAGGTGAACATGTAAATGAGCAGGTTCAGGGGGGACAGGGAGGTGTAGGCCCCCACGGAGGTGAGGTAGGCGGCGAGCAGCATCCCCAGGAGGGAGCTGACGCAGCACAGCCAGGCCCCCAGGCGGGTGGCCCAGCGCAGCCGCTTGGCGGCGGCGATGGACTCGGCAAAGGGGAGCAGACCCTCCCGGCACAGCAGGGCGGTGAGGGTCCCCTGGCGGATCTGGTCCGGGTCGGACAGGTCCCGCCGGCGTTCCACCGGGGGAAAGGCCATCTTGTCGGCGGCCAGCTTGAAGCGCTGGTGCAGCATGGCGGGGATCAGGTTGAAATCCCGGGTGGCCAGAACCGGTTCCACCCGCTCCAGCATCAGCTCCTCCAAAGCGGGGAACACGGTGTCGGGCAGGACATAGCTCAGGGCGAAGATGCCCGCCAGCTGGCCGTCGATGGCGCAGAAGACGGCGCTCTTCACATTCAGTCCCTGGGGAAGCTTGACCTCCATCAGCTTCATGAAGGCGGCGGAGCCCACCAGTACCTGGTCGCCCCGGATGTTGGCCGACAGGCCGCCTCCCTCGTGGCACTGC
Organism: Lawsonibacter sp.; assembly: GCA_022799835.1. Classification (GTDB taxonomy): domain Bacteria; phylum Bacillota; class Clostridia; order Oscillospirales; family Oscillospiraceae; genus Lawsonibacter. Next base: position 4,656 of record JAAWPF010000050.1, on the reverse strand, counting down.
AGGCTGTCAGCCCGGCGCAGCAGACCGCCCATGGACCGCAGCTGGTCGTGGAACAGCTGGGTCAGACCGCTGCCCGATTCCCGGATGAGGGTGGCTGTGTAGGCCACCACCCGCTCGGAGGAGTAGTCGCCCAGGACCTTGAAGCCGTTGAGCTCCACATAGCCCGGCGGGAACAGGTCCCCATCGGTGATGAGCACGCAGCTGCCCTGGCGGGAGGCGGAAATCCCCGGCCACCCGGCCAGGGCGGCCCCGCCGGGGTTGATGCGGCGGGCGGTCTTGTGGAAGGTGCGGCCGAAGGCCAGAGAGGAACCAAAGGCGGCAATGGTGGTAAATTGAGCGGACAGGGCCCACAGCAGCCGCTCCGGGTGCGCCCCTCCAACGGACACCTGGAGGGCGAAGGCAGCGCCTCCCAGCAGCAGCAGGGGGCAGACCCGGCGAAAGATCCGCTGGGCGCCATCATCGGCCTGGATTTGACTGCCGAAGTCCTCCGGGGGGCCCGACCACTTGGCGTAGGTCTCCCGGTCGTTCCACAGCCCTGGCTCCAGGGTGACCCGGTAGGGGGTGGCGGAAGAGGCGGCGGTACGGCAGCTGAGCCGCAGGCCGCAGCGCTTGTGATAGGTCCCATGGAGCAGGCAGAACAGCCCCGCCAGGCAGACCAGGCTGTAGGGCAGGCGGTCAGGGGTGGCCTCTCCCAGAGCCAGGGCGGTGCCGTCGGCCAGCGTGAAGCCGCAGGCCAGGGCGGCTAGGGTGTCCATGCCGAATTTCAGAAAGCAGGCCCGGGCGATGCCGGTGAGCAGCACGTCAATGGCCAGCAGGGTGCCCGCCCCCAGCAGCCCCACAGAGACCCAGCACTGGACGTCCGGCCGATCCATCGGGGCGGCCCAAGTGAGCCCCAGCAGGGGGGCCAGGGTCTGCCCCAGGGCCAGGAGGGTGAGCAGAAAGACCAGCAGCGCCCGGGTCCGCATCCACTTCAGCCCCCTGCCGTATTTCCAGGCCAGCTTCTGGGGCGGGGTGTCGGGAGGCAGTTTCTCCGGCCTGCGAACCCTGTGCCAGAAGGGGGGCGGTGGCGGGGCCTCATCGTCGACCTCCTCCTGGTCAGTGCCGGGGATGAGCCGTTCCAGGCGGCGGACCTCCTTCTTGTCGATGGCCTCGTCCGCCTCAAACATGTGGTCAGCGTAGTCATCCGCCTTGCGGCTCAGGTCCTTGATGAAGGCGGAAATGGGGCTCTCCTCCTTGGGAAAAGGGATCACAGGGGTGGAAGTCTCTTCGACCGGCTCCGGAATGTCCTTCTCCTCCTTGGGCTCGTCCGGTACAGGGAGACTCTCCTCCGGCTGGGGGGGCGCCGCTTCCCCCTCTTCCACCGCCGGAGCGGGGCAGCTGCCAGGGAAAGCTACCACCCTGCCCTGGGGGCGGACCGGGCCGTCCGGCCGGGGCGCGGGCCGGGGGAGTCTGGACAGGTCGATGGTATTGAACCGCTCCTCCGGGTCCTCCTCTGGTTTCTCCGGAGGAGGGGCGGGGTGGCCGTACTCGGCCATGATGTCGTCCAGGGAGTAGTCCCCGCCGTCGGCGTCCCCGATGAGCGACTTGATGTCGATCAGGTCGCTGTTATTCTGTTGTGTTTCATGGTCGCGCATGGGCGGGACTCCTTGGTTCTAGGCTGTGGAGGCGGGTATTGCCCGCCCGTTCTACCGGAATTTGCCGCGTTATCGTGCGGACGGATGATGTCCGCCCCTACGGATTCCCCATCCTCTGCCTGACTGCCTCATAGAGCAGCACAGCGGCGGCGGCGGAAGCGTTGAGGGAGTTGATCTTGCCAAACATGGGGATGGACACGGTAAAGTCACAGTTCTCGGCCACCAGCCGGCCCATCCCGTCCCCCTCGCTGCCGATGACGATGGCGGCGGGCCCCTTCAGGTCGGCCTGGTAGAGGGAGGTGGCGCCCTCCATGGCCGCGCCGAAGACCCAGACGCCCTCTGCCTTCAGCTCCTTGAGCAGGGAAGGCAGGTTGGGCACCCGGGCCACCGGCACATGGGCCACCGCTCCGGCGGAGGTCTTGCCTACGATGGCGGTCAGGCCGGCGGACCGGCGCTTGGGGATGATGACCCCGTGGGCCCCGGCTGCGTCGGCGGTACGGATGACCGCCCCCAGGTTGTGTGGGTCGCTGAGCTCGTCACAGACCACAATGAGGGGGGGCTCCCCCTTCTCCTTCGCGGCGTTAAGGATGTCGTCCACGCTGGCGTATTCCCGGACGGCGGCCTGGGCAATCACCCCCTGGTGGGCATGGGTGCGGCTCATGCTGTCCAGCTTGCGCCGGTCGGCGTCCACCACCACGATGCCCTTTTCCCGGGCCGCGGAGGCGATATGGCCCAGGGCGGAGTCGGTCTCCCCCCTGGCAATAAAAATCTTGTCGATAGTCACTCCGGCCCGCAGGGCCTCAATGACGGCGTTGCGGCCCTCAATAATGCCGTCGTTCTCCTGCTCCACAGGGGCGGAGCGGCGCAGTGGGGGGCGTCTGCTCATAGATATCCAGTCCTTCCAGTGTCGAAATCACATATAAAAGATATTTTATCACATTTACCTGCCGGAGGGAAGTGGGAATTTTAAAAACTGTTGTAAGGAGTTGCCGCGAGAATCAGTTCCACACAGCGGTCGGTCCCCAGTTTGCTGCTGTTCAGGCAGAGGTCATAATTTGCCGCTGAAGATTTGGTCCACCATGTTATAGAGAGAGTTGACCACAATGGAAATAATGCTGGGAATGGCGTAGCGGATCATCAATTTCCCGACCCGCTCGGTCCCCAGCGGGTTGGCGGCAGCTTGTTCGTTCATTTCAAATTCCTCCTAACGAATGTGAATTGTTCAGGCAATGGCGCTGCCATCTATTATACTCATTTCCCCTTAAATGTTAATTCAAAAAATGTTATAACATATAAAGAACTTTTATCAATCGGCGGAGGGGCAGTTATGAACACCTTTCAGCTTACTTGCTTTTTGACTGTGGCGGAAACGCTCAGCTTCGCGAAAGCCGCCAGGCTCCTCAATGTGACGCAGCCGGCGGTCACCCATCAGATCCGCTCTTTGGAGGAGGAGTTGAACGCGCGGTTGTTTAAGCGCACCACGCGGTCGGTAGAGATCACCCAGGAAGGGCTGATCTTTTTGAACGACGCCAAAAATGTACTGAATATCATTACGCTGGCGAAAAAGCGGTTTGAGGAGCCTGTGGTGGATGAACGGCAGTTCTTTTCCATCGGCTGCCACAGCCATAATGAACTGCGCCTGCTGCCTGAGATACTGCGGCAGATGGCAGATTCCTGTCCGATGCTGAATCCGGTGTTTCAGGTCGTGCCTTTCCAACACTTATATCAACTTCTGGATGAGGAAGCGGTCGATGTGATTGTCTCGTTTCAAGAAAAAGGCCAGAAGAAGATAGATGGCATTTACAGGGAACTGGCGCAGGTCCGGATGGCCGGCGTTCTGCCCGCCGGTCATCCGCTGGCAGAAAAAGAGCTGCTGGGCGAGGACGATATCCGAACCCAGCGGCTGCTCCTGCTGGACCCGCAGAGATGTCCCGACCGTTTGAATGTGGTCCAGCACAGTTTGGCCGGAGAAAGGGCTGTTTCTGATTTGCTTATGTGCAGCTCGGCCGACGCCTGCATTACACTGGCAAAAGCTGGTTTTGGGATTGCTGTCCAGCCCGACTTTCCGTCCCTGCGGGACCCTGCCCTGGCCTACATTCCAATCAAAGATGTGGAGCCGCTTTCCTATGGGGCATACTACAAGAGCGTAACGGGAAAACCGCTGTTGAAAGCCTTTCTCCAGTTATGTAAAGAATATTTCTCTGGATAAGATCAATGCCATCGGCCAGAAGGGGAACTCGGGGAAAATGGGAGGCAGTGACGAGCGGGAGCAGACTTTGAGCCAACTCCTCACCGAGATGGATGGGTTTGAGGGGAATACCGGCGTTATCATTCCGGCCGCAGCCAGCTGCCCGGAGTCTTTGGCCCCGGTGCTGACTCGCTCTGGACGGTATGACCGGCGGGTGCCGGGAGACTTGCGGCTGTGCCTCCGGGTACTCCAGCCACCACGTCTGATCCCTTGAAATGACTTGCAGGGAGGCGGCGCGGCGTCCTTCTCCGCCGATATGGAACGCGGGAATCAGCGCTGGAGTCTGCTCCTGCGGATTCTGGTGCTTGAAGTACCAGCCCTCAAAATAGGGGCCTGTTTTGTTTTTGCCGCAGAAAAATCCCATAATTTATTACCCCAGATTCAGTTTTTCCTGAATCTGGGGATTTCATATGAGGTCTGCAAAGATTTTTTATACAAATTCTAAAGGCTTATAGCCGTTTTGCTCCGACATGGTGGCCCACCTGCAATTTCGCGGCTCATAGCTGCCGCCATTGTCGAGCAAGACAAGTTACAAGTGTGCCATTTGTCACAATACGCAGTTCATCAAACCTCTTGGCTGTAGGGGCGCATATCATGTGCCTGCTCTTTGAAAAAAGAGGGGCCGGGCAATAAGCCCGACCCCATGGAGTATTTCCGCGTGTTAAAGCATGGCTTAGCCCAGCAGCTGGAGAACGCCCTGAGGCACCTGGTTGGCCTGGGCCTCGGCGTCACATGCTCCGTATCGCTCGCTTCCGGCGAATGCCGAAAGCTCGT
>JAAWPF010000049.1 GCA_022799835.1 Lawsonibacter sp. | reverse complement strand
ATCAACACCGCCAACGGCTGGCACCTGGTCAACTACAACGGCACCATCGGCTACGCCAGCAGCCAATTTGTGACGGCGCTGTGAAGCTTTCCCCCCGTAGGGGGAAGGCTTAACTAATCTAAGGAGGTAATCTTAATGGACATCCATGTCGTCCAGCCCGGAGACACCATGTACCGGCTGGCCCAGCAGTACGGCGTCCCCATGGAGCGGCTGCTCCAGGACAACCAGCTCCCCGACCCCTCCCAGCTGGTGGTGGGTCAGACCATCGTGGTCCAATACCCTGAGCTGACCCACACCGTCCGTTCGGGGGACTCGCTGTACTCCATCGCTCAGACACACAACACCACAGCCGCCCAGCTGCTGCGCAACAACCCCGCTCTCCAGGGCCGGGACCTGATCTACCCCGGGCAGGTCATTGTGATAAAATACGCCTCTCAGCCCCAGGGCACCCTTACCGTCAACGCCTACGCCTATCCCTACATCGACCGCGGCCTGCTCCGGTCCACTCTGCCCTACCTGTCCCTCCTCACTCCCTTCACCTACCGCTTTGATGAGGAGGAGCTGATCCCCCTCCGGGACGAGTCCCTGGTAAACGCTGCCCTCCAGAGCCGGGTGGCCCCCGTCCTCCACCTGTCCAACCTGGATGGGGATGAGCGCTTCTCCGGCGAGCTGGCCCATGAGCTGCTCCAGGACGAGGACGACCAGAAGGAACTGATTGAGGAGATTATCCGCACCGCGGACCAGAGGGGCTACCAGTGGGTGGATGTGGATTTTGAGTTTGTCCGGGCTGAAGACGCCAGGGCCTACGCCCGGTTCCTGGCCCGTCTGCGCCGGGCTCTGGCCCCCAGCGGGCGGCCCCTCATTGCCGCTCTGGCCCCCAAAACCTCCGCCAATCAGCCAGGGCGGCTGTATGAGGGCATCGACTACCGCCTCATCGCCCAGTCGGTGGACTTCGCCCTGCTGATGACCTACGAGTGGGGCAATCATGCCAGCCCGCCCATGGCGGTGGCCCCTCTGCCCCAGGTTCGTCAGGTGGTAGAGTATGCCCTGACCGAGTTCACCCCCAATCAGCTTTTCCTGGGCATTCCCAACTACGGCTACGACTGGACCCTGCCCTACCGGCCGGGCAGTCAGGCCAAATCGGTAAACAATGTGGAGGCCGTCCGGCTGGCCTGGAACCACCGGACCTCTATCCGATACGATGAACAGGCCCAGGCCCCTTGGCTGCGCTATGTGGACGACCGGGGCGGAGAGCACGAGGTCTGGTTCGAGGACGCCCGGTCCATCCAGGCCAAGGTAAAGCTGGCATTGGACTACGGCCTGTACGGCGCTGGCGTCTGGAATCTGGACCGGCCCTTCCCCCAGGGCTGGACAGTGCTCAACGCCATGGCGGATATCCGCAGCGAAATGTAGCGGGCGGTCCGTGGGGCCCGCCGGCCTCAGCGGGCCATTTCCAGATGACCCGCCCCCTACTGGATTTTTCCTTTTACCTGTGCTATAATCAGTCCACCAAAAGATAAGGAGGATGTTACAATGTCTATCACGGTAGGATTAAAAGGCCGGGCGGAGACCGATGTCAACGAGGGCAACACTGCCCAGGCCGCTTGCTCCGGAGCGCTGCCCGTGTTCGGCACGCCCTTTATGTGCGCCCTGATGGAGGAGGCGGCCTGGAAGTCCATCGCCCCCCACCTGGACGCGGGGCAGAGCACCGTGGGCACCAGGCTGGAGGTCACCCATGACAGCGCCACCCCCGTGGGGATGAAGGTCTGGGCGGAGAGCGAGGTCACCCAGGTGGACGGCAAGCGTCTGGTGTTAAAGGTGGCCGCTTATGACGAGAAGGGCCCCATTGGCCAGGGCACTCATGAGCGGTTTATCATTACCGACGAGCGCTTTCTCGCCAAGTGCGCCAAAAAGCGGGAGGCCTGACCGGCTTCCCGCTGGAACACCCCCTCTTTTTCTTGTAATGGGGCCCATATTGTAGTATAATGCCTCTCAGAAAGAAAAAGGAGGCGGTTTTCATGGTACAGCAAACCAGTCCCCGCCGGGGCGCGGACGACGACTACTCTCTGGAGGCAGTTCCCACCGAAGCCCGCAAGGGCTTTTGGAGCATGTTCGTGGTGATGATGGGCTTCACCTTCTTCTCCGCCAGCATGAGCGTGGGGGCCAAACTGGGCAACGGCCTGGACCTGACCAATTTCATCTGGGCGGTGGTCATCGGCGGCGTCATCCTGGGGGCCTACACCGGCGGGCTGGCCTATATCGGCTGCGACACCGGCCTGACTCTGGACCTGCTGGCCCAGCGCTCCTTCGGCACCGCCGGCTCCAAGCTGGCCTCGGTGCTCATCTCCTTCACCCAGATCGGTTGGTTCGGCGTGGGTGTGGCCATGTTCGCCATCCCGGCGGCCGAGCTGCTGAACATCAGCCCCATTATCCTGGTGTTCCTCGCCGGGCTGTGCATGACGGCCTCGGCCTACTTCGGCATCAAAGCCCTCACCATCGTCAGCGCCATCTCCGTCCCTCTGATCGCGGTACTGGGCGTCTACTCCATGGCCCTGTCCACTGTGGAGGGCGGCGGGCTGAGCGCCATCTTCTCCCTGTCCACCGGGGGGATCAGCCTGCTGGCTGGGGTAGGCCTGGTCATCGGCTCCTTCGTCAGCGGCGGCACCGCCACCCCCAACTTTGTCCGATTCGCCAAAAATAACGCGGTGGCGGTGTCCACCACCGTGATCGCCTTTTTCCTGGGCAATTCCCTCATGTTCGCCTTCGGCGCGGTGGGCGGGGCCTTCACCGGTAAGGACGACATCTTCTATGTGATGATCGCCCAGGGACTGGCCATTCCCGCCCTCATCGTGCTGGGGGCCAACATCTGGACCACCAACAACAACGCCCTATACACTGGCGGTCTGGGCCTGACCAACATCACCGGCCTGGGACAAAAGCCCATGACCCTGGTGTCCGGCGTAGTGGGTACGGCGGCGGCCATCTGGCTGTACAACAACTTTGTGGGCTGGCTGAACTTTCTCAACGCCACCCTGCCCCCGGTGGGCATCATTGTTATGCTGGACTACTTCCTCCACCGGGCGGACTACCGTGCCGGGGCGGAGCCTGCTCTCACCATTCACTGGGGCTCCATCGCCGGGGTAATTGCCGGGGCTCTGGTAGGCAATTTCATCCCTGTGGGCATCACCTCTCTCAACGCCATGTTTGCCGCCTGCCTGTGCTATCTGGCGGCGGACAAGCTGGTCTATAGGGGAAAAGCATGATGGTATACGGCGCGATTTTAGAAAAGGGAGAGCACTCCTACACCTATTTGAAAAAAGTGTTTCAGGCCATAGGGGGTGCTCAGAAAAATTATAATTGGCTGATCTCCGACGCAGACTGCTTTCCCACAACGCCGGAGTTTTCAAAACTGCTTGGGCAGAAATCCTGCTGGCTGACCGGTGAGGCGCTTACCGCAATGGTGGAGCAGGAGGATTTTCTGTGGATATGGGGCGTACTGTCCGGCTTTCCAAAGAGCGTCCCGGAGGAACAGGTCCGGCAGTATCCCCTCCCCTATGCGGACGGGTATCAGAACTTCTGGCACAACCCGCTTACCCTTCAGCATCCGCTGGCGGAAATCGAGATAGTCCCCTGGGACTCCTCCCTGACACTGCTTTTGAGTAAGCAAAAGGAGATTGTGGAGGATTTTCGGGCATTTTTCCCGCTGAGCGAGGATCTTATCCAAAAGATCGAAGCATTGAATGATCAGGCTGAAAGAAAGGCAGGAACCCTACTATGTTAATCAAAGGCGTGCACATCGAAAACAGGCCGGAGACCTCCGACATCCGCATCACCGATGGAAAATTTGAGGAGATCGCCCCTGATCTTGTCCCCCGGCCCGGGGAGGAGGTCATCGACTGCACCGGCAAACTGGCTCTGCCCCCCTTTATCGAGTCCCACGTCCACCTGGACACCTGTCTCACAGCGGGGGAACCGGTGTGGAACCAGTCGGGAACGCTGTTCGAGGGCATCCAGTGCTGGAGCCTGCGCAAGGAGACCCTGACCAAGCAGGACGTAAAAGACCGGGTCCACCGGGCGGTACGGATGCAGGCCCGGAACGGCATCCAGTTCGTCCGCACCCATGTGGACGTCACCGACCCCAAGCTCACCGCCATGGAGGCCCTTCTGGAGCTGCGGGAGGAGCTGCGGGACACCATCGACATCCAGGTGGTTGCCTTCCCCCAGGAGGGTATCGACTCCTTCCCCAATGGCCGGCAGCTGATGGAGACGGCGGTGAAGATGGGGGCCGACGCGGTGGGAGCCATCCCCCACTTCGAGTTTACCCGGGAGTATGCCGTGGACTCGGTGAATTTCTGTGTTGAACTGGCTGAAAAATACGACAAGCTGGTGGACGTCCACTGCGACGAGATTGACGATGAGCAGAGCCGGGGGCTGGAGGTGCTGGCCGCCCGGGCCTATGAGTCAGGGCTGAAGGACCGGGTCACCGCCAGCCACACCACCGCCATGCACTCCTACAACAACGCCTATGTCACCAAGCTAATGCGGCTGCTGAAGCTGTCTGAGATCAACTTTGTCTCCAACCCCCTGGTCAACACCCACCTCCAGGGCCGGATGGACACCTATCCCAAGCGTCGGGGCATCACCCGGGTAAAGGAACTGCTGGCCGAGGGGATTAACGTCTCTTTCGGACACGATGACATCTTCGACCCCTGGTACCCCCTGGGCACCGGCAATATGCGGGATGTGGTTTTTATGGGCCTGCACGTGTGTCAGATGATGGGCTGTCAGGAGATTATGGACTCCTACAAGCTGGTGTCCACCAACGCCGCCAGAACCCTCCATCTGGGGGACAGCTACGGCATCAAAGCCGGCAATCCGGCCAGCTTTATCGTGCTGGACGCGGACAACTTCTACAACGCCCTCAACCAAAAGAGCGAGGTGCTCTACTCCTTCAAAAACGGCCGGATGATTGCCAAAGCGGTCCCGGCGGCGCGGGAAGTCCTGTTTTAAAGCCATCGCAAAAACCGGGATCGGGCAAACGCCCGGTCCCGGTTTTTGTATCCATTCAGCTGTCAAACAAGCTCTGCTCCGGCGGGTTCCTTCCCCGCTGAGCGGGCCTCATTTTTTCTTGCTGAAAATTTTCTCCAAAATATCCCAGTCGTCGTCGGCCACGGCGGGCTTGGGCTGTTCCGGCTCAGGGGCAGGCTCCGGCTCCTTCTCCGCCTTGGGCTCGGGCTCCGCCGGCGCCTCCTCCACAGGGATGGCGGCGGCAGGCTGGACGGCCTCAGTGTGAGGGAACTGGACGGTCTGGTTCTCGTCAAAGCCGGTGGCGATGACAGTGACCCGAATTTCGTCCTCCATATCCTCCTCAAAGGTAGCGCCGAAGATGATGTTGTCGGTCTGGGCGGCCTCGCCCACCAGGTTGGCGGCGGTCTCCACCTCCTCCAGACCAATATCCATAGAGCCGGTGACGTTAATCAGCACGCCGGTGGCCCCGCTGATGGCTGTCTCCAGCAAGGGGCTGGATACCGCCATCCGGGCGGCGTCCTCCGCCTTATTCTTGCCGGCGGCCCGGCCCACACCCATGTGGGCCCGTCCGGCGTCCTTCATAATGGAGGACACGTCGGCAAAGTCCAGGTTGACCATGCCGGCCACGTTAATCAGGTCAGAGATGGACTTCACCGCCTGAAGCAGCACGTCATCGGCAATCTCAAAGGCGTTGGCCAGGGTGATTTTCTGGTCGCTGGCCAGCTTCAGCCGCTCGTTGGGGATAATAACCAGGGAGTCCACCTTGTCCCGCAGTTCGGCGATGCCCGCCTCGGCCTGACGCATCCGGCGCGCGCGTTCAAAGTGGAAGGGTTTGGTCACAACCGCAACGGTGAGCACGCCCATCTCTTTGGCCACGTCAGCCACAATGGGGGCCGCGCCGGTGCCGGTGCCGCCGCCCATACCCGCGGTGACAAACACCATGTCGGTTCCCTCCAGGACCTCGGAGATCTGCTTGCGGCTCTCCTCGGCGGCCTTCCGCCCTACCTCCGGGTCGGCGCCCGCGCCTTTGCCGCCGGTCAGCTTTTCTCCAATCTGAATCTTGACACTGGCGCTGGAGGTCAACAGCGCCTGTTTGTCTGTGTTGACCGCAATAAATTCCACGCCCTGAGTGCCAGTCTTCACCATGCGGTTGACCACATTATTGCCGCCGCCGCCAACGCCAATCACCTTGATATTTACTACGCTCTCTGGGCCCATATCTAATCCGAACGCCATGGCTATTTTCCTCCTAAGTACAAGTAGGGGCCCACATAATAAAATGCTGTGGGTATTCCCAGTATACATACAAGATTTCATTTTATTTTATCGCAGTTTTTTCCAGAGGTCAAGAGGAAATCACATATTTGGGATAAGTTACCAAAATTTTTCGCGGGCGCTGTCACTCCTCCGGGGAAAAAACCGCGTCATTGTTCTTTTGGGTCAGGTCAATGGAACCGCGGATCTCCGGGCCCTCCCTGGCCTCCATCGCCTCCCGAACGGCCTGCATCAGACGCAGATTATAGCTGAAATCGGCGTCGAGGGCCATCCGAACATCAAATCGGTCCAGATACCGCACAATCAGCTGGGTATTCTCCAAGCGAATTTCAGTCACCTGTTGAAAGAACTCCGCCTGCTCCAGGGCCTCCAAAAGGGCGAGCAGAGCGGACAGGCGGGTCGTCTCCGACTCGGGCACCTCCAGCATACTGCCCGCCTCTGGGGCGATAGGAGTCAGCCCGCTGACCGGGATCGCCCTGCTGTCCGCCGGGGCAGGCTCCAGCAGTTTGCTCTTCACACTGATAAGCCAAGGCTCCTGGGCCAGCACCGCCGGCTCTGCCGACTGATCGCCCCCGGCCAGCTCCTCCTGGACGGCGGCCGCCTGGGCCGGGTCCGGGACGGCAAGCTGGGCCACCGCCTCCCATTCGACGACCCGGATGACAATGGTACTGGGCAGGGAACGGGTAATGGACAGTTCCCCGATGTAGGGCAGCAGAGTACGGATGTTTCGGCCGATACGGACTTTATTCAGGGCGTACAGATTATCCCCCAGCTCAATACCCGAGGCGGCGATGATGTCCTCCTCAGTGTACCGCCGGTTTCCGCTGACAGAGATGGTCTCCACCCGGAAAAACACAGTCGCCCCCACCGTCAGCGCCACCCCCACGGCAATCACACACAGCAGCTTGAGCAGAGGCCCAAACCGGCCTCTGTTTTTTCTCCGTGTCCTGCTGCGGCTGTATCTTGACATGATATTCTCCTTGGTTTAGAAATCAAGGCTCCCTCTTTGAGGGAGCCTTTTGGGCGCTCCTACGGCACTTCCCGGATATCGGCGCCCAGCGAGCGCAGGTTCTTGTCCAAAGCCTGATAGCCCCGCTTGATGTGGCGCAGCTCGGACACCTGGCTGACCCCTTCGGCCCCGAGAGCGGCCACCACCAGGGCGGCTCCGCCCCGCAGGTCAGTAGATCGGACGGCCGCTCCGTGGAGCCGGCCCACACCGGACACCATGGCGGCCCGGCCGGCGATCTGGATGTCCGCGCCCATGCGGCGCAGCTCATCCACATGGCGGTAGCGGCTGTCGAAAATGTTCTCCACGAACAGAGTGGCCCCCTCTCCCCCCGCCAGGGCGGCCATAAGAATGGCCTGGGCATCGGTGGGAAAGCTGGGATAGGGGGCGGTGCGCACCGGGGAAATCCCCCGCAGGGGGGCCGAACTGGCCAGGGCGACCCGGTTCGGGCCGGTATGTAGGTTACAGCCCGCCTCTTTCAGGCAGGCCAGCACAGCGGTGAGGGTGTCGGGGGCCAGGCCGGTCACCTCGATCTCCCCGCCCGCCGCGGCACAGCCGCACAGGTAGGTTGCGGCGGCGATCCGGTCCCCCATGACGGCGTACTCTGCCGGATGGAGGGCCCGGCCCCCCTGGATGGCTACCGTTGGGGTGCCCGCGCCGGTCACTTGAGCGCCCGCTGCCTGGAGGAAATTCTGTAAATCCACAATTTCCGGTTCCTGGGCGGCCCCCACAATGGTGGTCAGGCCGGGACAGCCGCAGGCAGCCAGCATGGCGTTCTCGGTGGCCCCCACGCTGGGAACCGACAAACAGATCTCTCGGCCTCGGAACCGCTTTCCGCCCCCTCGGCAGACCAGCGCCCCCTGCTCCTCCAGAATCTCAGCCCCCAGGGCCCGGAGGGCAGACAGGTGCAGGTCGATGGGCCGGGGGCCAAGCTCGCAGCCCCCGGGGTAGGACAGCTCCGCCGTCCCTATCCGGGCCAGCAGCGCCCCCAGAAAAATCACCGAGGAGCGCATCTCCCGCATCAGATGATCCGGGATATCGGACCGGCTCAGGGCGGAGGCGTCAATGGCGATGGTGTCCCCTTCCCGGTCGGCCCGGCACCCCAGCAGGCGCAGAATATCCAGGGTGGCAGACACATCGGACAAGTCGGGACAGTTGTGGAGCACGCACTGCCCCGGGACAAGCAGGCAGGCGGCCAGTATGGGCAGGACACTGTTCTTGGCCCCGTGGATGGCCAGAGAGCCGGACAGCGCCTGTCCGCCCGTAATTTCATAACAGCTCATGGGATAGCCCTCCAAATCATTGGAATCTGGGCTATCCTATGCGGAAAGGGAGCGGTTGGTTATTGCGGCGAAAGGCTCCTTTGCCAAAGGAGCCTTTGGAACCTGGAAGCGCCTTCTTTGCCGAAGAGGGCTTTACTTCATAATCTCCCGCAAGGTCTCATAAATTTTCTCCGCCGCGTTGGGGACGGCCATGGTCTGGAGGGCGGCGATCATCTTCTCCCGGCGGTCCCGCTCCCGGAGGAGGAGGGCGGCCTCATCATAGAGGGTATCCTCTACGCAGTCGGCCTCCCGGAGGAGGACCGCCGCCCCCTGGCCGGCCAGCACCCGGGCGTTTTTCTCCTGGTGGTTGGCGGTGACATTAGGGGAGGGCACCAGCACGGCGGGCTTGGAAATGGCGGTGAGCTCCGAGATGGTGGAGGCGCCGGCACGGCACAGCACCAGGTCGGCGGCGGCCATCACCAGGGGCATATCATAGATATACTCCCGGACCTCCACACCGTTGTCCCCCAGCTTCAGCCCCCGGCGGAGAAGCTCCTCCTGCATCCAGGGGAAATCCCGGCCCGCGCCGTGGATGTGCCGCCAGGGGGCGCCCTCATAGCACTCCTTGGCGATAAAGTCCACCATCTTCTGGTTCATCACCTCGGCCCCCAGGGAGCCCCAGTAGGACAGCAGCAGGGGCCTGTCATCGGTAAAGCCCAGCTTTTCCCGGGCCTCCTGGCGGGTATATTTGAAGAAGTCCCCCCGAACCGGGGTGCCGGTGACCACTACTTTTTCCGGGTGCTCGTAGCGCTCCCGACTCTCCTCAAAGCCCACCATCACCCGGTCCACCACCTTGGACAGGGCCTTGGTGGTCAGGCCTGGGACAGCGTTGGACTCATGAACAGCGGTGGGAATGTTACGGTGGGCGGCCTCATTGACCACAGGGAAAGAAGCGTAACCCCCGGTGCCCACCACCAGATCGGGCCGGAACTCGTCCAGAATGGCCCGGGCCTGCTTTTTGGATTTTCCCAGGTTAATCAGGGTGCCCAAATTGTGGGCGATCTCAGCAGGGGCAAAGGAGCGGTGGAAGTTGGTGATGGTGACGGTCCGAATCTGATAGCCCTCCTTGGGCACCAGCTTGTTCTCCATGCCGCCGTCCGCCCCCACAAAGAGCACCCGGCAGCCCGGGTGCTTCTCCTGAAAGACGTGGGCCAGAGCCACCGCCGGATTCACATGTCCGGCGGTGCCGCCACAGGTAAACAGTACATTCATCGCTGCACCTCTCAATCTTTTCTTGGAGCCGGTATCTGTCGTGAAATACTTAATATAATGCCCATCTCCGCCAGATGTATCATCAGGGCGGTGCCGCCGTAGCTGAAGAAGGGCAGGGAGATGCCGGTGTTGGGGATAATCCCGGTGACCACGCCGATGTTCAAAAAGACCTGGGCGGCCAGCAGGGTGACGATGCCCACCACTGTGAGCATCCCGAATTTATCCCGGGCGTGGAGGGCGATCCAGTACCCCCGGAGGATGAGTAGAGCAAAGAGCAGCAGGATCAGAAAGGCCCCAATGAGCCCCAGCTCCTCCACCACAATGGAGAAGATCATGTCGTTCTCCGGCTCGGGGACGAAGCCGTATTTCTGGTTGCTCTCCCCCAGCCCCCGGCCCAGCAGACCGCCGGAGGCGATGGAATAGATGCCCTGGCGGAACTGGTAGCCGCCGTCCTGGGGGTCGGCCGCCCAGGGGTCCAGCCAGAGAGCGATCTTTCTTTTTACATAGCCGGTCGTCACATACATGACGCCGATCAGGGACGCGCCCAGGCCGCCCAGGCCGATGAACCACCACAGGCTGATGCCTGAGACCAGCAGGACGGCGGCGGCGCCCACCGCCACCAGCAGGGCGCCGGACAGGTGGCGCTCAAAGGCCACCAGACCCAGCACCACCACCAGTACCAGCCCGTAGGGGACCAGCTCCAGAAAGCCGATCTTCTCCAGCCAATTCAGCAGCCGGCCGGTGCCGGTGCGCCGGGTGAAGCGCCGCTGCTTCTCGGTGTCCCGTTTACACAGCCGGGCAGAGAAGAAAAGGACCACCGCCACCTTGGCGATCTCAGAGGGCTGATAGGTGGGCCCCGCCACCAGCAGCAGCCGCAGCCAGCGGCGCTGGTGGTTGATGGGGACCCCCAGGGGGGTGTAGCACAGGGCCAGCAGCACGATCGCCACCCCCAGGGCCAGGGGAGCCATCCAGCGGAAGCGCTGGTAATTGATACGGGAGACGAGATACATCCCCGCCACCCCCATCCCGGCAAAGGCCGCCTGACGGGTGATGTAGAAATAGGGGTTGTTGTTCAC
>JAAWPF010000048.1 GCA_022799835.1 Lawsonibacter sp. | reverse complement strand
CGTTTTCTGTGCTGTTGTTCACTTGTTTGCGCCGCCCCGTTTTCCGCTGCCCTTAAAAAACATTGATTTTACTGGGGTTTTCCATGTTTTCTTATGGCACCACGGCGAAAAGCCGCTCCCGTTTTTTAATCTCTGGGCCTTCGGTAAAATTTGCCCACCACCCGCTCGGTGCGCAGGACGTTGACAAAAGCCTTGGGGTCGGACTGGCGAATCTTCTGTGCCAGCGCGCGGACCTCGCTGTCATTTACGACGGAGTAGATCATCACGCAGGGGTCACCGTTATACAGCCCCACTCCTTCCATGAGGGTGGCGGTGTGGTTGGTGTCCTGGATCTGGGCACAGACCCCGCCGGCGCTCTCCCGGCCGGTGACGATCAGCAGAGTGGCCCGCCGTCCGTCCGGGTCCAGCGCCCGGACCACCTGAGTATGGGCATACTGGAACAGCATAGAGTACAGCGCGTGGTCCCAGCCGAAGAGGCAGCCGGCAATCAGCAGCAATACCACATTTCCGCAGAAAATGTAGCTCCAAGCGTCCACATTTTTCCGTTCCGACAGGGCGATAGCAATAAAATCGGTGCCCCCGCTGGTCACCCGCACTCCCAGGCACAGACTGATGGCAAACCCGTTGATGATGCCGCCAAAAATGCAGATGAGCAGGGTATCCTCTGTGATGTCAAAGGCGGGGACCAGGTCGGTAAAAATACTGGTCAGCACAATGGACAGGCAGGAGTACAGGGTAAAGCGCTTGCCCACCAGCTTATAGCTGATGAAGGCGGGCACCGCGTTCAGGGCCAGATTGATGGGAGCGAAGGGCAGCTCCACTCCGCCGAACTCCAGGGCGCACCGCTGGACCAGACGGGTGATGCCGGTAAAACCGCCGGGGAACAGGTCGCCCGCCGACACAAAGCTCTTAAAATTCACCGCCACAATCAGGGAGGACAGGGCTATCATCAGCACGCGGACCAAAAACTCTTTCAGCTGTGCCTGCTGTTTCACTGACATCATGGGCGTCTCCTTTCAGACGTCTACTTCGCCTGCGCTAACACATCCGCGTTTTTCATAAAGTACTCCACTCCAGAGTAGATGGTGGTCAGAACGATAACCGCGGTGCAGATTTGATCTACAATCTCCGGCAGGGGCAGGAGCATCAGGATCACGCACACCATAGTGGCGGCAGTCTTCACCTTCCCCGACCAACCGGCGGCAATGACCCGCCCCTTGTCGGCCGCCACCATCCGCAGCCCGGACACGCCGAACTCCCGGACAATCACAACCAGCAGCGCCCAGGCGGGCATCTGCCCCACCTCCACAAACCACAGCATGGCCGCTGTCACCAGACACTTGTCGGCCAGCGGGTCCATAAATTTTCCAAAATCGGTAATCTGGTTGTAGTGCCGGGCGATGTAGCCGTCCAGGGTATCGGTGACGCTGGCGGCCGCAAAGATGGCCAGCGCCCAATAGTTGGCGTGGGGCACATCCAAATACAGCACCAGCAGGAAGGCGGGAATCATCACCACCCGCAGAATGGTCAGTTTATTGGCGGTATTCATGGCATTACCTCATTATTCCTCAATTTCTCCGGTTAAATCCCCATCGGAGACCCCGGTAATTCTCACACGGACAAATTCCCCCGCGGGGACCAGCCCGGCCGCGGTGAAGAGCACCCGTCCGTCGATGTCCGCCGAGTCGGCGTAGGTACGGCCCACATAGCAGCCCTCCGCGCTGTCGAAGCCCTCGCAGAGGACCTCCATCACCGTACCCAGCCGCTCCTCGTTGTACCCGTCCATAATTCGGGACTGCAGGTCCACCACCAGCTCCACCCGGCGGGCGGCGGTGTCCGGGTCCACCTGATTTTCCATAGCGGCGGCCAGGGTACCCTCCTCCGGGGAGAACTGGAACACCCCCACCCGCTGGAGCTTCTGCTCCCGAAGGAAGGCGCACAGCTCCTCAAATTCCGCCTCCCCCTCCCCGGGCAGGCCGCAGATCAGGGAGGTGCGGAGCACCACGTCCGGCATGGCCTCCCGCAGTCTGTCAAACAGCTCCTCCAGCTCCGCCCTGGTATTCCTCCGGCGCATTTTTGCCAAAATCCCGTCATTGCAGTGCTGGATGGGGATGTCCAGGTAGTGGAGGATCTTGGGCTGGGCCGCGATGACCGCAATCAGTTCATCGGTGATGGCCTCCGGATAGAGGTAGTGGAGGCGAATCCAGTGGAAATTCAGTTTACATAACTCCACCAACAGCCGGGCCAGAGAGGTCCTTTCTTCCAGGTCCAGCCCATACCGGGTAATATCCTGGGCAATGACAATGAGCTCCTTCACCCCGGCGTCCGCCAGCTTCTTTGCCTCGGCCAGCAGGGCCTCCGGGGAACGGCTGCGGTACTTCCCCCGGAGCTTGGGGATGACGCAGAAAGCACAGCCGTTGGAGCACCCCTCGGCGATTTTCAGAAAGGCGGTGTAGGGCGGCGTGGTGACCAGCCGCTCCCCGTCCTCATAGGTGCGGTGGATATTTCCAAAATATTCCGGTTGCTCTCCCCCCATCAGCGCTTCCACGGCGGACACCACATCGGTGTAGCTGCCGGTGCCCAGCAGGCCGTCCGCCTCGGGCAGTTCAGAGCGGATGCCGTCGGGGTAGCGCTGGCTGAGACAGCCCGCCACCAGCAGCTTTTTCAGCTTTCCAGCCGCTTTCAGCTCCCCAAGCTGGATAATGTTGTCGATAGCCTCGCTCTTGGCCGACTCGATGAAGCCGCAGGTGTTCAGCACCGCCACATCGGCCCCCTCCGGGTCCCCCGTGACAATATGCCCCGCCGCCTGGCACAGGGCCATCATCTGCTCAGTATTCACCAGATTCTTGGCGCAGCCAAGGGAGATAAACGCGATTTTGTATGGCATGGTATCGCTCCATTTTACAGTTTTTCGTCCCCGCCCGCGGCGGACAAAGGCTCCTTTCGAAAGGAGCTGTCAGCCCAAAGGGCTGACTGAGGATTGTATTTTGCGAAGCAAAATGTATGAAATAAATCAAGTTTTGCAGACCTGAGTTTACTTCGTATATTTCGCCTACGGCGAAACACAATCCTCCGTCACGGCTTCGCCGTGCCACCTCCTTTCAAAAGGAGGCTTTTAGCGCTAATCGGCAGGTTTTCCTCTCCACGTGGGGTCGTCGGTGATGCCCAGGAGGTAGTCAGCGGAGACCTGGAAAACGTATGCCAACTCAACCAGCTTTTCAAAGCTGGTTCCCCGCTTTCCGCTTTCGATCGTACTGATCGCTTTATGGGTCAGGCCGATCTTTGCACCAAGCTCTCCCTGGCTAAGGCTCATTTTCTTTCTTTGTTCTAAAACACGACTTCCAAAAATATCCTTGATTTCCATAAATACCTCTTGACATGTACCTTATAGTAGAGTATAATTCTACTATAAGGTACAACAATGGAGGGACCCAAAATGAACGATTTTCTCAACGACCTCTACTGCGCATTTCTCGAAGATATCCGTCCCCCAAAGGGATACCCGGAGCATGAGCGGACAGCCCAAGCATACATATCACCGCCTGCGGTGGTGCCAGCCCCCTTTCGAAAGAGGGGCTTTTAGCGCTAATCGGCAGGTTTTCCTCTCCACGTGGGGTCGTCGGTGATGCCCAGGAGGTAGTCAGCGGAGACATGATAGAACTCCGCCAGAATTACCAAGCGATATAAACTGGTTCCGGTTTTCCCGTTTTCCATATCTCCAGCCTGTGTTGTGCTCACATCCAAAAGTTTTGCAATATCTGCAAGCACCAAATTCTTTTCTTTCCGCAAACAACGAAGGCGTTCTCCAAAAATATTTAAATCAAGCATCATTTCACCTTGACTTTTCCGATTAAATCTGATATTATAATTTCAGATAAAATCTGAAAAAGGAGTTTTATTATGAACGATTTTCTCAACGACCTCTACTGCGCATTTCTCGAAGATATCCGCCCCCCAAAGGGAGACCCGGAATATGAACAGGCAATACAAACATACATGAAACTGGAGGCGGAAGTCAAGGAAAAACTCGGTCCGGACCTGCTGTCCCAGTACCAACGTGCGCACAGTGATACCTTTGAATGGGAGAAAACCGCGATTTTTACCTCCGGACTGCGCTTTGGGGCGCAGTTCATGCTGGAGGTCCTGCGCTAGTCGTAAACCTCCATGCCGTAGCGCCGCAGGGCGTCGCTGATCTCCGGCCAGGGGAAGCCCCGGCGGGCCAGGGCGTCGGAGGCCTTTTTGATGTCCTTCGGGTCGTGGCTGCCCTTGAGCTTTTTCTCCAGAAAGGCGTCGATGGCGGAGGCGCTGTCCTCCTCCTGAATCTGGTCTAGGACCTCGTCCCACAGCTCCCGGGGGACCCCCCGCCGGTAGAGCTCATCCCGGATTTTCCGCTCTCCGAACCCCTTTTGGGCATAATGCCGGACAATCCGCCCGGCGTACTCCCTCTCGTTGAGGTAGCCCAGCTCCTCCAACCGGTCGCAGATGGCCTCAGCCTCCTCCGGGGAGGCCTCCCACTGCGTCAGCTTGCGCCCCAGCTCCTTCCGGGACTGGGGTTTTCGCATGAGCAGTTCGATGGCCTTTGATTTCAGCCCGCTGCGGCGGGCCGCGTCCTGGAGCCGGACGGCCTCCTCCTCAGACAGCTCTTTCCCGGCATAGAGGGCAAAGTCAATCACCTCGCCCTCGCCCACCCGCAGAATGGACCCGTCCTCCAGCACCGCCAGCCACCTGCCCTCCACACGCTTGGAGGGCTTTAATTCCTCAATAACCATTTATGCCTCGTCCGCCGGAGCACCGTCGTCGAAGTCATCGGCGGAGACATCCACCGCCCGGCCGGCGGCTTTGGCGGCCACCTGGGACTGCTTGCTCATCAGCTTAAAGGAGTTGGCCCGGACCTGGGCCTCCACATCGGCGGCCACATCAGGGTTGTCCTTCAAATACTGCTTGGCGGCGTCCCGGCCCTGGCCGATGCGGGTCTCGCCCATGGAGAACCAGGAACCGGACTTCTGGATGATGTCCAGCTTGACGGCCAGGTCCACCATCTCGCCCCACTTGGAGATGCCCTCGCCGTAGAGGATCTCAAACTCCGCCTCCCGGAAGGGAGGCGCCACCTTGTTCTTGACAATCTTGGCCCGGGTGCGGTTGCCGATAATCTCGCCGCCCTCCTTAATGGCCTCAATGCGGCGCACGTCGATACGGACAGAGGAGTAAAATTTCAGCGCCCGGCCGCCAGTGGTGACCTCCGGGTTGCCGTACATCACACCCACCTTCTCCCGGAGCTGGTTGATGAAGATCACGATACAGTTGGTCTTAGCGATGGAGCCGGCCAGCTTGCGCAGGGCCTGGCTCATCAGCCGGGCCAGCAGGCCCACGTGGCTGTCCCCCATGTCCCCCTCGATCTCGGCCCGGGGGGTCAGGGCGGCGACAGAGTCCACCACTACCACGTCGATGGCCCCGGAACGGACCAAGGCCTCGCAGATCTCCAGGCCCTGCTCGCCAGTGTCGGGCTGGGAGATGAGCATGGAGTCGATATCCACCCCCAAGGCCCGGGCGTAGGAGGGGTCCAGGGCGTGCTCGGCGTCGATAAAGGCCACCTCGCCCCCACGCTTCTGGGCCTCGGCTACGATATGCAGGGCCAGGGTAGTCTTGCCGGAGGATTCCGGGCCATAGACCTCGATGATGCGGCCCTTGGGTACGCCGCCGATGCCCAGGGCGATGTCCAGAGACAGGGAGCCGGTGGGGATGGAGTCCACCACCACGCCGGTGTTCTCCCCCAAGCGCATGACGGTGCCCTTGCCATAGGTCTTGTCCAGCTGGGCCAGGCAGGTCTCCAGCGCCTTCTTCTTGTCAGAGGCCGGCGCGGCCGATTCGATCATAGGTTTCTTCTGTGCCATGTCAATCATCCTTTCCCGCCGGCGGCTCAGGTCCCCCGGCCTCTTGCTGTCCCATATCTTACTCTTTTCTCTGTCCCATAAAACGGACTATTCCTCCACCCACTCATCCCAGTTCTTCATCCAGGGGATACCGTCCCACAGCTTGCCGGTGTGGATGAAGTACTCGATGGCGGTCATCACCGCCTCCTTGTCGGCGGTAGTGGTCTCCCGGTAGATGATGGACTGTCCGTCAGAGTGTGGGATATCAGTCTCCACATCGGAGTCTAAGTATTCCGGATCATAAGTAGACCACCAGATATCTCCCATATTCTCTCCGTAGCTCAGGTCGAAAAGCGTCCCATCAGTCTCAAGGTCCAGATAGTCTCCCTCCTCGTCCTCCTCGTGATAAAGATAAATGTCCATCCAATTTCCGCTGCGCAGATTCTTCATGATTCGTTTTACATTGTCCTGGGTGATCTCATGAAAACTTCCGGGCCAGCGCACATAATACTTCGCGGCGATGCCATCCGGGATCTCCGCTGGGACCTCAGCCACGGGGATAAACTCTCTATGTTCAATGCACTTGCTCATTGCGCATACCTCCAGTCTAATTATTGATGGTCCCCTCCACCACCCGGAGAATGCCCTGGGTGTCGGGGAAAATTTTGATATCCTCATAGCCGTTCTCTGTCAGGATACCCTCCACGGCCTCGGCCTGGCCCAATCCCACCTCAAAGATCAGGTCGCCCCCCAGGCGCAGGGCGGACTTCCACCTGGCGGCCACGGCCCGGTAAAAGTCCAGGCCGTCCGCCCCGCCGTCCAAGGCCATACGGGGTTCATAATCCCGGACCGACATGTCCAGCCCGGAAATATCTCCGCTGGGAATGTAGGGCGGGTTGCACACAATGGCGTCGAAGTCCCACAGGGCGGAACTGGGCGGCTCCAGAGCGTTGACCGACAGACAGGTAACCCGGGCGTTCAACTCGCACCGGCGTACATTCTGCTTACACACCCGCAGCGCCCCCTCGGACAACTCCCCCAGCACTACCCGGCACTCCGGGGCGTTGGCGGCCACCGCCAGCCCCACACAGCCGCTGCCGGCGCACAGGTCCAGCACCCGGGCGCCCTCACCGGAATCCCGGGCCTTGATAATGCCCCGTTCGGCCAGCAGCTCGGTGTCCATCCGGGGGATGAGCACGTCCCGTGAGATATCCAGCGACAGCCCGTAAAACTCCCATTCCCCGATGATATAGGCCACCGGTTCCCCTGCCAGACGCCGGCACACCAGCCCCTCCACCCGGCGCTCCAGGTCGCCGGAGACATAGAGGGACATATCCCGGTAGAACTGCTCCCTGCTCTTGTCGGCGGCGTAGCAGATGATCTCCCGGGCCTCCAGCTGGGCCGACTCCACCCCCGCCTTTTTCAGCTTGGCGCGGGCGTCCAGGAACAGGTTGTTATAGGTGGTCGCCATCAAATCACCTTCCCGCTTCGCTTAATTTGCCATATCCTTCAGCGCCGCTCCATAGGCGTACAGACTGTCCTCTGACCCGTTGGAAAACCGCTTCATTACCCTCTGCACAGGCCAAACTGTACCACTGCTCAATGTAACCGCGATATTGACCTCCCCCTGGGGGTCCCGGTCGTCGGTCTCCCACCGGCCTCCCAGCTGGGCAATCAACGTCTGTCCCACGTAGGCCCCCATGCCAAACAGCTTGCTGCCGGCCTTTCCGTCCAAAAGGCCTCCAGGCCGTTTCTGCTCGTCAATGAAGCGATCCAGCTCCTGAAAGCTCTCCAGCGTCCCATCCAGCACATAGCCCGAGGAGGTCATCGCCTCCTCAAGCCACCTTGCCGCCTTGGGAATATCCTCCATCAGGGTGGGAGCGGCCGGCTGCCGCTTCCCCTTCCCCAGCATCTTATCAAGCAAACCCATTTTTATACGCTCCTTACCATGCGTCCTCGCCCTGTTTCTCGGGCAGAACCAGCTCCAGCGCCTTGATGCCCACCTCGATCATGGAGTCGTCAGGCTCGAAGGTGGTAAAATTTTGCAGCCACAGACCGGGAGCGGTAAAAATCCTGGTGACAGGCCCGTCATGCCGGCCGGCCCAGCGGTTGATCTCATAGCTGATGCCCACAATCAGGGGCAGCATGGCCAAATGGGCCAGGAAGCGCAGGAAGGGATTGGTCACCGGCCAGACGGCAAAGACAACGGTGGATACCAGAATGGAAATCGCGATGACCATAAACAGAAAGCTTGTCCCGCACCTGGGATGGTGCCGGGGCTGGACCCGCACGTTCTCCACCGTCAGGGGCAGGCCGGCCTCATAGCAGAAGATGGTCTTGTGCTCCGCCCCGTGGTAGGAAAAGACCCGCTTCATCTCCCCCATCCGGGAGCACATGGCCAGATAGGCCACAAAAATCAGGATTTTCAGAAAACTCTCCGCCAGATTCCGGGCCAGCATGGAGTCAGTAAGGACGGTAACCGCCGTTCCCAGCAGGGTGGGCAGAAGGAAAAACAGGCCGATGGACATGCCGATTCCCAAAATGACCGCCAGAGTGGTGATGAGCGCGGTAAATTTCTCGCCGCCCAGCTTGTTGTTGAGCCAGACCTCAAACTTGGAGGGATCTTCTTCCTCCTCCCCATCCTCCGGGAAGAACTCCGCAGAGAACATCAGGGCGGTCACCCCGTTATACATGGAGTCGCAGAAATTGACCACCCCTCGAATCAGAGGCCAGCCCAGAATGGGGTGCTTGTCCTTGATGAACTTCAATTCCTTCTCCTGAATCTCCAGCTCACCGTCAGGCTTGCGGACCACCACGGCCTGCTTCTTGGGTCCGCGCATCATGATGCCCTCAATGAGGGCCTGACCGCCGCACATGGTTTTAAATTTACATGCTTGATTGGACATTTACTCAGGTTCTCCTTTGATTGGGGTATTTGCTTTTGCGGGGGGCGGATATCATACGCCCGCAAATTCATACCCGTTTCCACGGGCGGATCATATCCGCCCCCGCACATTCTACCAGACCCAGCCCTAATTTTCAACCGGCAGCCGGATGGTGACCAGAAAACCGCCGCCCTCGGCGTTGCCCACCTCCAGGGTCCCCTCGTGGCGGGTGACGATCTCCTCGCACACCGCCAGACCGATGCCGGAACCCCGGGCCTTGGAGCTGCCCTTATAGAACTTGTTTTTCAGGAAGGGCAGCTCCTCCTCCGGCGCGCCGGGGCCGTAGTCCCGGATGCGGATGGCCGCCTCGTTTCCCTCCTTGAACAGGGTGACATGGATGCGCTTGCCCGCCCCGCCGTGCTTGGCGGCGTTGTCCAGCAGATTGCAGAACACCTGCCGCAGCCGCTCCGGGTCGCCGGAGATGGGCAGCATCTCCTCCGGGCCGTCGGTATACTCCAGTGTGATGCCCTCCTTGCGGAAAAACTCCGTGTAGGTATACACCGCGTCCTCCAGTTCCGCCTTCAGGTCCAGGGGCTCCACCGACAGGGTGAACCGGCCGTCCTCGATGCGGGAAAACTCCAACAGTTCCTCCACCATGTTGCCCAGCCGTTTGGACTCGGAGACAATGATCTCCATGCCCTTTCGGATATCGCCGGCGGAGCGGCACTCGCCGCTCTGAATAGTCTCCGCCCAGCCGGTAATAGCGGTGAGGGGGGTGCGCAGCTCGTGGGAGACGGAGGAGATAAACTCGCTCTGGGTCTTTTCCGACTGCCGGATCTTGAGGGACATATCATTGATGGCGTCGGTGAGCTCGCCGATCTCGTCGTCAAACTTTTTCTCAATCTGGACGCCGTAGCTGCCGTCCGCAATGACCCGGGCAATCTCGGTGATGCCCGCCAGAGGCTCCACAATGGAGCGGACAAAATACAGGTTGGAGAAGTAGACCATAGCGAAGATAGCCAGGGCGATGGCGGTAATCACCGCCATGGAAAAGACAAACTGCCTGTCGATTTCTGAGAGGGAGGTGACATAGCGGATGACGCCCACCACCTCGCCTTGATAGATTACCGGGCTGGACGCGGTGAGGATACGCTCCTTGGTATCCGGGTCCCGCCCCAGCCAGGGCCTGGCGGTGCGCTCGGTCATGGCCTGCTGGATCTCCGGTGTGCTGGGGGTGGAGCCCGCGGTCAGGTCGCTGCCGGAATAGAGCACCGTCCCGGTGGTGTCCAAAAACTGAAGCTCCAGCTTGCCCTTGTCCTCATAGCTGCTCACCGCCTGCTGGGCGGCGGCCCGGTAGTCGGTGCGGGTATACATCCGGAAGCCGTTTGCCATGGAGGTGGCCTTCCGCATCAGGTCGTCCTCCGTTCCGGTGTAGTAGTAGCTCCACAGCATAGCGGCAAAGGCGCCCACCGCCAACGTCAGGATCAGCAGAATAATCGCGACGCTGTTCAGCAGCCACCTGCGCCGGATGCCCCGGATTTTCACCTGGTCCTGTAATCTTGTGGGCTTGGCCATTGTGTTCACCTCCCCTGCATCATTTTGTAGGGGCGGCCTGTGGCCGCCCGGGGTAACTGGGCACATCCGGCGGGCGGCCACAGGCCGCCCCTACAGGGCCCTAACTTCCCCACTTATACCCGTAGCCCCAGACGGTATTGACAAAGGTGGGCTTCTGGGCGTTGTCCTCGATCTTGATGCGCAGCCGGCGGATATTCACGTCCACAATTTTCAGCTCGCCGAAGTAGTCCTTGCCCCAGACAGTGTCCAGAATCTCCTCCCGGGACAGGGCCTTGCCCGGGTTCTCCATAAACAGCTTGACGATGGAGTATTCCACCTGGGTCAGCTTGACCCGCTGGCCGTTTTTCTCCAGGGTGCGGTTGCGGGTGTTGAGCAGGAAGGGCGGGTCGCTGATTTCGTCGGGGGACAAAGGGGCCTCGTCCCCGCCGGTACGGCGGAAGAGGGCGTCTACCCGGGCGGTGAGCTCCGCCGGGGAGAAGGGTTTGGTCACATAATCGTCCGCTCCGGTCATCAGGCCGGTGACCTTGTCCATCTCCTGGGTGCGGGCGGTGAGCATGATGATGCCGATCTTGTTGTCCATGGCCCGCAGGCGGCGGCAGACCTCAAAGCCGTCGATGCCGGGCAGC
>JAAWPF010000047.1 GCA_022799835.1 Lawsonibacter sp. | reverse complement strand
GGCTTTGGGCGCAGATAATTTCTGCTGTGTGGGACTGTGGCTTAAGGGAGCCTCCTGCATAGGGCCTTGGAGGGTTGCCGCCCTCCTTGGCCTGCCTTAAATGCTTCTGCTGTCTCGTAAGCATATTTTACACTATTTCGACCACTTACGCAAGCGGTTTTTTTATTGTTGTTGACAAAGTGGCGTGTTGAGTGTGTCGGCGGCTGGGTGGCCCGCCACGGGCGAACGCTGGGCGGTTGTCGATAGGCTGGCGCAAGGCGGGGTTAAAGGTTGGTTTCGCTCCTTGGCAATTCCCCGCCGATGGGCTGGCGGTATGAGGGAAACTGGCCCCCGTGGGAATTGCCGTCGCTCTGATGGCCTGCGGGCCATAGGCTTTTAGGGCGGGGCGTGGGGCCGCTGGAGGGCATGAAAAAACAGGGGGCCGGGGCTGGCTCCCTGTCTTTTCGGTTTTAGGGTTCGGCTGTGGGTGGGTTTTTGGGTGCTTCCTTATCTGTACCCACCTAAAGGAAGCCGTCTGTTTTTATTATGTCAACTTAATCCTTATCCGCATCGTAGATGGTGCGGCCTCCGCCGCCAGGTGCTCCTTGGACGCCGGTGGCGGTACTGTTGATGGTGGCGGCGGCAGCGGCGCGGAAGCGGGCCCGAGACTGTTTGATTTCGTTGTAGGCCTCGGACACGGCCTCCTCGGTGCGGCGCAGGGCGTCCTCGCAGTATTCGTTGGCTGAGCGCTTCAGCTCCCGGCTGCGCTCCTCGGCCTGACGCATCATATCATTGGCCCGCTGGCGGGCCTGAAGGGCGATAGTATCACTGGCCAGCAGCTGCTTGGCCCGCTCCTCCGCCGCCCGAACGATGGAGTCCGCCTTGCGCTTTGCCTCCGCCTCCATCTCAGCCCGGCGGGCCATCATCTTCCGGGCCTCAGTCAGCTCCATAGGGAACTGGCTGCGGATATCGTCGATCAGGTCCAGGGCCTGGTCCCGCTCGATCTGGCACTTGTCGTTGGACAGGGGGACCCGCTTTGCCTCGTCGATCATCTCAAAGAGCATATCCAAAAGTTCTTCCACACCGCTTGCCATTGCTCAGTCTTCCTTTCTTTCGATCTCACTCATGCGCCGGTTCACATCGTCCACAATCTCCCGGGGGACGAGCCCTGTCAGGTCCGTCCCATACCGGGCCATCTCCTTGACAATGGTGGAGCTGAGGTAGGTATATTTCTCGCTTGACGCCAAGAACATGGTCTCCAGCTTAGGGTTCAGGTGCCGGTTAATGACCGCCATCTGGACCTCCTGCTCAAAATCGGACACGGCCCGCAGGCCCTTGACCACCACTTTGGCGCGGCGGCGCTTGGCGTAAGCCGCCAGCAGCTCGTTGGAGAAGTCTACCTCCACATTGGGGAACCGGGCTGTGGCCTTTTTCAGCAGCTCCACCCGCTCCTCCGGGGTGAACATCCCCGTTTTTTTGGAATTAACCATAACGCACACAATCAGGCTGTCAAAGCAAGCGGCCGCCCGCTTGATGATATTCAGGTGTCCCAAGGTCACCGGATCGAAACTGCCTGGATAGATGGCCACACTCATCGAATCACACTCCCGGTCCGGCGGCAGACCGCCAGCTTGATCTGCCCGTACCGATACTCTCGTCCCGCCTCATAGGGGGGCTCCAGGGCGGGGAGAGTCCATTCCGCCCCACTCTCGCACACTATTATACCATGTTCTCTAAGAATGTCAAACCTTGTAATCTTTTCTATACAGCTTTCCAGCAAATTTGTCTTGTAAGGAGGGTCCAGAAGGATAACATCAAACTTCTCTCCCCGCTGGCAGTTGGTGAGAAACCACTGGGACTCCTCCTGCACCACCTGGGCCCGGTCCTCAAAGCGGCACAGCCTCACATTCTCCCGCACCAGCCCGACCGCCTCTCCGCGCTGGTCCACAAAGGTACAGTGCTCCGCCCCCCGGGACAGTGCCTCCAGCCCCAGCTGGCCGGTACCGGCGAAGAGGTCCAGCACCCGCCGGCCCTCCAGCTCAAACTGGATGATGTTGAACAGCGCCTCCTTCACCTTGTCGGTGGTGGGCCGGGTATCCATCCCCTGAGGCTCCTTTAATCTGCGGCCTCTGGCAGTTCCGGAGATAATTCGCATGGCAATTTTCCTTTCTTATAGGCGCGGCTGATCCTGCGACGAGCGCAGCCAGCGCTGGGTGTAGGGACATACGGCGAAGCATTTGCCGCACAGAGCAGCCCCCTTCTCCCGCAGGAGGGCAAAGAGCTCCCGTTTCAACTGTTCCATTCTACCTCTCCCCGCCTTCCCGCGGCACGCCCGGGTCCGGCCCGCGAAAATACTCATACACCGCCCGGGCGGTATTTTGGGGCACGACCTCCTGGAGCTGCTCCAGGGAAGCGGCCCTGATGGCCTTAATGGTCTTGAAACGCTTCAGAAGCTGCTGGCGGCGCTTCTCCCCCACCCCTGGTATTTTGTCCAGAACGGAAGTTTTTACGTGTCCCGCCTGCAGCTGGCGGTGGTACTCGATGGCGAAGCGGTGGGTCTCCTCCTGGATCTGCCCGATGAGGGCGAACACCGCCGGGATGGACTGGATACCAATCTCCCGGCCGTCGGGGTGGACCAGCGCCCGGGTGCGGTGGCGGTCATCCTTCACCATGCCGAAGGCGGGGATGTCCAGATTCAGCGCCTCCAGCACCCGCCGGGCCACTTTTACATGCTCGTGGCCGCCGTCGATGAGGAGCAGGTCCGGCTTGTCGGAAAACTTCTCGTCGCCGTCCAGGTAGCGGCGGAAGCGGCGGGTGAGCACCTGCTCCATAGAGGCATAGTCGTCAGGACCGTCCATGTCCTTGAGCTTGAACCGGCGGTAGTCCCGCTTCAGGGGCTTGCCGTCCACGTAGACCACCATGGAGGCCACGATATCACTGGCTCCCTGGTTGGAGATGTCGTAGGACTCCATCCGCCGGGGGGGCTGTTCCAGGCTGAGCATCCTCCCCAGCGCCTCCAGGAGCTTGTTCCGGCGTTCCTCGTGGGTGGTGGCCCGCTCTACCTCCTCCCTCGCATTCTGGTTGGCCAGCTTAATAAGGTCCATCTTCGCCCCCCGCTGAGGGGTAACCAGCTCCACCCGGTATCCCACCTGCTCGGACAGCATCCGGGTCAGAGGCACCTGGTCGGGCAGCTCGCAGGGGATTAGGATCTGCCTGGGCAGACGGGTGCGGCCCACGTAGTACTCCCGCAGCAGCGAGGACAGCACCGCCCCCTCCTCCTCCTCCATGGGAGTCTCCAGCAGGTCGAAGTCCTTGGCGGCCAGTTCCCCCTCCAAAAAGTGGAGGACCACAAAGCTGCTTTTGGCCGTCCCCCGGAAAAAGCCGGCCACGTCGGTGTCAGCCAGCGAGCCGGCAATCACCTTCTGCCGCTTGCCCAGCAGCTCGATGGCCCGCAGCCGGTCCCGCAGTTCCGCCGCCCGCTCAAACCGCAGTTCCTCCGCCGCCCGTTCCATCTCCTGGGTCAGATCCTTCTGTACATCCTTAAACCGGCCCTCCAGCAGGGACACCGCCTGGGCGATGGCCTGATCGTGCTGTTCTCTCAGCTCATCTCCCCGGCAGTAGCCGTTGCACTTGCCCATGTGGAAGTTGAGGCAGGGGCGCTCCTTTCCAATGTCCCGCGGGAATTTTTTATTGCAGGAGGGCAGACGCAGGGCGGTTTTCAGGGCGTCAATGATGCCTTGGGTGCTGTGGCGGCCGGCGTATGGCCCAAAGTACCGGGCGCCGTCCTCCGCCGCCTTGGCGGCCAGGGAAAACCTGGGGTAGGCCTCCTTGGACAGCCGGATATAGGGGTAGCCCTTGCCGTCCTTGAGCAGGATGTTATACCGGGGCTGGTGCCGCTTGATGAGGGAACACTCCAGCACCAGGGCCTCGAACTCGCTGTCAGCGATAATCACGTCAAAGTGGTCAATCTGAGACACCATGGCCCGGGTCTTTTCCGTGTGGGAGGCGGAGTCCTGAAAATACTGGCTCACCCGGTTTTTCAGCGCCTTGGCCTTGCCCACGTAGATAACGGCGCTCTGAGCGTCCTGCATGATGTAGACGCCCGGCTTCAGCGGCAGGCCGCGGGCCTTTTCTTTCAGTTCGTCAAAGGTCATGGTATCCCCCTCCCCAGAAGGCAAATCATGCAGGGGCGGCTATCAGCTGCCTCCGCAGAATTGTCCAGGATAACATCAAAAAAGGCGCCGCAGCGCGGCGCCTTTCTGATTTGCAGTGCTTACTCGGAGAAATCGGAGGAGATCATCTTATACAGAGCCTCCACCGCCTCTTTCTCGTCGGGGCCATCAGCGCTAAGCACGATAGGGGTGCCCTTCACGATGCCAAGAGACAGAACGCCCAACAGGCTCTTCGCATTGACCTTACGCTCCTCCTTCTCCACCCAGATGGAGCTCTTAAACTCGTTTGCCTTCTGAATGAAGAATGTAGCGGGCCTGGCGTGCAAACCGACCTGGTTGTTCACGACAGCTTCCTGACTATACATATCGCGTACCTCCGCCCTATTGTTAGGATATGGGTTAAGCATAGCAGATTTGTCCCACTTTCGTCAATGGACATTTGCACAAATATTACAGCCTTTTTTCAGGGCTTTTACGGGATAAATTTTGCTTTTCATTCCATCTTTTCCCAAAATAGTGGAAAATCAACGGTTTTTTCCGGTTTTTACAAGCTCACAATAAAAAAACACCATTTCCACCCCCGCAAAAATTTTAGTGATTTTCACCGGAGGACAGGATGGCCATCTTATGAGATAATCAAAGAAAAAATCTTCCACCGGGCGGTGACCTTTCCCGCTCCCCCATCGTTATCCCTGTGAAAGGAGGTCAAGCGATGAACCAGACAGTCTGCGCAGACAAATTTGAAACAGCCTATGATTTATACGGTAAAGCAGTCTACCGCCTGGCCATGGTCTATCTGGGCAGGCACGCTGACGCGGAGGATGTGACCCAGGAGGTCTTTGTCCGCCTGCTGTACCGCGCCCCCGGCTTCGCCAACGGGGACCACGAGAAGCGGTGGCTCCTGCGGGTGACAGCCAACCTGTGCAAGGATCAGTTGAAAGGCTTCTGGCGCAGGCAGGTGACCGAGCTGGAGGACACCCTCCCCGCCGCGCCCCCGGAGGAGCAGGAGGCCCTGGCCGCCGTGATGGCCCTGCCCCAGCAGTATAAGCTGCCCATCCATCTCCACTACTACGAGGGCTACTCGGTGGCGGAGATCGCCGAAATCCTGAAGCTGGGCCAGTCGGCGGTAAAGATGCGGCTGAAGCGGGGCCGGGAAATGCTGAAACTGGAATTGGAGGGATCGCTTTGAACATCAACGACTACCGCAGGGCGATGGACAAAGTCGCCCCTGACGACACTTTAAAGGAGCGTATTATGAATCAGAAAAAGAAAACTTACCGCCCGGCCCGCCGGGTGCTCACCGTCGCGCTGGCTGCGGCGCTGACCGCCGCCTGCCTGCTCACCGCGGCTTTCGCCGCCAGTCCGGAGTTCAGAACGGCAGTGCTGTCCTTCCTCCATATGGAGGAGCGGGAACAGGTGCCCAATCAGGGCGGGGCCACCAGCCAGCCCGACATTAGCCATGCGGAGATTGGGGAACTGGTCAGGGCCCAGTATATCAAAATGGACGACTATTACGGCCTGTCTGGTGACCTGCTCCATGACCTGACCTGGAACGATGACCGGACGGAGCTGCTGGACTACAAATTCTGGGAGATCCAGGATAATGAGCTGATTCCCGTCCAAGTGGACATGAACACCAGCCATGTGGACATAATGTTTAGAGACCTTCACTACCAGGGGGAATTTTACTGGTTCGTCCGGAACGACCAGCTTTACTTCTTCTCCGGTGACCACCGCACCTGGGACGAGGCCGGAGAGTGCCCCTGGGACTGGAACCTCTCCTGGATACCGGGCCGAACTGACGCGGTGTTCCTCAACCTGTCCATCGGGACCCAGATGGAATACACCGAGTACCCCTTCCTCTACCACCTGGACACCGGCGAGGTGGAGGACATCCTGGCGGGCACCGGCGCGGACAAGCTGGAGTACGCCTACGGCTACGACTGGTCTGACAATATGCGCCGGGCCATTATTCTCACCGGCAACCGGCTGGACGACCAGCGGACCTGGTTCTGCGACCTGGACACAGGCACGCTGACCCCGGTGGACGAGCTGACGGACATCGAAATCTATACCGCTGCCTTCGCCGATAACGACACCCTGATACTCTACAGCACCGGCCGGGATGAGGAGTGGATGCTCCGGGATGTGTCCTTCTATGCCTATGATATCCCCACCGGCCAAATGACAAAAACCCTGGACAAGGCCCCCTATTATCGGGACCAGGACGAAAACCCCAGCGGTGTGAAGACTTACGGAAGCCGTTGCGTCCATATTTCGGAGGATGGGCAGGTCCAGGTAGTCAACCTGAAAACCGGAGTGCGGACCCTGCTGGGCGGCTTTACCTTCCAGAAGGGAGACTCCTTCATGCTGAATCCCGCAGGGGATAAGCTGCTGTACTTTTCCACGGACTCCGAATCCGACGGTCTGGGCATCTCCCAGATCGGCGTGGCAGATCTGGACAAGGGCGTCTTCTTCGCTTTCGACCGGGAGGGTTATGAAAATCTCCATGAAAGCGGCGTCGGCTGGTCGGACGACAACACCGTGAGCATCAACGCCCACACCCCCGATAGAGAGACCCAGTACCTGCTCCTCTACACCTTCTGACCAGACGCCGGGCGGCGCTCCGAACACAGGAGCGCCGCCCTTTTGTCAGTCCAGGCAGAACATAGGCCGGGCCTCGTCGAAGAGGTCCACCATGCCGCAGTAGTTCAGCACCTCGTATTTCCACAGCCAGTCCTTCTGTTCCTCGTTCAGCTCCGACTTCGGCAGAAACTGTCCGTCTGCCGTGACGAAGCCCACAGGAGTGACGGCGGGCATGACCTCATACAGCTCAGAGAGGAACTCCATGTAGCCGGTGAGGGGCAGGCCGGCGGTCTGGGCGGTGAGCACTCCCAAAAAGTTGGGGCTGATGACCACATCCTGGCGCTCCTCAATGTCGTAGTTGGCCCAGATGAAAAACGGAACGGCGTACTGCTGTAAAACCTCCTCGGTGGTGCGCTCGGACAGCTTCTTGCCGTACAGCTCCTCATAGAACGCGTTGGTCAGCGGGGGCTGGTGGTCGCCGAAGAATACCACCAGGGTGGGCTCTTCACACTGGCTGTAGTAAGCGATCAGCTCCTCCAGGGCTTTGTCGCTCTCTTTCATCAGGGCCAGGAACTGCTCCGCCGTCCGGTCCGCCGACTTCAGGCGGTCCGGCAGTTCAATGGTCCGTTCCAGGTTGCGCCAGCCCTGGGCGTAGCCGCTGTGGTTCTGCATGGTGACATTGAAGAAAAAGCTGCTGTCCTCAGCTTGGGTGGACTTGTAAATCATCTCATAGTCCGACTTGTCGGAGATATAATTGCGAATCAGGTAGGGGCTGGGGACGTCCTCCTCATACATCTGCCGGTCGAAGTCCAGATAGTCATAGGCCAGCACCCGGTTCCAGCCCGAGGATTTATAGGGGTGGAAGGCCGTTGTGGAATAGCCCTGGCTCCCGGCCAGGGCGGCCAGGGAGGGCATGCCCTCCTCCACATAGAGCTGGTAGGCCACCGTATGGGGCGGCTGGAACAGGCTGGTAAAGCCGGTGAGGTACTCAAACTCGATGGTAGCCGTGCCGCCGCCGGTGACAGAGGAGTACATCCAGCCCTTGATGGTATTCTCCTCCAGAGCGTGGAGGAATGGCGTGGGGTCCTCAGAGGGGTTCAGGCCGTCGAAGATGGTCAAATCGCCGAAAGACTCATTCATCACAACCACAATATTCACCGGCTTTTTGTCCTCCTCCGCCGGAACGCCGGGGTACTCCTCCATCAGCTGAAGCACCGTGTCCTTGGAGTAGTCCGCCGGCTTATCCACCGAGGAATACCGCAGAGCAATGGAAAAGTTGAGCAGGAAGCCGTTGCGCTGGGTGACCCACTGCTGGGTGTAGATGTCCAGGGCGGGGAGCATCCCGGTGCAGAAAAAGGCGTAGCAGTAGCAAATCATGGATCCCCACAGGGCAATACTGGCCAGGGGGCCCAATTTGGCCCGCTTTTTCTGGGGAGCGCAGAAAAATACCAGGGAGAGGTAGGCCACCAGAAGGATGGCCGCCTGGGTGATGTAGGTATCGACGGAGAAGTCAAAGCCCCCGGCCACATTGGCCGCGGTGCGCCAGCCGGTGATATCCGCCGGGAAAAGGATGCGGCCCCGGAAACGCAAAATGTAGTGGTTCACCAGTCCAAACAGGAAGCACAGACTGGCGCTCAGAGCCGCCGAGCGGCGGTTCCGGCCCAGAAGCAGCCGCAGTGCCGCAAAAATAAAGTAGTAAAAAATCATGTTCATCAGAACCTGCCAGTCGTCCAGGTCTTTGAACACATCATTTTCATTCAGAATTTCCACCATCCACATACACGCCCAGGGCCCCAGCAGGAACACCAGCCGGGAGGCCCACTTCCCCGGGCTCTCCGCCAAGTCCCGGAGCAGACGGCGGGATGTATCATACAGCGTATCCAATCGTTCTCCCTCCCATTTCAGAAGACAGCCAAGGAATAGAATATCAATTTCCCGAAAAAATGCAAGGGGCTAATTCTATCTTTAAGAAATTTTTAATTTCTCTCTTTATAGACGTAAAATCTCCGGCCAAGTTCCTTGCGTTTTCACCAAAAAAATATGAGCCTATTGGGGATATTTGAATATTAATCTATTGACTGTGAATATTTTTTCATTGTATAATCAGAACAGTGTCCGGAAAGTCCGGACCGGCTATTGAAAAGGAGTTTTTACAATGAAAAAGATTTTTGCTTTGGCCATGGCAGCGGCCATGGCCCTGTCTATTGCCGCCTGCGGCAATAACGGCGGTTCCAGCTCCAAGAACAACAGCTCCGTCAGCAACCCCGGCAGCTCCAGTTCCCAGAACGGCGGCTCCTCCGCCCCGCAGGGCGGCGCCGACATCTCGGTGTATACCAACGCCTACTTCGCCCCCTTTGAGTACTACGACGGCACCGACATCGTGGGCGTGGACGTGGACGTGATGAACCTAGTGGGCGAGAAGCTGGGCCGCAAGGTCAACTACACCAACGTGGAGTTCGGCGTCATCATCGACACCGTCTCCTCCGGCAATTTGGCCGACGTGGGCGCGGCGGGCATCACCATCACCGACAGCCGGAAAGAGCTGGTGGATTTCTCCGACCCCTACTTCACCTCCGTGCAGTATGTCATCTACCCCGCCGGCACCATGACCCCCGACGGCACTGACGGCGACGTAAGCTACATCCTCTGGGACTCCCTGGCCGGCAAAAAGATCGGCGTCCAGGCCGACACCACCGGTGACATCTATGTGGATATGGAGATCAACGCCGCGAACGGCGACGACTACGACCTGGGCCGGGACGGCATGCTCCTGAACTCCGGCGCCGAGGAGACCCGGTACGACAGCGCCCAGCTGGCCGCGGACGCCGTGGGCGCGGGCCAGGTGGACGTGGTGGTGGTGGACTACCTGCCCGCCTCCTACATCGTGGACAAGAACACCGGCTATGAGTGCGCCGCCCTGTACTACCCAGCGGGTGTGGACGGCGCGGACGCCGCCTTCCCCACCGAGGAGCAGTACGCCATCTGCGTCACCAAGGGCCAGGACGAGCTTCTCGCGGCCATCAACGAGGTGCTGGCCGGCCTGGGCCAGGACGGCATCAACGACCTGGTGATGAAGCACATGGGCCTGGAATAAGCGTGAACTCCGGCGGAACGGTACCCTGTGGCACTGTTCCGCCTCTTTTATATCGCAGTAGAAAGTCGGTGGAACGATGACCTTTATAGAAAAATTCACCCTGATCTTTACCAACGCCAAGTATCTGGACAGTATGCTCACCGGCCTGCGCATGACCCTGGCCATCTCGGTGGGAGCGGCGGCGCTGGGGCTGGTGCTGGGGACCATTGTGGCGCTGGTGGGGCTGGCCAAGTCGAAAAACCCGCTGATGAAGATACCCAAGCTTATCTGCGCGGTCTATGTCACTGTGGTGCGGGGCACCCCTATGGCACTGCAGCTGTTCATCATGGCCTTTGTGGTCTTTGCCATCCGCGGCTTCCCTCTGGTGGTCACGGCCATTATTGCCTTTGGGGTAAACTCGGGGGCCTATGTGTCGGAAAATATCCGGGGCGGCATCCTGTCGGTGGACATCGGCCAGACCGAGGCGGGGCGGTCCCTGGGACTGTCGGCCGCCGCGACCATGTGGTACATCGTCATTCCCCAGGCCATCAAAAATGTGATCCCCTCCATCGGCAACGAGCTGATCGCCCTGATTAAGGAGACCTCCATTGTCAGCATGATCGGCATGTATGACCTGACCGCCGCCGCCAAAAACCTGGGCAGCGGTCAGAACCTGGCCAACTATCTGGCTCCCATGACAGCGGCCGCCCTGTTCTATCTGGTCATCGTCTATCTGCTCACCTTTGTCATCAAGATCATCGAGGGGAGGCTGCGTCAAAGTGATCGACGTTAAAAATCTGAGCAAGGCTTTCGGGGACCATCTGGTACTGGACGATATCTCCGAGCACATCTCCCCCGGGGAGAAGGTGGTGGTCATCGGCCCCTCCGGATCGGGCAAGTCCACCTTCCTGCGCTGCCTCAACCTGTTGGAGACCCCCACCGCCGGCACCATCACCTTTGAGGGCACTGTCATCACCGACCCCAAGGTGAAGATTGACCAGGTGCGCCAGCAGATGGGCATGGTGTTCCAGCACTTCAACCTGTTTCCCAACATGACCATCCGGAAGAATATCACCCTGGCCCCGGTGCGGACCAAGCTGATGAGTCAGACGGAGGCTGATGAGACGGCAAAGGCCCTGCTCCAGCGTGTGGACCTGCTTGACAAGGCGGACGCCTACCCCAACCAGCTGTCCGGCGGGCAGAAGCAGCGCATCGCCATTGTCCGGGCCCTGGCCATGAAGCCCAAGGTCATGCTCTTTGACGAGCCCACCTCCGCCCTGGACCCGGAGATGGTGGGCGAGGTGCTGGACGTGATGAAGGAG
>JAAWPF010000046.1 GCA_022799835.1 Lawsonibacter sp. | reverse complement strand
ATGACCGACTACACCGGCTCCATCCGGGTGAACAAGTTCTTTCCCGGCGACGAGGGCAAGCCCCTGGTGGACGGCATCAAAAAGGGGATGCACCTCAAGGTCCAGGGCCGGCTGAATCTGGACCGGTTCTACGGCGACATGGTGCTGGAGCCGGTGGCCGTCACCACGGCGGAGAAAAAGCTGAAGGAGGACACCGCCCCGGAGAAGCGGGTGGAGCTCCACCTCCACACCACCATGTCCACCATGGATGCCCTGACCTGCGTGGGCCCCAAGCTGGGGCCGGACAAGAACGTGGTCAAGCGGGCCGAGGCCTGGGGCCACCCCGCCATCGCCATCACCGACCACGGCGTAGCCCAGTCCTTCCCGGATGCCTGGCACTCCGCCAAAAAGATCAAGGTCCTCTACGGCGTGGAGGCCTACTTCATCAACGATGTGGACGACCGGGTGGCCGTCCACGGGACAGCGGAGGGCCCCTTTGACCAGGAGATCGTCTGCTTCGACCTGGAGACCACCGGTCTGAACCGGAAGTATGAGGTCATCATTGAAATTGGCGCTGCAGTGCTGAAAAACGGGGAAGTCACCGACCGGTTCAACACCTTTGTCTCCCCAGGGCGCATCCTGTCCCCGGAGATCACCCGCCTCACCGGCATCACCGACGAGATGCTGGAGGGCGCTCCCTCCCAGGAGGAGGCCCTGCGGGCCTTTCTGGCCTTTGTGGGGAACCGTCCCCTGGCCGCTCACAACGCCGATTTTGACATGGGATTTATTGCCGCCGGCTGCCGGAAATACGGTATCCCCTTTGAAAATCCTTCGGTGGACAGTCTGATTCTGGCACAAAATCTGCTGCCCGAGCTGGGCAAATACAAGCTGGACATTGTAGCGAGCCACCTGCACCTTCCGGAATTTAACCACCACCGGGCCAGCGACGACGCGGCCACGGTGGCCTATATGCTGCCCCACTTTTTCAGGCGGCTGGAGGAGGCCGGCCTGCGCGACCTGTCCGAAATCAACCCCTACATGACTACCCTCCGGGGGAAGGGCAAGGCCAAGCGCCAGCCCAAGCACCTGATCGTCCTGGCCAAGAACCAGACCGGTCTGCGCAACCTGTATAAGCTGGTCTCTCTGTCCCACCTGGAGCACTTCAAGCGCTATCCCATCATGCCAAAGTCCCTCATCAACGCCAACCGGGAGGGGCTTATCCTGGGCTCGGCCTGCGAGGCGGGGGAGTTGTTCCGGGCCCTGACCGACGGCAAGGACTGGGAGGAGCTGAAACGCATCGCCTCCTGGTACGACTACCTGGAGATCCAGCCCATCTGCAACAATATGTTTATGCTCCGCAAGGGGATGGTGCGCTCAGAGGAGGAGCTGCGGGACTTTAACCGGGAGATTGTCCGCCTGGGGGAGGAACTGGGCAAGCCGGTGTGCGCCACCGGGGACGTCCACTTTCTGGACCCGGAGGACGAGGTCTACCGCCACATTCTGCTGGCCTCCAAGGGCTTTGAGGACGCCGACGAGGATCTGCCCATCTACTTCAAGACCACCGATGAGATGCTCAAGGAGTTCTCCTACCTGGGCAAGGAGAAGGCCCACGAGGTTGTGGTAAAAAACACCAACCTGATCGCCAGCTGGTGCGACCCCATCGAGCCCCTGCCCCAGGGCCTGTTTGCCCCCAAGCTGGAGGATTCCGACGGGGAATTAAAGCGGCTGGTGTGGGGCAAGGCCCACGAGCTCTACGGGGAGAACCCGCCCCAGCTGGTGGTGGACCGCATCGAGGCCGAGCTGGGGGACATCATCCGCTGCAAGTACGACGTGATCTATATGTCCGCCCAGAAGCTGGTGCAAAACTCCCTGGAGCACGGCTACCTGGTGGGCTCCCGGGGGTCGGTGGGGTCGTCGCTGGTGGCGTTCATGTCGGGCATCACCGAGGTGAACTCCCTGCCCGCCCACTACCGCTGCCCCAACTGCAAGCACACCGACTTCGACTACGCCCAGGACCCGGACCACCCCTACGGCTGCGGGGCGGACATGCCTGACGCGGTCTGTCCCGTCTGCGGGGCCAAGTACGTGAAGGACGGCTTCAATATCCCCTTCGAGACCTTTTTGGGCTTCGGCGGCGACAAGGTGCCCGATATCGACCTGAACTTCTCCGGGGAGTACCAGTCCAGCGCCCACAAGTACACCTTCGAGCTCTTCGGCCAGACCCACGTGTTCCGGGCGGGGACCATCGGCACGGTGGCGGAAAAGACCGCCTTCGGCTATGTGAAAAAGTACCTGGAGGAGAAGGGCAAAACCGCCTCCAAGGCGGAGGAGAACCGGCTTGCCATCGGCTGCACCGGGGTGAAGCGCACCACCGGCCAGCACCCCGGCGGCATGGTCGTGATTCCCCAGGACAAGGAAATCTATGATTTCTGCCCCGTCCAGCACCCCGCCGACGATCCCAACAGCGACATTGTCACTACCCACTTTGAATACCACTCCATGGAGTCCAACCTGCTCAAGCTGGACATGCTGGGCCACGATGACCCCACCATGGTGCGGATGCTGGAGGACCTGACCGGCGTCAACGCCCGGGAGATCCCCCTGGACGACCAGGCCACCATGTCCCTGTTCACCTCCTCCAAGGAGCTGGGCTTTGAAAACGACAAGGTACTGGGCCCCACCGGAGCGGTGGCCATCCCGGAGTTCAACACCCGGTTCACCCGGGGGGTGCTGGAGGAGACCCAGCCCACCCAGTTCGACATGCTCCTGCGCATCTCCGGCTTCACCCACGGCACCGACGTGTGGCTGGGCAACGCCCGGGACCTGATTCTCCAGCAGAACATCCCTGTGGGCCAGTGCGTGGGCTGCCGGGACGACATCATGCTGTTCCTGATCTCCAAAGGGATGCCCCCCAAGCGGTCCTTCAAGATCATGGAGGCCGTCCGAAAGGGGAGAGGACTCCCGGACGGGGCGGAGGAGGAGATGAAGGCCGCCGGGGTCCCGGACTGGTACATCGGCTCCTGCAAGAAGATCGCCTACCTGTTCCCCAAGGCCCACGCCGTGGCCTACGTGATGATGGCCTTCCGCATCGCCTGGTTCAAGGTCCACCGCCCTCTGGCCTTCTACGCCGCCTTCTTCTCCATTCGGGCCAAGGCCTTTGACGAGGCCTATATGTGCCGGGGGATGGATGTGTGCCAGAAGAAGATGCGGGAGATCATCGCAAAAGACAAGGAGGCCACCGCCGTGGAGCAGGACATGCTCACCACCCTGGAGGTGTGCTATGAGTTCTATCTCCGGGGCTTCCAGTTCGACCGGATGGATGTCTATCAGTCGGAGGCCATCCGCTTTACTATGGATGAGGAGAAGGGCACTCTGCGGCCCCCCTTCGTGTCGGTGGCCGGGCTGGGGGAGACGGCCGCCATCTCTCTGGCCGAGCAGCGGGAGGGACGGGAGTTTATCTCCATCGAGGAGGTGTCTGCCGCCTGCCCCAAGGTGTCCAAGACCCATATCCAGCTTTTGAAGGAGGCCGGCGCCTTCGGCGACCTGCCCGAAACCAGCCAGATGGACCTGTTCTCCATGTTTGGGTAAAAGTAAGCCGCCGCCACATTTTTGTGACGGCGGCAAATTTTATGAAAAATTAAAAAAATATCCCTTGACGTCCAGTGGGTAAGTGAGTAAAGTTAAAAGGGTAAAAATGGTGTTTGATTTGGAGGTCGATTCCAATGGCTTATAATGGCAGACGGATGAGCGGCGGGCGTACAGTCTCCCACAGGAGCGGCGACGCGGTGCTGGCCCAGACTATGGCCCGGGTGCTGCTGTTCCCGGCGCTGCTGCTCTACCTGGAGCTGGTGCTCCATATCCACATGAAGATGTCTCTGGCCTACACGCCGGTGTATCTGGTTTTCAGCCTGGCGGGGGGCTTTTTCCTGTCTGCCCTGGCCCTGCCTTGGCGGCGGTTGACCAACAGCCTGGTGGCCAAGGCCTTGGCGGTGATCATTTCTGTCATATTTGTGGTGGAAATGATCGCGAAGACCATCCTCCAGACCTACTACGGTCCAAGTTCCTTGAAAACAGCGGCGGGCAACAAGCTCACCGACTACGCCGACGTGATTATCTCCACCGTACTGTCCAGGATTCCCATCATTCTGGTGTTCCTCCTGCCCTCCGTCCTGCTGATTGTATTCGGCACCCGCCTGCTGGGCTTTGAGCGGCTGGACATCCGCTTCGCCGGTCTGGTGGTGGCGGCCTGCGCGGTATTCCATGTTGTGGGCCTGGGCGTGACCCACCTGCCCTGGAAGGGGGACCTGGGCCCGGCGCGCCTGTACAACATGGACACCAATATTGACGACCAGGTGGAGCAGCTGGGCCTGCTGACCATGCTGCGGCTGGATATGAAGCACCAGATTTTCCCGGTGAAGAATACTATGGGCGATGATTTCACCGACATCGGAACGTTGAACTCAGGATCCTCCGATCCCGATGGCAGCGGTGATCCGTCGGGCAGCGCCTCGGAGCCTGACCCCGGCCCGATGATCGATACCTCCCCCAACGTGATGGATGTCGATTTAGCCGCCCTGGCCGAAAACGGGAAGAATGAGGATATCAAGTGGCTGGCCAACTATTTCAACAGCGTGGCCCCCACCAAGAAGAATGAGTATACCGGCATGTTCGAGGGATACAACGTGATTTTCCTCACTTTGGAGGGCTTCTCAGGCTATGGGATCAGCCAGGAGCTGACCCCGACCCTCTACAAGCTGACCCATGAGGGCTTTGTGTTCAACAATTTCTACACCCCGCTCCACTTTACCAGCACCTCTAACGGCGAGTGTCAGAACCTGCTGGGCCTGTATCCCAAGGGCAACTTCCCCATCACCATGACCGAGACAGGAGAGAAGCAGACCAACTGCTATTTCTCCCTGGCCCAGCAGCTGGGCAGGGAGGGCTATCTGGTCCAGGGCTACCACCCCAACGGCAACATGTATGGCCGGGATAAGTCCCACCCCAATCTGGGCTACGACTGGCATCAGTTCGGCGGGGGGAAGACTACCACCAGGCGGGGGCAGCTCAGCGACTTCGAGGGCCTGGAGGTGGCAAACAGCGGCAAACTCCTCTGGCCCCAGCGGGATAAGCACATGATCGAGGCCAGCGTGGACAACTATATCAATTCTGACCAGCCCTTCCATGTCTACTACCTGACTATCAGCGGCCATATGCCCTACTCCAACAACCGGGTCCCCCAGCAGTACCGGGACCTGCTGGACCCCTTGCCCTACAGCGACACCACCAAGAACTATCTGGGCACCTGCATCGAGGTGGACCGGGCGCTGGAGACCCTGATCAACAAGCTGAAAGCGGCGGGCAAGCTGGATAAGACCTTGATTGTGGCTGCCCCCGACCACATCCCATACTTCGATGTGGCCACCCTGGAGGAGCTGGCCGGACAGAAGTTTGGCAGCTCCGACGATCTGGAGTACCTGAAAGAGGGCAGCATAAATTTTGATGTGTATAAAAGCGCTCTGATCATGTGGACGGCCAGTATGGAGGAGCCCGTCATCGTGGATAAGGTAGTAGGGCAGGTGGATATTCTGCCCACCCTGTCCAACCTGTTGGGCCTGAAGTACGACTCCCGGATGCTGGCCGGCGCGGACGCCCTGTCTGACAGTGAGGGACTGGTGATTTTCTCCTCCCGGTGCTGGAAGTCCGACCGGGGCTTCTACAACCGCTATACCGGCGAGTTTACCCCGGCGGAGGGAGTCTCCATGACCGCCGAGGAGCAGGACAGCTATGTCTCCGCCATGAAGAAGCTGGTGGGCTATAAGCTGGACAGCACCGCCATGATTGTGGAAAACGATTTTTACAACGTGGTGTTCGGAGAATAGGAACAGGCCCTCCCTTCGAAAGAGAAGGGCTTACAAAAACAGTTGCTTTTTTTCATCGTAGTGCTATAATAGAAGCAACCTCAATCGGGCAGACTGAAAAATACTGCCCCACAAAGAAAGGAGCCTCTGAATTATGAGCTTTGACCCTTATGAATTTGATCGGGGCTATGCCTCGAGCCAGGGCGACACCATTGGCCAGTACACTGCCAAGACCTTCCTGTGGATGCTGCTGGGCCTGCTGGTCACCTTCAGCGTGGCGTTCTTTGGCTATGTCACCGACATCACCTGGATCTTGTACCGTGATATCCCGGCGCTGAACGTGATCCTGCTGATTGCCACTTTGGCGATTTCGGTCACCATGGTCCACCGCATCGAGAAGATGGCCGTGGGCACCGCCATCGCCCTGTTTGTGGTGTTTTCTGCCCTGTTCGGCATCACCCTGTCGGTGTATATGTATGTGTTCCAGATGACCAGCTTCATCCTGATCTTCCTGCTCACCGCCGTCTACTTCGGCGCCCTGGCGGCCTACGGCTATGTGACCAAGCGGGACCTGTCCAGCCTGCGGACCATCCTGATTTCCGGCCTGCTTTTCCTCATTATCTTCGGTGTGTTGTCCCTGTTCATCCCCGGCCTTCAGATGTTCGACCGTGTCATCTGCCTTTTCGGCGTCGCCCTTTTCCTGGGCTACACCGCCTACGACACCCAGCGCATCAAGGCCTTTTACAACTACTACTCCGCTTCCCCCGAGATGCTGGCAAAGGCCTCCATCTTCTCCGCCCTCCAGCTGTATCTGGACTTTATCAACCTGTTCCTGTACCTGCTGCGCTTCCTGGGCAGCAAGCGCAACTGAACAAAAAATCCCCGGCCGCTGGCCGGGGATTTTTTCGTTATTCCGTGGGGGAGATGAATCCTATTTAGGGTCGTAGGCGGGGGTAAAGGCGCTGGTATCGGCGGAGCTGTTCTCCTCAGGGGCGGAATCTGTGGCGGAGGGCTTTCTCTCCTCGGGCAGGTCCCGGATGTCATAATGGGCTCCGTCCAGGCCGTCCCCCCAGGGCTCCTCGGCGATGAGGTCCTCGTCATCTGGAACGGTGGCCCCGCCGGGCATGACGTGGTGGACCGCCGGGTCCTCAGTCCCTACATCGGCGGTGGCCCGCTGGCCCACCTGAACATAGATGGCGTCGTCGTCGGGGTCCAGCCGGGCCAGGACGGACAGAATGTGGTCGTTGACCTGGGTGAGGGTCAGCTTGATGTGGTTGGCTTCTTCGTCAACCCCCCAGCCCGCCATCACTTCTTTGCACTGCGGGTCGGTGCCGGGGAGGGCGTTGAGCTGGTCCATCAGCTCGTGCAGCTGGGCCAGGGAGTACTTGCAGGAGGAGAACATGACGTTGTCGCTGCCCGTCCAGTCCAGCACCTGGAGCTCCAGGGT
This sequence comes from Lawsonibacter sp., assembly GCA_022799835.1. Taxonomy (GTDB): domain Bacteria; phylum Bacillota; class Clostridia; order Oscillospirales; family Oscillospiraceae; genus Lawsonibacter. The sequence goes on along the minus strand of JAAWPF010000046.1, from coordinate 3,868 downwards.
CTTGTCCCCGGGGTCCTTGTCCTCCACCAGCTGGACCACCAGCCGGCCGGATTGGTCCAGATAGGCCCCGCCGTACCAGTCGGGGTACTGGCCGTTGAAGCGGTCCATCAGCTTCTGGTAGTCCTCGGCCCCCATCTGGACGGGGACGTCCCCCACATAGGCCCCGCCGGGCAGGTCGCCGGTGTTGGGGGCGGGGAGGGCTCCGGTGTTGACATACAGCTCCTTCTGGGAGAAAAGTTTCAAGTCCTCCAAATTAAAGGGGGCGGCCCCTTCGCTGTTCTCCTGCTGGTGGACAAACTTCCACCAGCTGGCCCAGGTCATCTGGTAGCCGATGGCCTGGTACTCGTCGATCTCCTCCTGGGTGTAGCCCACGTCCAGCATGGCGGCGGTCAGGTCCTCCGGGGTCATGCCCGTGTCCTGGTCCCGGTCACCCCCCTCGCTTCCGCCGGTGGCGGTGGTGACGTTTTCCTGAACATAGCCGGTCACGCCGTCCACCGTCACATAGCTGTGGAGAGCGGTCTTGCCCTCGGGCCTTCCGGCCTGATAGACGGTAAACGCGCCGACCATCAACGCCGCGCAGGCGGCAAGAGCGGTGTACTTTTTCCAGGGGACAGGCCGCTTCTTCACTGGCTGGGCCAGCTTTTCGCTCAAAGCCGCCCGGGCCTGGGGGGAGGGGGTCATCTGCTTCTGCATATTGGAAAACAGTTCTTTATTCATCAAAATACGCTCCTTTCAGCATTTCCCGGAGCTGATCCCGGCCCCTTGTCAGCCGCATTCGGACGGCTCCGGGGCGGATGGCCAGCACCTTGGCGATCTCCTGGGTGGACAGTTCCTGGAAGTAAAACAGATAGATGGGCAGGCGGTAGTCCTCAGTCAGGTCCTGGAGGGCCTCCCACACCTGGTTTTCCTCGGGTTCCCGGAACTGGACCGGGGTGTCCTCCCGCTCCGACAGGGGGACGGTCTTCTGCCTCCAGCTGGAGGAGGTTACCCGCCGGGATTGGTTTATGGTGGTGCGCAGCAGCCAGGCCTTCCGGTGCTCCTCGTCCCGAAACGTCTTGCCGCACTGGCAGTAGGCCAGGAATACCTCCTGAAACACGTCGTCGGCGTCGGCCTGATTGCCCGTCCGGGTCAGGGCCAGGCCGTACACCATATCCTGATAGCGGTCTATTACTGAATCCATCTCACCGCCCGCGCGCAGCGGCAGAGCTTCCATACGCAAGACCTCCTTTCACCTGTAACTCAAAGAAGGGGAGAGAATTGTCACCGGACAGAAAAACTTTCTTCCCATTTTACCACCCTTGTGTTATAATTACCATGTGGTATTGTGGACAGGAGGAAAAACGAAGTTTTTCTTGGAAGTTTTCTTTTGGTTCTTTTCTTTTTCAAAAGAAAAGAACAAGAGGAGGAGCGCATGATTATCTTAGGCATCGACCCGGGGGTGGCCACCATCGGCTTTGGGGTCATCCGGGCGGACCGGCAGAAAAACTCTCTCCTGCGCTACGGGGTCATCACCACCCCGCCGGGCATCCCCCTGTCACACCGGCTGCTCCAGATTTCCAACGACATGGAGGAGCTCATCCACACCTTTCACCCCGATGAGATGGCGGTGGAGGAGCTGTTCTTCTCCAAAAACATCACCACCGGCATCGCCGTGGCCCACGGCCGGGGGGTGATTCTTCTGGCGGCGGAAAAGCTGGGGGTGCCCATCTTTGAGTACACCCCCATGCAGGTGAAGCAGGCCGTGGCCGGGTACGGCGGGGCGGACAAGCGTCAGGTCATGCTGATGACACAGCGCCTGCTGTCCATGAGGGAGGTCCCACGCCCCGACGACGCCGCCGACGCTCTGGCTATCGCCATCTGTCACGCCCGGTCGGCCACCAGTCTGCTCAACACCGAGCGGGTCTTTGACCCGGAAAAATATGACACACGGTGATTGCTTTATGTGTAGGGCGCGACGACCCCGGCGCGCCGTCCTGCAATACAAGCGGCGGGCCGAGTCGTCCCGCCCTGCAAGGAGGAACCCAATTTGTTTTACTACTTAAACGGTACCGTGGCCCACATCGAGCCCTTTCTGGCCGTCATCGACTGCGGCGGGGTGGGCTATGCCTGCCGCACCACCAGCTACACCCTGTCCGCCCTGAAAAAGGGTGACAAGGGAAAACTCTTTACACATCTAAACGTCCGGGAGGACGCGATGGAGCTGTACGGCTTTGCCACGGCGGAGGAGCTGCGGCTGTTTCAGCAGCTCATCTCGGTCTCCGGCGTGGGTCCCAAGGCGGCGCTGTCCATCCTGTCGGCCAGCACCCCGGCCAACCTGGCGCTGTCCATTATCACCGGGGACGAGAAGGCCCTCACCTGCGCTCAGGGGATTGGGAAGAAGATCGCCCAGCGGGTCATTCTGGAGCTGAAGGACAAGCTGGCCAAGGGCCAGTCTATCAACGCGGCGGGGGAGACCTACGCCGGCACCGGCGTCACCGTCATCCCGGAGAACAAGCTCTCCGAGGCCACCGCCGCACTGGCCGTCTTGGGCTACTCCCAGGGGGAGATCAACGCCGCCCTGAAAGGCATCGACCTGGACGGACTTTCCCTGGAGAAAGTCATCAAGGAAGCGCTGAAAAAAATGGTGAAAGGATAGCAAAATGGCGAAATTTGAGTGTACCCTCCAGGGCGACTACGACCAGGCCCTGCGATATTTTCACGACGGCATCCTCAACGGCAGCATGTCGGCCAGCTTCGAGGAGGAGAGCTACTTTCAGACCTTCGGCGTGCGGGTCACTGTCCGCGTCTACGAGCGGTACAGCATGACCGGCGGCAACCGGCTTTCCATGACCCTCACCATGGTGGGGGATGAGGAGAAAATTTATCTGTCCGGCATCACCGCCGGGGGCAGTCAGGGCATGTTTTTGAAATTCAACACCTTTGGCGAGGAGGCCTTTTTGGACACCCTCCGGGATCTGGCGCAGAGGTGGTAGGGGGTGGAATCCCCCAGTCACGGCTTCGCTGTGCCACCTTCCCCTTTGGGGAAGGCTTTGCCCTGTGGGGGACGAAGAGATAAGGAAGTGACATTTTGAGCATTGATTTTTCGGGCGGCGGCTTCGACCTTGAAGAACTGGAGCCCCAGGAGCCCCTGGTGACCACCTCGCTGACCCGGGAGGACGAGGGGGAGTATTCCCTGCGCCCCAAGACCCTTCGGGAGTACATCGGTCAGGAGAAGGCCAAGGGCAACCTGGAGGTCTTTATCCAGGCGGCGAAAATGCGCAGCGAGCCGTTGGACCATGTGCTGCTCCACGGCCCGCCGGGGCTGGGCAAGACCACCCTCAGCGGCATCATCGCCAACGAGATGGGGGTCAACGTGCGCATTACCTCCGGCCCGGCCATCGAGAAGGCGGGGGACCTGGCGGCGCTGCTGACCAACCTGAACGAAAACGACATCCTATTTGTGGACGAGATACACCGCCTCAACCGTGCGGTGGAGGAGATTCTCTACCCCGCCATGGAGGACTACGCCATCGACATCATCATCGGCAAGGGGCCGTCGGCCAACTCCATCCGGCTGGACCTGCCCAAGTTCACCCTTATCGGAGCCACTACCCGGGCGGGCCAGCTGTCCGCCCCCCTCCGGGACCGCTTCGGGGTGACTCTGCGGCTGGAGCTGTACACCCCGGAGGAGCTGACCCTGATTGTCACCCGGTCCGCCGGCATTCTGGAGGTGCCCATCGAGCCCGACGGCGCCATGGAGATCGCCCGCCGGAGCCGGGGCACCCCCCGAATCGCCAACCGGATGCTCCGCCGGGTGCGGGACTTCGCCCAGGTGCGGGCGGGGGGCGTCATCACCAAAAAGGTGGCCGACGAGGCCCTCACCGCCCTG
>JAAWPF010000045.1 GCA_022799835.1 Lawsonibacter sp. | reverse complement strand
CTTCCTGTCCGCCGCCTCCTTCCAGGAGACCACCAAGGTGCTCACCGAGGCCGCCATCAAGGGCAAGGTGGACCACCTCCAGGGCCTGAAGGAGAACGTCATCATTGGCAAGCTGATTCCCGCCGGCTCCGGTCTGGCCCAGTACCGCCGAAAAGATGTCATCGACGATGAGGGCAACCTCATCGCCCAGGCCCGCCGCCGTCCGGAACGGGAGATCAACATGGACTTCAGCGTGGACGAGGAGGAGGAGGGCGAAGACCTCTTTACCGAAGTCGGTCCCATTGAGCTGGAGCCCGCCGCCAGGGCGTCTCAGAGCGAGGGGTAACGAAACTGAGTACCGCTTTTCAAACACTCATTGAAAAGCGGTACTCCTTGTCGCTAATATGAAATTCATTCTTGTATACCATATCATTTTATGCTATAATACTGAACATCAAACTGTTTTTGACTGTGTCATAGAAAAAGAGGGAACATGATGAGAGTCCTGTTGATCCTCCCGGCCTACAATGAGGAGGAAACCATCCTGTCCACCGTCCGCCAGATCCAGACCGCTGACATGCCCCTGGGACTGGAGGTGGACTATGCCGTCATCAACGATGGCTCTTCCGACAGCACCCAGCGGATTTGCCGGGAAAACCACATCCGCTGCATCTCTCTGGTGCAAAACCTGGGCATCGGCGGCGCGGTACAGACGGGCTATCTTTACGCCGCGCTGGAGGGCTACGATATCGCGGTCCAGTTCGACGGGGACGGCCAGCATGACATTTACTCCCTGGGCGCCCTCACCGCCCCTATCGTGGCGGGGGAATGCGATTTCACCGTTGGCTCTCGGTTTCTGGACAACTCCAGCACCTTCCGCTCCTCCGTGTTCCGCCGGATCGGCATCAACTACCTCTCCTCCCTGATCCGCCTGCTCACCGGACACAAGATTGCCGATGTGACTTCCGGCTACCGGGCGGCGGGACGCAGGGTTTTGGAGCACCTGGCCCTCAACTATCCCGTGGACTACCCGGAACCGGAATCTCTGGTCCAGCTGTTCAAGCAGGGCTTCCGCATCCAGGAGGTGCCTGTCAACATGTTCCAGCGCAGCGGCGGGCGGTCCTCCATCAGCCCCCTGCGCTCCATCTACTATATGTTTAAGGTCACTCTGGCCATCCTGTGCGCCGCCATGCGCCGGAGCGAACCCCCGGCCCGCTTGGGAGAAAGTGAGGCGTCATGAGCACTCTGCTGCGAATTGAAATGATTGTGATTGCCCTGCTCATTGTGACCATTATCGTGCGCAGCGTCAACCGAAAAAAGCTGCGCATCCAATACTCCTTCGCCTGGCTCATCATCGCGGCAGCCCTGATGGTAATTGCCCTCTTCCCCGGCGTTGTTGTCTGGCTGTGCGGCATCACAGGGATCGAGACCCCCTCAAACCTGATTTATCTATTTGGTATTTTAATCCTGCTGCTGATTTCCTTCTATCAGACCGTTCTGCTGTCCAAGCAGGCGGACCGCATCACCCGGCTGACTCAGGTGCTGTCCATTGAGCGTTTCTATCGGGAGCAGCAGGAACAAAAGGAGACCGTAAACGATGAATAAACTGCCAATCACACCGTCCCTCCCAAGGGGAGACAGCACGAGGCGGTTGCTTCAGGCCTGTGCCATCCTGTTCATGTGTCTGCTCTCCTTCGCGCTCGTTGTCCTGTATATGAAGCGTCATGGCTTTTACAGCACTGACTACTCTCCGGATGAGGGCCACTACATCGCTATGGCCAAGCGCATCCTCTCCGAGCATGTCTACAGCTACTGGGGCGAGGGACCCGATGCCTATGTCTCTTATGGATATCCCCTGTTCCTGGTGCTGGGGATGGCTGTCTTTGGTTCCGACTTGGATGGCCTGCTGTGTATCAAGCTTGTGCAGTGCGCAATGCTGGCAGGCACCGTGCTGCTCACCTACCTGCTGGGGAAAATGCTGACGGGGAAGTTCAGCGTGGGCTTTATCGCCTGCACCCTCATCGCTCTGAACCCCGTCTACTACACCTACTGTACCCGGCTGCTCACCGAGGGCCCCTACTTCTTTTTCATGATGCTCTTTTTCGTGAGCTTTCTCTGGGCCAATCAGGGAGAGAAGCCCTGGCGGTACGTCCTGTCGGGCGGCCTGTTCGCTCTGACCGTGATGATCCGCCCTCTGCTTGTCATTATTTTGCCCTTCCTCTTCCTTCCCAGCCTGGTTGAAAACTGGAGGCAGAAACAGAAATTCCTCACCCCCTTCCTGCTGTTTCTGGCGGGCTTTGTGGTTCTGTGTCTGCCCTGGTGGATTCGGAACCTGGTCACTCTGCACAAGGTGGTCATTCTGGCCACCCAGACCAACCCCATATACGCCGGCCTGGCCCCCGACCTCACCGGTCTGGAGGACCCGGGCAGCTTCCTGGGCAACCTGAAGCTGATGTTCCAGCTGCTTTTGAAGGACCCGCTGGGAATGGTGTATTGGATGACCTTCGGAAAGTTCTATATTATGTTCATGCAGGATGTTGGCTCCAACTTTACCGCGCTGTTCACAATCATCTGGAACGTGACTGTCTACCTGGGGATATTCGGCGCTCTGCGGGCCCTGTTCTCCCGGCGCTATTGGGGAGCCTCGCTGACCTTCTTCGTCTATCTGGCCGCCTCCTTCCTCTTTATCCCTGTCAACCGCTACGCCCTGCAGTATATGCCCATGCTGGCCATCTTTACCGGCCACCTTCTGGTTTCCGCTTTTTCCTACCAGGAGGAAACTCGCCGCCTGCTCTAAACAACATCAAGCCGCCCGCCGGAACTCCCGGCGGGCGGCTTTCTTCATCAGCGGCTTACCTTCCGACATTGTAATACACAGTCAAGTGTGTAAGAAGCCTGACCCGAACATCTGCGGGACGACCCTGTCAAGACCCACAGGCTTTGGCGTTTTTACAGCAGGCTCAGGATGGGCCTCCAGCTGGGCGCGGCCTGCTTTGACCTGCCCTAACGCTTATCCTTTTTATTCCGCCGCTCCTCGTCCACCTCATAGGCCTTGATGATCTTCTGCACCAGGGCGTGGCGGACCACGTCAGACTCGCCCAGGCGGAGGATGGCGATATCCTCCACCCCTTTCAGCACCCGTATAGCCTCCCGCAGACCGGACACCTTGTCCGCCGGCAGGTCGATCTGGGTGATATCGCCGGTAATGACAATTTTTGAGCCGAAACCCAGCCGGGTGAGAAACATCTTCATCTGCTCCCGGCTGGTGTTCTGGGCCTCGTCCAAAATGATGAAGGAGTCGTCCAGGGTACGGCCTCTCATATAGGCCAGGGGAGCCACCTCGATGTTGCCCCGCTCCAGGTATTTCTGATAGGTCTCCGGGCCCAGCATCTCAAACAGGGCATCGTACAGGGGCCGCAGGTAGGGGTCCACCTTGCTCTGCAAATCGCCGGGCAGAAAGCCCAGCCGTTCCCCTGCCTCCACCGCCGGCCGGGTGAGGATAATGCGGTTGATCTCCTTGGCCCGGAAGGCGGCCACCGCCGCCGCCACGGCCAGATAGGTCTTGCCCGTGCCCGCGGGGCCCACCCCCACGGTGACCACATTGTTCTTGATGGCCTCCACATACTTCTTCTGCCCCAGCGTCTTGGCTTTGATGGGCTTGCCCTTGGCGGTGACGCAGATCACGTCTCCCACCAGCTGGACGATCTGGCTCTCCCTGCCCTCCTTGACCAGCTGGACAATATAGCGCACGTTCTGCTCATTGATGCTCTCCCCCTTGGAGGCCAGAGTCATCAGGCTCTCAATAGCCTTGACTGCGTACATGACCCCCTCCGGGTCCTCCCCCGCCACCTTGAGCATGGAGTCCCGGCTCACCACCGTGACCGCCATCTCGTGCTCAATGATGCGGATATTCTCGTCGAAGGAGCCAAAGACGTTGATGGTCTCCTCCAGACGCTCCAAACTGATGGTCTGTTCTGTCATTGGTCTATGATCTCTCCTTGGTTTGTGGTCATGTAGGGCGCGACGACCTCGGCGCGCCGTCCCCTATCTGCATGTTTCATTCAAGCGGCTGGCCGAGTCGTCCCGCCCTACGGGTTTTCCGGAATCTTTTCCTCCCCCGCCCGTTCCTCGCCGATCTCCTCCAGGCACTGGGCGGTGAGGGTGACCTCCAGCCTCCCGCCGGACACCCGGGCAGAAAAGCTGATATCCTCCACCTGGCCGTCCTCGCCAATGAGTGCGGCCAACTGCTTCTTCAGCTGCTCCTCCAGCAGCGCCTGGGCGGCCTCCTGGTCAATCTGGACGGTCCGGGCTCCGTACTCCCGAAAGGTCTCCCGGCTGAACACCAGCGGAAGCGTCTGGCCGCCCGGGAGGCGGGGCTGGCACACTCTTGTCATTTTATCATACATTGGCCAGGAAAAACCACTGTTTCCGAAAATTTTTATTCTCCGCCCAAAAAAATTCACAGACCAGATACTTTTTTCCGCCCCAGTGTAGTCCTTCACCACCGTCTGCGTGGGGATGGCGGCAGTGAGGGCGTGCCATGTCCGGGCCCAGACCCGGCCTCGGGCGTGAGTCTGGTACTGGACGGTGGGACTGTCGGAGTATTGGGGCGGCTCCATAGACACCATGCCGGAGATAAGCACGTCCCCCTTGGCCACCACGTCCCCCTCCCGGACCGCAGCCTCCCCCCGCTCCGCCTCCATATGGAGCACAACGCCATCCGCCTGGGCCACGATGTCAAAGTACCCTGACTCGTCCATCCGCTCCGGCGGCTTCTCCGCTTCCCGGACAATGACCTCCGCCCGGGTGCCGTGGAGGTTGATGGCCATCCAGGACAGGTCCTCCAGTCGAAGCAGCGCCTCCTGGGCCAGCTGTTTGCAGTCTATCGAGGGGCCATAGACCCCCGGACGGACGCCCAGCTGGCGCAGCTGGCTCAAAATCACGGCAGTGGGGACGGTCTCGTTGCCGGTCACCTCCACGGTGAGGATAAAGCGGGACAGAACGCTCACCGCGCACAGCGCGATTACAAGCCCCGCCAGAAAGGCGTACCGGGTGCGGAACCTGCCCAGAAAGTCGGGCAGACCCCGGCTGGACTCCCGCTCCACCTCGCACCCCGCCCGCCGGGCCAGCTCCTCCAGCAGGGGCAGCGTACCCCGCCGGGTGGTAAACCGGACGGTGTGCTCGTCCAGCCACTCCATGGCCCAGAAGTCGATCCCCTCCTGGGCGCAGAGATTCACCAGCCGCTCGGGGAACAGCCCCGTCAGCCGGACAAACACCATCCCCCGGATCAGATTCATGAGATGCCGCATGGACTTCCCTCCCCCTGTTCTGCAGGGGCGGCCTGTGGCCGCCCGCGGAAAACATACTCTACGGGAACGGGCGGCCAAAGGCCGCCCCTGCCGTTCTACGCCAGGGTTATCTGGGAAATCTTCCCAGTAATCAGCAGCTCCACCCCTGTCATGGCCCGCAGCTCCAGCTCCTGTCCGGTAATTTTAATGAGGTAGATGCCGCCGCTGACGTGGATCTCCTCCCGGCCGTAGGACAGGATGCCCTTGTGGTTCTCCACCCGCAGCTCCCCGTCCCCCACCAGCTCCACCTTGGGCAGGCCGGCCAGAGCGTCGGCGGGCAGGTCAAAGGTCTCCGCCGCCCGCTCCAAAAATCCAATGCGCCGGGGCTTCATAAAAATCACCTCTCCCCATCGGTCAACACACAGACAGTCCCGCCCGCAGGGCGGGACTGCCGCTTCTTGCTGTGTTAACTATATGACGGGAAGAGGTGAAACTTTCTGATTTTTAAAGGACGCCTCAAAGTAATACCAGTTGGGGCGGAGCAATTCCACGCGGCCCGCCGCTCCGGCGCGGAGAAAAACAGCGCCGCCCCGGCCAGAAAAATCAACGCAATCACGATGAGACCTTTTCTCTTCATACCGCCTCCTTTTCACCCCCACAAGGGGCTGTACTCGTCATATACCCGCTCTTTCCCCCGGACCAGGGGGCCGTGGTAGACATAATAACTCCAGTGGGGGTCCATAAAGCCGTCGTCCACCTCAAGGAGGGTCTGGCCCTGATACTCCACCACCCGCTCCGTATCACCAAACGCGAACATCATCAGGAAGGGCCCCAGCCACAGGGAAACCAGGAGGACCAGGACCGCAAGGAACAGGAACGCCCCCTTGACAGCCCGCCGGAGGACAACGCCCGTCATCGGCCACTGTCTGGGCAGCAGGCAGATCACGGTGAGGACCACCCCGATCCAGCTGCTGACCAGCATCACCCCGAAGAGCGCCACCGACGGCCCGCTGCGCCAGGCCAGACCGAACAGCCCCAGCACAGCGCCTCCGCCCGTCAGCAGCCCCGCCGCCCCCAGGAACACTGCCGCTGTTCGGACCAAATGCTTGTAATGCTCCTCCCCCTTGCAGAACAGCAGGCAGTACAGGCCGGCCAGTCCCAGCACCGGAACTCCAACCGCGGCCAGAGTAAACATCATTTGAGACAGTCCATCCATATCAGGTCTCCTCCTTATCCAGGGCATTCTCCATGTGGGCCGTGACCAAATTGACAACAAGCGTAGTGACCAGCAGGAACAGCGCCACCTTGCGCACTGCGTCGATGGTGTCCACTATCGCGCCCCAGTCCTCAATGTCGATCAGATACTCGTTATAGCGGATCTGGCACCATATGGCCAGCGCACACGCCCCCATGCTGAGGATGTGGGTATAGCGCCCGAACCCCCGTTTCTCCTTGAGCAAGCGGCCGATCTGGATGATGGGGATGGCCCACCCCGCCAGTCCCAAAAGGATACTGCCTAAATTCAACATTCCATAATCCATGATAAAACCTCCTCAACGATTTGATTCCCGGTCCTCCGCATCCAGCCTATTCTCCGCCCAGGCCAGGAACAGGTTGAGCAGAACGGTGACGATCAGCAGACCCAGAGCGATACCGTTTAGCGCCTCACAGGTGTCCTCCAAGGTGCCCCATTTGTGGTCGGCGACCCACTGTCCGCAGCTGTGCAGCATCTTCCAGAGGGTCAGTGTACATGCCCCCATGCTCAGGACGGGGACGAGGTACCCCAGGCCCTTTTTTCCCTTTGCCAGCTGTCTCATCTGAAAGACCGGGATGGCAAGTCCCAAAAACGCGAACACAAGACCCATTTCGACCCTCCTTGTCATTGATCCAGCGGCACGGTGCAGGTCTCCCACTCCCCCCCGCCGGCGTTGTAGTGCACGACGGCGCTCTCCTCCAGCCACTCTACCTCATACTCGTCATAGCTATCGTGAAAGGGCCATATGTCATGCGTCTCATAAGTCACGCCGGTCCCTCGCAGCAGACAGGGGCCGGCGGGCAGGTAAAACTCCCCCCAGGCCTTGAACAGCCAGCTCTCCTGCCGGACCACCAGTCCCACCTCCCCGTTGGGGGTGTAAAGCGGGACATATTGGGGATTGGTATAGAAGTAAACCCCAAAAAACAGGATAGTCAACAGGAACAGCCCCTCCACCAGCAGGGCAAAGACCAGGGCGGCCATCCGCTCCCAGCCCTTCAGGAACGCCACAATGGCCCCGTCTCCCCAGACCAGCAGAGCCAACAGAAAAATCAGAAGCAGAATCCCAAATATATCGCTGCTGTCTACAGGGCCAATGACCAACATAAATTCGCCAGTCAAGCAGAGAAGAACTATTCCCCCAGCACACACCGCCAGCAAAATCCAGATGGCCGTCTGAAACCTTTTCCACGTCATGCCCGGCTCAGCCCCCATTGAACGAACGCGCCCAGGCAGAGCCAGAACAGCAAAAACCCGACACAGGCAATGGACAGGGCGATCCAGGCTTTTACCAGCACTTTACATAATATCTCCTTCACTCGGCTGGCTTTCTCTCTCATAGGGCGTCCTCCCCGTCGGGCACAAACTCCAAAATATCCCCTGGCTGGCAGTCCAGGGCTTTGCAGATGGCCTCCAGGGTGGAAAAACGCACCGCCCGGGCCTTGTTATTCTTCAAAATGGACAGGTTTGCCATGGTTATGTCAACCTTTTGGGCCAGCTCCCCCAGGGACATCTTCCGTTTGGCCATCATCACGTCCAGGTTTACCATAATCGCCATTCCCCCACCCCCTAAATGGTCAGGTCCTGGTCCTCCTTCAGCTCTGCCGCCTGGCGAAACAGGGCGGACATCACCTGAAAGAGCAGACCTCCCATGAGGAACGCGGGGACAAACAGGGCGTTGTAGGTGAACAGCGGCGCGGCGCTCCTCCAGCGCAAAAAATTGAGGGTCAGCCGGACCAGCGCCGCCCCGGAGATGATCCAGCAGTTCACCGCCGCCCGATTCAGCGCCTGGGCGTTGCACTGCTGGAAGGGATTTCCCTCCAGAATGGTGTCCAGGATCTTTTTGGCCTGCCAGAGGATGGAGGCGGTACACGTCCCGCAGACCCAGAAGAACAGGGTCAGCAGCGCCGGATAGGTCTCAGTCCACACCGCCCACCAGGATGCGAAAAAGGTTAGCGCAATGGTAAAATTCCGGTCCCCTTGCCCGCCAATCCACTGCTCCAGCCCATGCCGCAGTACTCGGGCCACTTCGGCGGGTCCTCCCTCGACCAAATAGGCTACAAATCCAGGCACCAGCAGGAGACAGAGCAGGTTTATCACAAATACGGCCCAGACCAACAGCCTTAAAAACCCAGCCAGCCGCTGAACGGCAGTTTTATCCATGGGTAATTCCTCCTCTCGGTGTCTCCATCCTAGCACAAGGAAAACCGATTGTCAATATATTTTTATTGTTTTTCGATAAATTATGGAGATAACGTAGGGGGCGGCCTCCGGGCCGCCCCGCTATTCAGGAATCGGTGTGACGGGGCGGCACAGAGGCCCCCCTACCATTTATCCTCCGTTTTTGGCAAAGTGGTCGCACCAGGGCCGCAGGGTGCACTCCTGGCACTGGGGGCGGCGGGCGACGCACACCGCCCGGCCGTGGAGGACCATGCGGTGGCAAAAGTCGTTGGACTCCTCCGGGGGCAGGACGGCCCGGAGCTGCTGCTCCACCTTGGCCGGGTCCTTGGTGCCGTCGGTGAGGCCCAGCAGGCCGGTGATGCGGATGCAGTGGGTGTCAGCCACCACCACGCCGGGGGTGTGGTACACATCCCCCAGGATGAGATTGGCCGTCTTACGGCCCACGCCGGGCAGCTTGAGCAGGTCCTCCATGGTATTGGGGACCTTGCCGCCGTACTCCCGAATCAGCATCTGGGAGGCCAGGACGATGTCCCGGGCCTTGGCCCGGAAAAAGCCGGTGGAGTGGATGTACTCCTCCACCTCGGAGACATCAGCTTCCGCCAGTGCCTCCAGGGTGGGGAACCGGGCATACAGGGCCGGGGTCACCTTGTTCACCCGCTCATCGGTACACTGGGCGGCCAGACGGACGGAGAAGAGCAGTTCGTAGTCTTTCTCATACTCCAGCGAACACAGGCTAGCCGGATACAGGACCTTCAATTCCTCTACAATGGCGCGGATCTCTTCGGGGGTCTTGTTCATGGGGGTCACCTCTCGGATATGATGTAGGGGCACATGGTGCGCCCGTTCAGTCTGCATGCGCAGGGGCGGGCAGCCAAAGGCTTCCCCTACAATATACCACATCCCGGACAGATTTTCGACCTCTTTTTACAAAACTATCTTGTCTTTTTTTCTCCTGCGGGATATTATGGGGCTTATGAGGTGAATGTCCATGAAAAGTCTGTTCCGCTGTCCCCTGTGCGCCGCCCCTCTGGAGCGGGAGGAGAGGCGCTGGCTGTGTCCGGCGGGCCACAGCTTCGACAAAGCCGCCGCCGGGTACGTCCACCTGCTCCCCGCCAACCGGAAGCACTCCAAGGACCCCGGTGACGACAAAGCCATGGTGACCGCCCGGTCTGCTTTCCTGGACAAGGGCTACTACGCCCCCCTGCGGGACGCCCTGTGCGGAGCGGTTGCGGAGTACACCGTCAACTTTCCCGACCCTGTGGTCCTGGACAGTGGCTGCGGCGAGGGCTACTATACCACAGGGCTGTTTCAGGCTCTGTCTCAGGAGGAGCCTGCCCCCCAAATCGCCGGAGTGGACCTGTCCAGGGCCGCTCTGCGCCGGGCGGCCAAGCGGGTTCCGGAGGGGGAGTTCGCCGTGGCGTCGGCGTACCATCTGCCCCTCCCGGACGCTTCGGCGGACGTGCTGGTGAACATCTTCTCCCCCCTGGCCGCGGAGGAGTTCGCCCGGGTCCTCCGCCCCTGGGGGCTGTTCTGCTACGCCGTCCCCTCTCCCCGGCACCTGTGGCAGATGAAAGAGGTCCTCTACCCCTCCCCCTATGAAAATCCTGTCAAGCGGGAGGACTATCCCGGCTTTGTCTGGCGGAATGTCCGGGAAATACGCTACACGGTCACGCTGGAGGAAAACGCCGATATCATGGCCCTGTTCGGCATGACCCCCTACGCCTGGAAAACCCCAAAGGAGGGAATCGCCCGGCTGGAGGCGCTGGAACGCCTGAGCTGTGAGGTCGGGTTCGACCTGCACCTGTATCAAAGGGTATAAAGGCGCCGCCCTCCTGACCGGGGGGCGGCGGCGTTTATTTCAGCTCGGCCACGGTAACGCCGTCCTCCCCCTCGCCGTAGCGGCCGGGGCGGAAGGACTTCACATAGCGGCTGCGCTTGAGGTAGGTCCGCACGGCTGAGCGCACCGCGCCGGTACCCTTACCGTGGACGATGGTTACTGTCTCCAGCTTGCCCATCATGGCGGTGTCCAGGAAGCGCTCCAGCACGATGAGGGCCTCGTCGGTCATCATCCCCCGCAGGTCCACCTGGGAGGGGACGGCGGCGGTGCGGATGGTGCGCTCCGCCCGGGAGATGATCTTTCGGGCGTCCTTCTGGGCCTGGGTCTCCCCCTCCACCACCCGGACCTCCTCCTGCTTGGCGGAAATTTTGAGAATGCCTGCCTGGAGCTGGAGGGAACCGTCCTTATTCACCGACAGCACGGTGGCCTTGGTGCCCATGGACACCAGCTCCACCGTATCCCCCGCCTTGGCGGGACGGGTAGGGGGCGGCGGCTCTACCTCGGGAGCCCCGCCCCCAAGGTTCCGCTCCGCCTCATTGAGCAGCCGGCGTGCCTCCGCCCGGCCGTCGTTCACCTGCTGCCAGTCCAGGTCCTGGCGCTTTTTCAGCTCCTTCAGCTCGTTGATGGCCAGGTCGCTGGCGGCGCGGGCCTCCTCGATGATGGCACGGGCCTCGGCGTTGGCCTTCTCCACCACCTTGGCCCGCTCGGCCTCCAGCTTCTCCCGGTACTCCCGGGCCTTCTCCGCACTCTGCTCCATGTCCAGCTT
>JAAWPF010000044.1 GCA_022799835.1 Lawsonibacter sp. | reverse complement strand
TCAAGAACTTTTTTCGACTTTTTTCAAAGTTCTTTTCCGCAGCTCTGCGAGTGCGCTTTTGATATCTTGTCCTCGCGGACAGCTTCGATAGATTATCACACTGTCCGACCTTTGTCAATAGTTTTTTTCAAATTTTTTGATTTTTTTCCAGACGCCACCATTTTTCGGGAATCCCTCCCTTTTTTCTCTCTGACACGGACATTTGACCATCAAATTTTCTCTTGCAGAACGACACCTATTATGATACCCTTAAAATATAGAATAAATTTTCGCCCAGGAGGATGCTATCATGCCTATCAGAATCCCGGACTCTCTGCCCGCCAGGGCTATCTTGGAACAGGAAAATATTTTTGTTATGACTAAATATCGAGCCATTCACCAGGACATGCGCCCGTTGAACCTGCTCATCTTAAATCTGATGCCCACCAAGGTTGTGACAGAGACCCAACTGCTGCGCAAGCTGTCCAACTCCCCCCTCCAGGTGCAGGTGGAACTGCTCAAAACCGCCAGCCATATCTCACAGAACACCGATGCCAGCCACCTGTGTTCCTTTTACACCACCTTCGACCAAATCAGGGACCGGAAGTTTGACGGCATGATTATTACCGGCGCCCCAGTGGAGAACCTGGACTTTGCCGATGTGGACTACTGGCCGGAGCTGTGTCAAATCATGGAATGGACCAAAACCCACGTCCACTCCACTCTCCATGTGTGCTGGGGGGCCCAGGCGGGACTCTATTACCACTACGGCATCCCCAAATATTCTCTGCCCAAAAAGCTCTTTGGGGTGTTCCCACATGTAGCGCTGAAAAAGCAGTCCCCCCTGTTTCGGGGCTTTGACGATGAGTTCTACATCCCCCACTCCCGCCACACTGAGAACCATGAAGAGGATATCCGCAAAATCCCCGAGCTGGAGCTGCTGTCCGTGTCAGAGGAGGCCGGGGTCTTTGCGGTCAAGAGCGAGGACAACCGCCGGTTCTTCATCACCGGACACCCGGAGTATGACCCGGACACCCTGTCCAGGGAGTACTTCCGGGATGTGGAGAAGGGGCTGTCCATCCAGGTGCCCAGACACTATTTCCCCGGCGACGACCCCAGCCTGGCTCCCGTGGTCCGCTGGCGCTCCGCCGGCCAGCTGTTCTACACCAACTGGCTCAACTACTACGTCTATCAGACCACCCCCTACGATATTACACAGATTTAAATCGCAATATCATTGTGCGTCTCCCTCCGTTAAGGAAGCGCAAAAATCCCCCAAAGGCGTCTTGACAATTTCAGCGAAAGGGTCTATCTTAACTGTCGTTTGAACATTGTCAATGCCCGGTCCGGTGTGGGGGCCGGGACCCAAAGGGGGAATTTCCTGATGTTTACCGCGCAGATTTGTGCCGTGGTGATCTTTCTGGTTATGTTTATCCTGTTAATTACCGAAAGAATCCCACGTCAGACAGTTACTCTGGGCTGCGGCCTGGCCACGCTGCTCATTGTCTTTGGGCTCTGCCTCCAGAACGCCGACGCCGTCGCCCAAAGCCTCAGCTTCCAGAGCTTCCTGTCTCCCGGCTTCTGGTACCGGATAGGAGAGGCGGATACCTCCACCGGCATCAACTGGGAGACGATTGTCTTTATCGCCGGCATGATGGTCATGGTGGAGGGTATGGCCGCCAGCGGCTTTTTCCGCTGGCTGTGCATCAAGCTGGCACGGATGGTCCGCTTTCGGCCCGCGCCCCTCTTCTTTCTGTTCATGATTCTGTCCGCGGGCCTGTCCATGTTCATTGACAGCATCACCGTCATCATGTTTCTGGCAGCGGTGACGGCAGAGCTGGCCCGGCTGCTGGACATGAACCCGGTTCCCTTCATTTTGTCCGAGATCTTCTGCGCCAATCTGGGCGGCTCGGCCACCATGTGCGGCGACCCGCCCAACATTATCATCGGTACCTCCCTGGGCTACTCCTTCTTCGATTTTATCACCAACACCGGCTTTATCGCTCTGGCCTCCATGCTCATTGTGATGCCCTACTTTTATTTCTTCTTCCGCCGGGAGCTGGTCCCTATCACCGGAAAGCGGTCCGATCCGGCCTCCTTCCCCGATCCGAAAGAGGCCATCACCAGCAGGCGGGGCTTCGCGGTGAGCTGCGTCATCTTCGCCGCGGCGGTGGTCCTGCTGGTCACCCACGCCCAGACGGGCCTGACTGTGTCCACCATCGGGCTGGCCATTGCGGTGGTCACCCTCCTCTCCGCAGGACGGAACGCGTTCACCCTGCTGCGCAAAATTGACTACAGCACCCTGCTGTTTTTTATCGGGCTCTTCGTGGCGGTGAGCGGCCTGGAGTACACCGGTGTGCTGGAGCTGCTGGCCCATCTCATCGAGCGGGTGAGCGGCGGCAACGTATACCTTATGGTCGGCATCATCATCTGGGGCTCCGCCCTGGCCAGCGCCTTTATTGACAACATCCCCTTTGCCGCCACCATGATCCCGGTCATCCGCACCCTGTCCGTCGCCCAGGGAGTCGACCTGTCCAGCTTGGCCTGGGCCCTGTCCATGGGCACCGACATCGGGGGCAGCGCCACCCCCATCGGAGCCTCCGCCAATGTGGTGGGCACTTCCATCGCCGCGAAAAACGGCTTCCCGGTGGCCTGGGGCCGCTACTGCCGGGCCCAAACCCTGCCCACCATCCTGGTGCTGGTCATTGCCACAGTTATTGTCTTTGCGCGGTACCTCTGAGTCCAGCGGGCGCCGCTTGATCCATCAAGGGAGAGGATTTTTATGGATAAACAGGTCTTAATCACGGTCAGTCGGGAATTTGGCAGCGGGGGCCACGAGGTGGCGGCGGAATTATCCAAGCGATTCGGCCTGCCGCTGTACGACGAGAGCATTCTGGACAGCATCGCCCATCAGCACAACCTGAAGTTGGATAAGCTGTCCCGCTTCGATGAGAGCCCCATCAATATTTTCACCTCCCGCCGGGTGCGGGGGTTCAGTAACTCCCCGGAGGAACATGTATCCGCCATGCAGGCCCGGTTCCTCCAGCAGAAAGCCGAGGCCGGGGAGTCCTTTGTGGTGCTGGGCCGCTGCGGCGAGGAGTATCTGCGGGGCTTCTCCGGACTGATCTCCATCTTCATCCTGGCCGACCGGGAGTTTAAGCAGCGGCGCACCATGCGCATTGACAAGGTCAGCGCCGAGGAGGCCCTGGAACTGATGGCCCGGAATGACAAGCGGCGCAAATATCTCCACAACCAGATCTGCCAGGGCAAGTGGGGGGACTCCCGCACCTACGACATCTGCGTCAACAGCGCCAGGCTGGATATCCGCGGCACATCCGACCTGCTGGAGGCCTATGTCCGTGCCCGAATCGCGGCAATGTAAACTTCTCATTGGAAAGATCCGCCGTCCAGTCATCAGGGTGGCAGGGAACCAAAGCGGCCCCTCTCTCAGACAACAAATCAGGACTGACGCCAGCTGAAACAGCCGGGTCAGTCCTTTTTCTTTCCGAGCAGCTCCATCAGCCCCACCGCGATCAGGAACGCGCCAAAGCACTTCCGCAGCAGCTCAACCTCCATAGCGGTGGCCGCCCAGGCGGTGAGGGCGGCGCAGACCAGCCCTGCGGTGACGGCGGGGACGAGGACCGGCTTTTCGATGTAGCCGTTTTTCACATGGGCGGGCAGGGCCATCAGGCCGGCGGGGAGGAAGTAGAGCAGGTTGATGCCTTGGGCCAAGCGCTGATCCAGGCCGGCAAAGGCGGTCATATAGACCAGCAGCAGGGTGCCGCCCCCCACGCCGAAGCCGGACAGTATCCCGGTGACAGTCCCCACAACGAGCGGCAAAATCCACTCCTTCACAGAAAGCTCCTCACCCCTCCATAGATCAGCAGCAGGCCAAAGGCCCGCTTGAGCCAGGTCATTTTCATCCCTTTAAACCACTTCCCGCCGGCCCAGCCGCCCACGGTACCGCCGAACAGATAGGGCAGCGCTGTCATAAAATCCAGTCCGCCCCGCAGGAAGTATATCCCCACCGACAGGGCGCACAGCGGCAGGATCACCGCCACCGAGGTGGCGAAGGCCCGGCGCTGGTCCAGCCCGCAGCAGCCAGTCAGCAGCGGCACCAGCACAGATCCGCCCCCGCCGCCGAAAAAGCCGTTGACGGCCCCCGCCAGCCCTCCGCTCAGCCAATAGCGCCATTTTCCCCGCAAAAAACCGCCCCCTTTTGGCTTTAGTGTGCCAAAAAGAGGGCGGTTTATGCTGTCTGTTTGACGGGAAAAAGTTCAAAGATTCTTCATATTTTTTAGGACGTTTCGAGGTCGCCCCAATTTATGCTGTCTTATACAGCCTACCCGATTTTTCGACAAGGAGCGGTGAATGATGTACTCTGGACAGCGCATCCGCTATGATGATGATACCCCGGCCCCCGCCCGTCCCAGACAGGGAAAGCGGAAAAAGCGCCGCCGCTCCGTCCCCCTCCTGGCCGTTGGGATGGCCCTGGGTGTCTGTCTGGGGTGGACCTTGCGGAGCGCCCTCCCCTCCCAGGCCATAACCCCTCCGCAGACCGTCCCCGGGGCGGTCTCCAGCCAAGGGGGTTCCCATTCCGGCCAGACCGCCGCCCCTTCCGGGCAGGCGGATGTCCGGAAAACCCCGCCCGACTGCCCCGACTGGATCGAGCAGGACCTCCTCACCGTCAACGACTACTCCCGGCCCGGCACGCCTCTGGACGCTGTCACCGGTGTGGTGGTCCACTATGTAGGCAACCCAGGCACTTCCGCCCGGCAGAACCACAGCTATTTTCAAAACCTGGCCGAGACCCACGAGGCTTACGCCAGCAGCCACTTCCTCATCGGCCTGGAGGGGGAGATCATCCAGAACGTCCCTCTGGATGAGGTGGCCTACTGCTCCAGCCAGCGCAACAACGACACCATCTCCATCGAGTGCTGCCACCCGGACGCGGACGGTGCCTTTACCCAGGAGACCTACCACTCCCTGGTCAAGCTGGTCCAGTGGCTGATGGAATACTACGAGCTGGACTCCTCCCAGGTCATCCGCCACTACGACGTCACCGGCAAGGAGTGCCCCCTGTACTACGTCCGCCATCCCGGGGACTGGCAGGCCTTCCTGGACGACCTGACCTGATCAAAAATCGCTCTCTGTCCGGGCCTGCTCCATATGCAAGGTGTGATATTCCTCTAACAGACGGTCCACCATGGCCCGAAACAAAAACGCGTTGACCGTGCCCTCTTTCGTTCTGGCCGCCCCTTGCTTTACCGCCTCGATCATCTTCTGCCAGATCCCCGGTTTCCGTTCCTCCGACCACACCGCCGCCGAAATCACCGCGCTGATCAACTCATCCCCAATGTTCCAGCTTACCGCGGCGTCTACCACCCGCGGAGGCTGGGATAAATTTTTTGCCTGGTCATAATCGTCGTTCATAATAGCTCCTTTCATCCGTCTGTTTTACCCTATATAAGGATATCCTTTAATATGGTAAATGTCAACAGGGAAATCCGGTGGTAAAATACGGATGAAAGGAGGGTAGGCGATGGACGGCGTAAGGAGCATTATCAGCTATCAGGTAGATGAATACGGAAGCGTCAAAGTCAAATTAGCGGAAGTGCTGGACAGCCGCGGGATTACCAGAAATCGCCTAAGAACCCTCACCGGAATCAAATACGAGGTAATCGACCGATATTATCAGAACCATGTGGAGCGGGTCGATCTGGATTTTATCGCCAAGGTCTGTTATGTGCTGAACTGTAAAATTGATGATCTGTTGGAGTACGAAAGCCCTGAATCAAAAGCCTGACAAAATATACCGCCCGCCGGAAAGCAGCAGCTTCCCGGCGGGCAATTTCATTATTCTGCCAGCTTATCCAGCAGGGCGGCCAGCTCCTCCAGCTTTGGGTCCGGATCGCCGGAGGCCACCGCCTCCCGGACGCAGCAATCCATGTGGGCCCGGAGAACCATGCGGTTGGCCTTTTTCAGGATGGACTGGGCGGCCATAATTTGGCTGGACACGTCCAGACAGTACCTGTCCTCCTCCACCATTTTGAGAATGCCGTCAATCTGGCCCCGGGCGGTTTTCAGCAGCCGGTTGACCTGGGAGCGGTCGGCCTTCACCGGACGGACACCACCTCGTAGCCCGCCTCGGTGACGGCGTCAGTGAGGACCTGGTTGTCCACGTCCTTGCTGAGGGTGAGCGTGGCGGACTTGCCCTCCAGGCTCATCTCCACGGCGGACACGCCGTCGATGGCGGACAGGGCCTTCTCCACCCGGCCGGTACAGTGGGCGCACATCATGCCCTCGATTTTCATGGTTTTATTCATGGTTTTGTTTCCTCCTTGATTTGGTATATTCTTCAACTCCAGGGGACAGGTCCCGTTGCAGGCGGACTCCGCCGGAGTGTCAGACCGGTATCTGCTCTTGAACAAACGCAGGCGCAGGGCGTTTGTCACCACCGTCACCGAGCTGAGGCTCATAGCGGCGGCGGCAAACATGGGATTGAGCTGCCAGTGGAGGGCGTAGTAGAACACGCCCGCAGCCAGGGGGATGCCCAGGGAGTTGTAGAAAAAGGCCCAGAACAGATTTTGTTTAATGTTCCGAATGGTGGCCCGGGACAGCTCCACCGCCGCGGCCACATCCAGCAGGTCGGACTTCATCAGCACGATGTCGGCGCTCTCGATCGCCACATCGGTACCCGCCCCGATGGCCAGCCCCACCTCCGCCCGGGCCAGGGCGGGGGCATCGTTGATGCCGTCCCCCACCATGGCCACCTTTTTCCCCTCGGCCTGGAGGGAGGCAATCTTCCGCTCTTTGTCCTGGGGCAGCACCTCGGCCAGCACCTGGGTGACGCCCAGTTCCCTTCCGATGGCATCAGCGGTGCGCCGGTTGTCGCCGGTGAGCATGACCACCTCCAGGCCCAGCTCCTTGAAAGCCGCTACCGCGTCCTTGCTGGAGGGCTTGGGGGTATCGGCCACGGCAATAATGCCTAGTAATTTTTTGTCGGTTTCGTCCCCAAAGTATAGTGGTGTCTTGCCCTGGGCGGCGAGAGCATCGGCCCGCACGGACAGAGAGCCAAAATCAATGCCCGCCTCCTCCATCATCGCCCGGTTGCCGCCGATATAGGTGCGCTTATCAAACTCAGCCCGCACGCCCCGGCCGTGGACAGCGGTAAAGCTTCCAACCGAGGCGATGGGAATATTCCGCCGTTCCGCCTCCTCCACAATAGCGGCAGCCAGGGGGTGCTCCGAGGGGCCCTCCAGACAAAAAGCGGTGCAGAGCAATCCTTCCTCACTATTTCCCGGAGCGGGAATGATATCGGTGACCACAGGCCTGCCCTGGGTAAGGGTACCCGTCTTGTCCAGCACGACAGTGTCGATGGTATGAAGGGTCTCCAGCGCCTCGGCGGACTTGATAAGGATGCCGTTCTCCGCCCCCTTGCCGGTGCCCACCATAATGGCCACGGGGGTGGCCAGTCCCAGAGCACAGGGGCAGGAGATGACCAACACGGCCACGCCCGCGGTAAGGGCCTGGGTGGCGCTGTGGCCGGTAATCAGCCATGCGGCGGCGGCAACGAGGGCGATCCCCATGACCACTGGGACAAAGATGCCGGAGACCTTGTCGGCCAGCTTGGCGATGGGGGCCTTGGATGCGCTGGCCTCCTCCACCAGGCGGATCATCTGGGCCAGGGTGGTGTCCTCCCCCACTCGGCTGGCCTCAAAGGTGAAGAAGCCCGACTTGTTGATGGAGGCCGCCGCTACCTTGTCCCCCGGCCCCTTGTCCGCAGGCAGGGACTCGCCGGTAAGGGCGGACTCGTCCACGGCGGACTGGCCCTCCACAATGACGCCGTCCACGGGGATGGACTGGCCGGGCCGGACCACAACCCGGTCCCCCACCTGGACCTCCTCCACGGGGATCTCGGTCTCCACACCGTCCCGAAGGACGGTGGCCGTCTTGGGGGCCAGGTCCATCAGGCGGCTGATAGCCTCCCCTGTCTTGCCCTTGGACCGGGTCTCCAGGAACTTGCCCATCGTAATGAGGGTGAGTATCATACCGGCGGACTCAAAGTAAAGGTCCATGTGATACTTTTTCACCAGTTCTATATCGCCGTGTCCCAGGCCGTAGCCCATCTGATAGATGGCGAACACCCCATAGAGCACAGCGGCGGCGGAGCCCACCGCAATCAAGCTGTCCATGTTGGGCGCTCGATTCCAGAGGGTTTTAAATCCCACCCTGTAATACTTATCGTTGAGGTACATGATGGGCAGGGTGAGTAGCAGCTGGGTCAGGCCGAAAGCCACCGCGTTCTCGTGGCCCACCAGAAAGGCAGGCAGCGGGGCGCCCATCATGTGGCCCATGGAAATATAAAACAAGGGAATCAAAAAGACGAAGGACCAGATCATCCGATGTTTCATCCCGGCCAGCTCCTGGGCCATAGTATCCCCCTGGGGGGCAGCCTGGGCCTTGGCCCCCGCCTTTTGGGGCAGGGACGCCCCATATCCCGACTGTATTACCGCATTTATAATATCCTCATTGGATACCACATTCTCATCATACTCCGCTGTCATAGAGTTGGTCATCAGACTGACATCCGCGGCCCTGATGCCCTCCAGCTTCCGCACAGCCTTCTCCACGTGGGCGGAGCAGGCGGAACAGGTCATTCCTGTAATCTGAAACTTCTGCTTTGCCATTTTCTCACCTGACTTTTAAAATCCAATATACCCCCCCGGGGTGGGGTATCTCTATCATAGCCCATTCGTACCATTTTGTCAAGAAGCAGTCTGGCCTTTTCTCAAAAAAATATTCCAAGGGAAAAGCGGTGTGAGAATTCCTTCTCACACCGCTTTTGATGTTGGAACGATCCGTTCTGTGTTACACCCGCACATCAAAATTGTACTGGGCGGGCGCGGATACGCTGGATATCATATCGATCATAGCCGCAGCCTGATTTTCCGCGTCCTCCATGGCCATTTTCATCAAACCGTAAGTATAATTAGTCTGAAACTGAGCCATCTGCATGTTCATGCTCGCCATTGCGACATCCATCATGCGTCCCCTCCCTTCATTTTAAATTGGGCGCCGTTCCACTGAGAATATCGGCAGAAGCTGCCTGTTTCTTAACCTCAGCCTTTACCGCAGTTCTGTAATAATAGAGTTATCATCCACATCCATGCGGTAGATGTGCTGCATGTCGCCGCTGTAGAAGATGATTCCAGCGATATCCCCCGCCATTCCCACCTCATATATGTTGAAACGGCGGCAGAGCTGATCGTCGATGGTAACAAAACCCTCCACAGGGTAGATATCATACTCGGACATGGAATTTCCAGACAGAGCCAGCTGAGAGGGGGACATGGTTTTCATAGAGTCCAGCTGTTCGGTCAGACTGGCGGGCTCTGGTTCTTTCTCCTTCTCCGGGTAGCGCAGACTGCCCTCGGGGACTGCTACACGGACCGCCAAGGTGTCGTTGACGTCCGACCAGCCGATGGCCAGCTGGAACAGGTGTCCCTCCTGAACCGAGGCCCGGACCAGCAGCAGCGTCCCCTCGGCATCCTCCAGCTCCGGACGCTCCTCCTTGACCAGGTAGGTCTCATCCACCAGGGAGAAGCCTCCGTCTCCAAGCAGAACGTCCAAATAGCGGTCCATTACGGCGGCGGAACCCACAATTTCGTAGATATAAGTGTATTTCTCCACCTCCACCACTTCGCTGGTGTCCTCGTCTGTCTCTTTGGTCTTGCCGGGACCCCGCTTGGCCATCAGCTCGCCCTCGCCCTCCTCAAGCACAGTATCCAGAGAGGCGACGGCGTCCTCCCCAATGACATACTCCTCCAGCTTCTTCGGGAGCTTTTCTGTCCCGTCTCCGCTGCCCAGCTTAGGCAGCACAAACTTAAACACAGCAAAGCCGGCGGCGGCAAGCACGATTAGTACGATGGGAATCAGCAGCAGCTTTTTCTTACCGCCCTTCCCGGTTTTCGGCTTTTTTTCTTTCTTTTCTTTCTTTTCCTTCTTTGCCAATGCAGCTCACTCCATTACCTTTCCAAATAGCGGATTATTACGTTATCCTGGGGGCGCAGCTCCTGGGTAAAGGCGCATTCGCTCCCGTTTACCTGGAGCTCCACACCCCGATCCAAGTGCTCAAAATCAATGCCGGAAAATTCCAGCAAGTCCATCACATAGTAGGGCGACTTATCCTCCTTACCTGGCAGACTCAGCGGCTTGCCATTGAGCACCACCTGAACGCCCCTTCCCTTTGGTTTAGGAGGATCTGGGGGGCTGGGCAACTCAGCCCGGTGGGGCTCCGCAGTCTCGGAGGACTCTGCGGCGGGCCGCTTCTCCCAGAGGTTTGGATGTTCCCTCTCCACGGCTGACTCTGACGGCCCGGGTGCGGCTGGGGCGGGCCGCTTCTCCGCGGACAGCGTCCGCTCCGGCGGTTTCGCAGGCGGAACAGGCGCCGGTGCAGGTGGAACAGGCGTCGGTGCAGGTGCCGGACGCGGCGTGGGCCGGACCGGCTGGTCGGAGGTCACAATCTGGTCTCCAGTGTTCAGCCGGGTATCCAGGTCGGCCAAGCGGCCGTTCACCATAACACCCCCAACAAAGTCCGTCCCTAACAGATCCTTCAAGGTCCGCTGGGCAGGAGCTCCCTGGACCGCTGGAGTAAACTCGATGCTGTCGCCCGCGTAGACCAGCGCGGAAGGGACACCCTCCGCTCCATTCAGAGTCAGGGTGCAGGGGGTGGCGGGCTGGCCTCTAAATACCATATGCTGTCCGTTGACCGTGATGCTAAGATTTTTTCCGGTACGGCCCAGCAGATCCACCGAGCTGTAACCGTTCATCATCAGCAGCTCCAGCAGGGTAAGGCTGCCGCTGCGGAAGAGCTTGGCGGGCTGGCCGTTAAGCAAAATGCGGTAGCTGTCGCTGATAAGCCCCAATCCGGCGGAAACGGCAATGCCCAAGGGAGTGGCCAGCTCCGGGTCGTTGAGCTCATAGTCCTCCGAAAAAGCGGTGATCTCATAGTTGTTGCCCGCCAGGGCCACCCGGCTCTCATCCATTTCCAGGGCCTCAGCCACCAGTTCCCGCAGGCCATTCAGCTTGCTGCCGCCGCCCGCCAGGAAGAGGGCGGAGGGGGCCGCCCCGTTGAGGCCGGCCACCCGCTGGGCAATCTCCTGAGCCAGGGCATGGGCGGACTGCTCTACTGTCTCCCGCAGCTGGGAGCCGGAGACGCTCTGCTCCAGCCCCAGCACATCCCGATAGACCACATTGGGTTCGTCCAGCTGTGTTTTCATCCATTCCGCCGTGGCAAAGGGGATCAGGAACCGGCGCATCAGCTCCTCGGTGATCTCATCCCCGGCGATGGTGGCCATGGTGTAACCCACCACAGTACCGTCCCGGCACACCGCAATATCTGTCGTGCCCGCCCCGATATCGGCCAGCACCAGATTGAGCAGCCGCAAATCGGCGGGGATGGCCGCGTTGAGGGCGGCGATGGGCTCCAGCGTCAGACTGGCCAC
>JAAWPF010000043.1 GCA_022799835.1 Lawsonibacter sp. | reverse complement strand
GAGGACTGCGTCTCCTCCGGCCGCCACTACCACGGCTACAGCATCTACTGCGGCGCCCACCACGACGGCGGCTTCTGTGACGGCTCCTGCGCCCTGGTACCCTGACGTTTCTCTCGCGTATTTGACAAAACTGGCTGACCGCGCTACAGCGGCCAGCCGGTTTTTTATGCCTCCAGCACCTTACTGTAATCCTCCACCACCTGGCGGGCAGCCCGGAGGGAGTCTTCGTTCTTCGCCAGGCGGAAGGAGAACCGGGGAACCTCCCCGGGCATAAGGAGCAGGCGCTTGGTATACTTCTCCCAGGCGCACAGGGCGGAGAAGGGCTCCAGGCGGAACTCCTCCAGGGTAAAGACCAGCTTCCCATTCTTCTGGGCGATGTCGGAGATACGGCACCGGGCGGCGTCAGAGCGGAGGAGGGCCACCGAGATCAGGTTGTTCACCGGCCGGGGGGGCTCGCCGTACCGGTCGATGAGCTCATCCACCAGCTCGTCGGCCTCCGCCTCGCTTTTGACGGCGGCGATGCGGCGGTACAGGTCCATCCGCTGCTCCGGAGAGGGGACATACCGGTCGGGGATGGCGGCGGAGACGCTGAGGTTGGCGGCGCACTCGGTGCGGGTGGGCAGGGGCTGGCCCTGCTCCAGGAGGACGGCCTCCTCCAGCAGCTTCAGGTACATATCGTACCCCACCGAAAGCAGGAAGCCGGACTGCTCCGGGCCCAGCACATTGCCCGCCCCCCGAATTTCCAGGTCCCGCATGGCAATTTTAAAGCCCGACCCGAACTGGGCAAACTCCCGGATGGCCTCCAGCCGCTTGGAGGCCACCTCGCTGAGCACCTTGCCCTTTCGGTAGGTCAGGTAGGCGAAAGCCCGGCGGCTGGACCGGCCCACCCGCCCCCGAATCTGGTGGAGCTGAGCCAGGCCCAGCCGGTCGGCGTCCTCCATAATGAGGGTGTTCACATTGGGCAGGTCAATGCCCGTCTCGATGATAGTGGTGCACACCAGAATATTGATCTCTCCGTCGGTCATCCGGGCCATCACATCATCAATGGCCTCCTGGGTCATCCGCCCATGGGCCACCCCGATGGCGGCGTCCTCCCCCAGCAGCATCTGAATCCGGGCGGCGCAGCGGTCGATGGTCTCCACCCGGTTGTGGAGGTAGAACACCTGCCCGCCCCGCTCCAGCTCCCGGCGCATGGCGTCGGCGATGATGTTCCAGTCGTGCTCCAGCACATAGGTCTGCACCGGCTGGCGGTCGGCGGGGGGCTCCTCCAGGGTGGACATGTCCCGGATGCCGCTGAGGGCCATATTCAGCGTCCGGGGGATGGGGGTGGCCGACAGGGTGAGCACGTCCACCTGCTTGAAGTTCTCCTTCAGCTTCTCCTTGTGCTGGACGCCGAAGCGCTGCTCCTCGTCCACCACCAGCAGCCCCAGGTCCTTGAAGCGCACATCCTTGTTGAACAGCCGGTGGGTGCCGATGAGGATATCTACCTGGCCCGCCTCCACCCGGCGCAGGGTCTCTTTCATCTGGGCGGGGGTGCGGAACCGGGAGACCACGTCGATGGTGACAGGGTACTTCTGGAACCGGCGCAGAGCGGTAAGGTAGTGCTGCCGGGCCAGGACGGTGGTGGGCACCAGAATGGCCGCCTGCTTGCCGTCCAGCACGCACTTCATCATGGCCCGGAAGGCCACCTCGGTTTTGCCGTAGCCCACATCGCCGCACAGCAGCCGGTCCATGGGGGCGGGCCGCTCCATGTCCCGCTTGATTTCTTCGATGCACCGCAGCTGGTCGTTCGTCTCGGTGTATTCAAACTGTTCCTCAAACTCCCGCTGCCAGGGGGAGTCGGGGGAGAACGCGTAGCCCGGCTGGCGCTGGCGCTGGGCATAGAGCTGAATAAGGCCCTTGGCCAGGTCCCGCACCGCCTTCCTGGCCTTGCGCTTGGCCTTCTCCCACTCCTGGCCCCCCAGGCGGTTCAGCTTTTTGGTCTCGTTGGCGTCCTCGCCGCCGCCAATGTACTTGCTCACCAGGTCCAGCTGGGTGGCGGGGACGTAGAGCACGTCGGTGCCGGCATAGGCGATCTTCACATAGTCCTGTTCAATACCCTCCACCGGCATTTTCACCATGCCCACATAGCGGCCGATGCCGTGATGTTCGTGGACCACCAGATCGCCGGGGGTGAGGTCGGCGTAGGATTTGAGCTTCTGGCGGTTGGTGCTGTCCTTCTGCTGGCGGGGCTTTTTGGCGGCCGCCTTCTCCCCCTCGGTGAGGACAGCCAGCTTCATCTCCGGGTACTCAAAGCCGTTGGACAGCCCGCCCACGGTGATGACCACCTGGCCGGGCCGGGGCAGTTCCTTGAGCTGGAAGTCCACAGCGGACCTGATCTTCTGCTCCCGGAGGAGGGTCTGTAAGTCAATGGCTCGCCGCTCCCCTGACACCAGCACCAGGGCGGCAAAGCCGCTGTTCTGGTAGTGGGCCAGGTCCTGCACCGCCGTCTCCAGGCTGGCCAGGAAGGGGGGCAGCTGCTTGGCTGTGACAGACAGCAGCTCTCTGGGGGGCGCGGGGTAGTTGGAGGTGGTAAAGGAGTCCAGATAGACCACCGGAAAGTCCTCCAGACGCCGGAGCAGCTGGGGAAAGGTGTGGGCCAGCTCCCCGCAGGAGGGGTCCAGCTCCCCCTGCTCCAGGAGGGTCTTCACATCCTCCTCCAGCTGCCACTGGTAAGATTTGGCCCGGTCGGACGACCGGGCGGCCTGGTCAAAAATTACGCAGGCGTCTGGGGGAAGGAAGTCCGCCGCCGAGGTCAGTTCCGGGTAAATCAAGGGGAGGTAGCGGTCCACAGCAGGGAAGCTCCGCCCCTGGGCGACGGCCTCGCCGTCCTGCTCCAGAGCTTTGTTCAGCTCCCTGTTCCCGTTTTGCAGGGCCCTGGCGGCCAATTTCCCGATCTCTTTGGCCAGCCCCGCCAGAGAGCCGGGGGCCAGCCGGGGCAGGACCTCGGCGGCGGGGAGGAGAAGCGCTGTCTCAATATTTTCCGTCCTGCGCTGGGTAGCCAGGTCGAAGCGGCCCATGGCGTCCACCTCGTCCCCAAAAAACTCCACCCGGACGGGGGCTTCCATGCCGGGGGAAAACACATCCAGGATCCCCCCCCGCAGGGCGAACTGGCCCACACCCTCCACCTGCTCGCACCGGGCGTACCCGGCGGCGGACAGGTCCTCCGCCAGCCGGTTCAAGTCATAGACCGCCCCCAATTTCAGCTCCTGGCAGCAGTCCGCCAGCACCCGGGGTGGCATCGTGCGCTGGAGCAGACCCTCTACAGTGGCCACCAGAAAGGGGAACCGCCCCTCCGCCATGCCCCTCATCAGGGCCAGTCTGCGGTGCTCCCACTGGTGAGACAGGGCGGCTGCGTTGTGGAAGGTGAAATCCCGTGGGGGCAGCACAGGCACCTCCCCGCCGGTAAAAGCGGACAGGTCCTTGGCCAGCTTGGCGCCCTCGCTCTCGTCGGCGCAAACCGCCACCACCGGGCGGCCTGTCATCAGGCCAATGCCTGCGGCAATGTGGCAGCGGTGAATGGCGGCCACGCCGGACAGGGCCACGGGGGAGCGGCCCCCCTCCAGGGCGGCCAGGAGCTGCCCAAATTCCGGCAGGCGGTTCAGGGCGGCAGTCAGCAGTTTCATAGGGAACACCTCGAATTTTATCAATTTGCGGGAACGGCGAAACGCCCCTGCCCCCGAGAGGGGGAGGGGTGTTGGCATTTGTGTAAAAGGCAGGAGTCTAAGGCTCCCCTCCTTGAGGGAGCTTTTTCGTGCTCAGGTAATTTCGTAATCCCGGCCGAATTGCAGCTCGCCAAAGCTGATGCGGCTGGTGGGAGCGGAGGGGTCCTCCTCCTCCCCCTCCTCCGGGGGGTACTCCTCCCCCTCATCATAGTCCTCCTCCTGTTCCGCGGGGGGGAACTCGGCGGTATCAGACAAATCCTGGGGACCCTCCTCGGCGGCCTTGGCCCGCAGGTTCTCCGCGGCGGCGTCCTCCATGGCCCGGGCCAGAAGGCGCTGAACATTGTTGTCAATCTCAGAGGCTTTCTCCTCCACCGGGTCCACAGCAGGCTTGGTCTCAGGGGGATAGAGCTCCTCCAGCCGGGCCAGAACCTGCTCCTCCTGGACGTGGAGCGCGCGCACCTTCTCCACATAGGCGGCGGTCTGCTGCTGGGCCTTTTTCAGCCGGTACTCCTCCGCCTGCATATCCCGGGCAATGAGGGCCTGGCGGTCCCGCAGCTCCTTCTCCGCCTGGGCCAGAATCTCAGCCTTTTTCCGCTCCGCCTCCTGGACCAGGTCGTCGGCCATCCGCTGGGCCGCCATCAGCGCTTTGCGCATGGCCTCCTCAGTGGAGCGGTACTCCTCCACCTTGTCCACCAGCACCTTCATCTTGTTTTTCAGCACCGCGTTCTCGTTGAACAGCGCAGAATAGTCCCCGGTGAGGATATCCAAAAATTCATCCACCTGGGCCATATTATAGCCGCCGAAGGACGCCTTCTGAAAGGCGCGCTCGGATACTTCCTGTGGTGTCAGCACGGTAAGCCCCCCATATCTCTATACGAATAGCCATATCTCTGCTCAGAAATACAGCCCGTTGTTCTCCAGCTCGTCGATGAGGTCGCCCAGGATGTCCACATTGTAGGGCGTGATGATATAGGTGGAGATGGCCACCTTCTTGATCTTGCCCTCCTGGGCGTAGGACACGCCGGCCAGGAAGTCCAGCAGGCGGCGGGCGATCTCCCCGTTGGTGGACTCCAGGTTCAGCACTACAGTGCGCTTCTCCCGCAGGTGGTCGGCGATGGAGGAGGCGTCCTCAAACCGCTCGGGCTTCACCAGCACCACCTGGAGCTGGGTCGCCGCCCGGATATTGACCACCTTGTTGCTCCGGCGGTCCTCCTCGGGGGCGGGGGCGCTGTAGCCGCTGTTATAGCTGCCGTTGTAGCCGCTGTCCCGGGGGGGGCGGTCCATGCGCTCCGTGCGCTCCCTGCGCTCTACCGGCCGGGGCGAAATGTCAAAATCATCATAGTCGTCCTCGTCCTCATCCTCATAGGGGTGGGCCAGCCGCTTGAACTCATCAAAAATTCCCATCAGTTTCGCTCCTCTTTCCAAATAAAAAATGCGTCAACGGGCAGTACCCATGGCAGGCCGAGGCCCAAAGAGGGCGGTCCCCACCCGAACCAGGGTGGCGCCCTCCGCGATGGCGTCCTCATAATCGGCGCTCATACCCATAGATAGGCAATCCATAATAGGATAATTATCCGACATTTTCTTCATTATGTCAACAAAAAGATTGCGCATTTTGGAAAAATATTTCCGGTTAGACCCGGAAACCGTTGAAACAGGCGGGATTGCCATTAATCCCCGCAGCCGGACGCAGGCGAAATTCTGCGCCAGCTCCGCCAAAGCGGGCAGGTCCTCCGGGAGAACGCCCCCCTTGCTCTCCTCCCCGGCGATGTTTACCTCCAGGAGGATATCCTGGACCAGGCCCAGCTTGTCCGCCTGGGCGGCAACCGCCCGGAGCAGACGCTCGGAGTCCACCGAGTGGATCAGGGACACCCGCCCCACCACCTGCTTGACCTTGTTGGTCTGGAGATGGCCGATAAAGTGGACCTCCGCCCCCGCGTAGGCGTTGGCCTCCAGGTGGGCAGTGAGCTCCTGCACCCGGTTCTCTCCGCACAGACGGATGCCCGCGGCGATGGCGGCGCGGATGGTGTCGTCCGTCTGGGTCTTGGTAGCGGCGCACAGGGTTATTTCAGCCGGGTCCCGGCCCGCCGCCCGGGCGGCGGCGGCGATTTTCTTCTGAACAGCTTGTATATTCTGGGACAGGTCCATGATACTGCCTTCTCTCTGTATGAAAATTGATTGTTTGTGCAGGGGCAGCCTTCGGCCGCCTTTGCAGGGTATTTCACCCCTCAATCAGCAGCCCGTCCGCCAGGCCGGTGCCGTGGGTGATGACCGCGTCCCCTGCTCTGAGGAGCTTCCGGCCGGTCCCCACGGAGCGGACCACATAGTAGTCACTGCCCTCGTGGACGATCTCCACCTCCCGGAACTCGCTGCGGCCGTTGACCAGAGCGTACACCCCCAGCTTTTGGGCGGGCGCGGCGGCAGAGCCGTCTCCCGACGGCGCGGGGGCGGCCTCCACCAGACGCAGCGCCTCCTTGGGGATGCGCAGGCCCGACCAGCTCTCAAAAATCAGCTCGGCGGTCTGATGGCCCAGCAGGGTGGTAAGGGTCAGGTATCGGTTGGAGGAAAAGACCACCAGGGTGGTGTCCCCCTCGGTGGGGCCGACACGGTCCACTGTCATCTTCACGTCCCGGTTCAGCTCGCCGGAAAAGCGCAGGGTGGCCTTTCCGCCCTCCTTCAGCCGCTCCGCCGCGCTCTTGGGCAGGTTGGCGGCAAAGTGCCAGGTCTCTGAGGTGAGCAGCTTGCCCAGGGCCTCACTGTCCTCCCCGGCGGGGTTGTCGATCAAGTCCTGAAGGGCGGCGGGGGTGAGGTCCTTCAGGCTCTCCGGCGTGAGCCGGGACTCATAGCCGTCCACCAGGTTGGAGAACACCCCGGGCACAGGGGCGTTCACCCGGGTGGTGGCCCGGGCGGACTGGCGGCTGAGGACGGTCAGCTCGCCCCGCAGGGCCTGGAGCCGGGCGGACAGCTCCTCAGAGGTAAGGCCCTCGCCGTAGGTATAGCCCCGCTTGAGCACCCTGCTCTTCACCTCCAGCACCTGTTCCCGCTGTTTGGTGTAGTCCCTCTGGCTGTAGGAGGCCCGGAGGGCAACCACCGCCTGGAGGATGTCCTCGTCCAGCCGGGCGGAGGACTCCAGGTCGCCCGACTGGGAGACGGCCTCCTCCAGCAGGTCGATCTCCATCTGCAGCTCCTCGATGACAGCCTGGTCGGACTGGGCCTGACTGGTCTGATAGACCAGGGCGATCTGCTGCCCGGCACCCACCTTCTCCCCCTCCGCCCGTGTGACCTCCAGAATGCCGGCTGGGGCCGCGATGACCCGGGCCTGCCGGACCACCAGGCCCTCCGCGGGGACGCTGTCATTGGCGGTATAGGCGTAGACCTGGACGGTTTGGTAGGTCTCGTTCATGGCATCGAAAATGTAATAGCCCATGTAGATGACAATTACACAGGCAAAAATCAGGATCACAAAGGTAATCAGCGGTTTTCCTTGCTTCATCGGATTCTCTCTTTCTGTGTGCAGGATACTGTCTGCAGGGGCGGATATCGTCCGCCCGAAATAAATTATTGGAGAAGCAGCGGGCACATAATACGCGCCCCTACATATCTCCTTCTTTCATCAGCGGCACAGGCCGCTCAGGGACAATGGTGGAGATGGCGTGCTTATAGATGATCTGCTGCTTGCCGTCGCTGGTCAGGACCACGGTGAAGGCGTCGAAGCCGGTGATAACCCCCCGCATCTGAAAGCCGTTCATCAGAAACATGGTGACTACGCGCCGCTCCCGGCGGACCTGGGTAAGGAAAATCTCCTGGAGGTTGTTTGTCTTTGTGGTAGCTGTCATGATATGTAACACTCCTTCTTTATTTAAGGGCGGGGCCAGGGGCTTGTCCACCCTTGAGTGCCACTATCATATACCAAATTCTTCCATATAGTCTGTCGAACGCTGTAGGGCGTCCGCAAAATTCGGGACGGGCCCCCACAGCAGCCATTTTGCCCCCTGATTGCGCCGGAACCAGGTGCGCTGGCGCTTGGCGTACTGCCGGGAGCGCAGTTTTATCTGGGCGGCGGCGTCCTCCGCGGCCATATCCCCGGAGACGACAGGGACCATCTCCTTGTAGCCGATAGCCTGCATGGCGGTGCACCGCTCCGGGACCCCGCTGTCGAGGAGGGCCCGGACCTCCCCCTCCAGGCCCGCCTCCATCATTTTATCTACCCGGCGGTCGACGCGGTCCCACAGGTCCTCCCGGCGGACAAAGTCCAGGGTCAAGGTGAGGGCGTCGTATCGGGGTGGGAGGGCTTTGGTCTCCTCGTTGTGCCGGGTGATGGTTTTGCCGGTGGTGAGCCATACCTCCAGCGCCCGAACGATGCGCTTGCCGTCGTTGGGGTGGAGGCGGGCGGCGGCGTCCGGGTCGATGCGGGCCAACTCCTGAAGAAGGGCCGGGCCCCCCTCCCTGGCATAGCGCCCCTCCAGTTCCGAGCGCAGGGGGCTGGCCTCGTCAAAGGCGGCAAAGGTCCGCCCGGAGAGGAGGGAGTCGATATACAGTCCCGTCCCCCCCGCGAGAATGGGCAGCTTCCCCCGGGAGAGCACGTCCTCCACACAGCGCCCCGCCAGGTCCACATACCGGGCCACCGAGAAGTCCTCCTCCGGGTCGGCCACGTCGATCATGTGGTGGGGGACGCCCCCCATCTCCTGGGCCGTGGGCTTGGCTGTGCCGATGTCCATCCGGCGGTAGATCTGCATGGAGTCGGCGGAGACGACCTCGCCGTTATGCCGCTTGGCCAGCTCCACCGCCAGCGCCGTCTTGCCCGAGGCCGTGGGGCCGGTGATCACCAGGATTTTGGGGCGCATAGCGTTCCTCCTTTTCTACATCTGCCACTGGGTGACGGCGTTGTACGCCGCCCGGGCCAGGTCCAGGAAGCGGTCCATCCTGGGGAAGAACTCCGTTTCCACCCGCCGGGCCTCCCGAGCCTTTTCCTCTGCGGAGCCATAGATAGCCACATAGTCGCCGCCGGAGCCCAAAAACCAGCTGCCGCCGCCGTCGCTGAGACCGTTGATGGCGGCGGCGGTGGTAACGGTGATCAGGTGCAGCCCCTCCTCCCCCGGGCCGGGGCGGACCTCCACCCGGTCCTCGGGGCAGGCCAGCAGGGCGTTGCGGAAGTCCAGACTGCCCAGCGCCAGCTTGGTGAAGTCGTAGTTGTCCGAGCGGATGAGCCGCTTTTTGGTCACCTCGGGAAAGCCGAAATCCTTGGGCAGGAGGTTGTTGTCCGGCAGGCCGGGCACCGCCTTCAAGACGGCGTTCACCCCGCCGGACAACATCTTTTCCTCCCCGATGGTCAGCTTGTAGGGCTTGGCCAGGGTGACGGGGATACGGGCTTGAACATGGCAATAGGGGCCATACCGCCCACTTTCCCGGAGCAGATCCACCACCAGGGGCCGGTCCTTAAAGGGGAGCACCAGCAGGCCGTCGTCCTCCTCGCCGGCCAAAAACTGCCCGCCGTGTTTTTTGTAGTACTCATAGAGACAATCGTTCCAGGACATGAGAAACCTCCTTTCACGCCCGCTTGAACTGCTTTTCCAGTTCCTTTTTGGTCAGTTCAATGGCCACCGGCCGGCCGTGGGGGCAGTATTTCACCTGTCCGGACATAACCGCTCCGGCCACCCGCTCCAGCTCCTGAGGGGCGCTGTGCCAGCCGCCTTTGATGGCCGCCTTGCAGGCCATGGTGTGGAGCAGCTCGTCCCGGGCGGCGGCGGGGTCGGCGGAGCCGGTGGTCAGCAGCTTCCGGGCCAACTCCTCCAGGGCGGAGGGGATGTCCCCCGTGTCCACGTCAAAGGGGGCCTGGCGCACCGCCAGGTCCGCCCCCAGCTCGTCCACCTCAAAGCCAAATTCCTCCAGCAGCGCCCGGTGGGCCAGCAGCGCCTCCCGCTCCTGGGGGGACAGCCGACAGATCACCGGCGCAAGCAGGGTCTGGGCCATGGGGTCGTAGCCCTCGGCCTTCATCCGGTCAAAGTTCATCCGCTCGTGAGCGGCGTGCTTGTCAATGAAATAGACCGTCTCCCCCCGCTCCACGATGATGTAGGTGTTCAGTACCTCCCCGGCCACCCGCCAGGGCACCTCCTCCGTCCCGCCCACAGGCGATACAGGCTCCTTTGGCAAAGGAGCCTGCAGCGGCGAAGCCGCTGACTGAGGATTGTGTTTCGGCGAAGCCGACTGAGGGTTGTGTTTCGGCGAAGCCGAAGCGTATGAAATATCTCCGGGTTCCGGCCGTTTTGTTTGCTGCGCGCATTCCGCCTGGGGCGAAACACAATCCACACCGCCCTGCGGGCGGAGCCCCTTTGCCAAAGGGGCCTTTTCCCGCTGCGGGGGAGCGGGCGGCGTGTAGGTGCTGTCGTGCACCTGGACGACGGTGGGGACAGCCGGGGAAAACCGGGGCGGCGGTGTGCCCATGGAAATCTGGTTGGGGGTGACGGTGTCCTGTTTCCGCACCCCGGCAATCTCGGGCTGTTTCAGCACCGCCTGGGGGTGGGAGGAATCCCCCTCCAGGGTGGACAGCACGGCGTGGTAGACGGCGGAAAAGACGGCCCGCTCCGTGCCAAACTTCACCTCGGTTTTGGCGGGGTGGACATTCACGTCTACTGCGTTCAATTTGGTCCGCAGGTGGAGGACGCAGCCGGGGAATTTGCCCACCATCCTCTGGTTTTTGTAAGCCTCCTCCAGAGCGGCCGTCATCAGGGGGGACTTGACCTGCCGGCCGTTGACAAAGAAGAACTGCCAGCTCCGGCTGGCCCGACAGCAGGCGGGCATGGAGGCAAACCCCTCCACCGACATGTCCTCCCCCGTGGATTTTACCTCCCGGAAGCCCAGGGCCAGCTCCCGGCCCAGCACGGCGTAGACGGCGCTTTTCAGCTGGCCGTCCCCGGGGGTGAGCAGTTCCTGTTTGCCGTCCCGGATGAATTTGACACTGACCTCCGGGTGGGAGAGGGCCACCCGCTGGACCACGGCAAAGACGGCGGCGCCCTCGGCGG
This sequence comes from Lawsonibacter sp., assembly GCA_022799835.1. Classification (GTDB taxonomy): domain Bacteria; phylum Bacillota; class Clostridia; order Oscillospirales; family Oscillospiraceae; genus Lawsonibacter. The sequence continues at coordinate 965 of JAAWPF010000043.1, read as the reverse complement.
CGTCTTTTTTCATGAATTTCAGCCGGGCGGGGGTGTTGAAGAACAGGTCCCGGACCACCAGGGTGGTCCCCTGGGGACAGCCCGCCTCCTCGAGTTCGCCGGCGGTCCCGCCCTCCAGGGCCAGGGAGGCCCCCAGTCCGGCCTCCGCCGTCCGGGTGAGCACCTCAACGCGGGAGACGGCGGCGATGGCGGCCAGGGCCTCCCCCCGGAAGCCCAGGGTGCCGATGGCCTCCAGGTCGTACTCGGTGCGCAGCTTGCTGGTGGCGTGGCGGAGAAAGGCGGTTTTCACTTCCGGGGCCGGGATACCCTTTCCATCGTCGGTCACCCGGAGGAAGGTCAGCCCGCCGTGGGCAATCTCCACCGTCACCGCGGAGGCCCCGGCGTCGATGGCGTTCTCCATCAGCTCCTTGGCCACGGAGGCGGGCCGCTCCACCACCTCGCCGGCGGCGATGAGGTCGGCTACATGGGGGTCTAATACTTGGATGTTTGGCATGGATACGCTCACTTTCTCTTTGGTTTTAAACGGGCTGCGGGGTCGTCCACCAGGCCCAGAAGATAGTCGGAGGATACCTGATAGTGCTGGCAGATGAGGGCGATTTTTTCCGCCGTGGTGGTGCGGTTGCCCCGCTCAATCTCGCTGATATGGCCTTTCCCTACATCCAGCAATTCAGCCAGGTCTTTTTGCGTCTCGTTATGCTGTTTGCGCAGCTGTAAGATACGCTGACCGAAAAGTTCTTTTGAAAACATAGCATACTCCCCTTGACAAGTCATCTATAAAGGGACTATAATATCTCTGTAAGTACTCTTTAAAGGTACCAATGCAGAGGTGTAAAATGAAAAATATCTTACGTGAAATATACGATGACGAATACGATATTACCCCGAAGCGGGACAAAAGGCAACGGGAATTGGATTTGGAAACCTGTGAAGAGTGGGATAAGGTGAAACGAATGTTTGGAGGTGAA
>JAAWPF010000042.1 GCA_022799835.1 Lawsonibacter sp. | reverse complement strand
GGCGAGGAAAACGGGGATCCCACCTGGAGCGGGACCCCCGTTTTTAGGGCTATTAAAAACTTTTTATAATTTTTTGTAATTTAGTCTTGACATTTTGCATCCTCCGGGGCCAGTCTGCCCCCCTCCCACAGGGCGGTCAGCAGAGGCAGGTTCTCCCTATCCTCTCCCTCCAGGCCGGGGGCGGACAGGGTCATCCCCGCCAGCCCCGGGACGGGGCCATAGAGGTCCAGGGAGACCTCCTCCATCCGGGGGCTCCCCTCCTGAAAGCGAAGGGCCACCTGGCCCGCCTCCCCCGGAGGCAGGACGGGGACCCCGTACTCCCGCCGCAGCCACGCCGACAGCTCCTCCCCGCCCTGGGGGGCGTCTATCACCAGCCGGCGCACCTGCCGGCACAGCCGCACAGCCGCCCGGGCCATCTCCCGGTCCGCCCGCAGACCCCGGAGGGCCACCGTGGCCCGGTCCGGGCTGAGCCCCCGCCGCCCCAGTACCTCCAGGGCCAGGGGGACCGTCTGGGCACGGACAAAGGGCTCCGGGTCCACCGGACGCAGGCCAAACCGGGCCAGCAGAGGCCAGCGGTCGAAATCCGGAGCTGTCAGCACCCGCAGGGCCCCTCCCCTCCGCAGGCCTTCCGCCGCCCGGCGCAGCCGGCGCTCCCCCCAGAAGCCCGAGGGGTCCGCCGCCCCCCTCAGCACCGCTAGCCCGTACAGCCGCACCGGCTCGGTTCTGCCCCGGCCCTTGGGACTCAAAACCAGCTGCCCCATCACAGAAATCCCCCCTCTTTCCACATATGGTATGCGGAAAGAGGGGGAGATATTATTTGCCGCTCCGCGCGGAGTCCCCACTATTTTTCAAAGAAGCCCTGGACCTCCCCCAGCCACTCCATGGCCTTAAACTTGAGCACATAGCCCTCGCCGTCCCCGGTCATCAGGGCCTCCTGACCGGGGGTAAAGAGGCCGGCTTGGGCCGCCTGGTCCACCGTCTCGCTGGCGGCCCCCAAACACAGGGGCGGGAAGGCCACGCACCACCAGTTCCGGCCCTTGCCCTCCCCGATGGTCACCCGAAGGGCGGTATAGTTCCCGGCGGGCAGGGCGAAGTCCTCATACTCCTTGGTGGGAAACCAGCAGTCGGTAAGCTGGGCGGTGACAGGGTAGTCATATCCCCGCTCCTCCACTACCTCCCGGCCAACGGCGGCCAGGGTGCTCAGCTGGCCCTCCAGCGCCGCCTGGGCCTCGGCCAGGGTGGCCCCCTCCGGGTACAGGTCCTCCGCCCGCTCCAGTATCCTGTCCCGCACCGCCAGCTTCAATGTCTGGTCCGCCTGGCTGTCCGAGTTGGCGATGATGTGCAGGCGTATCACGCTGTCCGCCAGCTCCCGCTGTTCCTGTCCCAGCCAGCTGCCCGCCGCCAGCGCCGCCAGAATACCAACCATCAGCGCCAGCTCCCAGCGCTTCAATTTTCGGTCCATATGTCCTCCTTGGGGCGGGAAGGCCGCCCACACTGTAAGTTTCTTACAGTATGGACAGCTTTCTCTTTTTTCATACCGGCCCAGCGAATAAAACCGTCATGCCCCGGGGCGGGGCAATCTCACCCCGCTCTATTATCCTCCGCGGGGAGGCCTCCCTAAAAATTTTCAAAAGGTATTGAATCCGTCCGGCGTATGTGGTATATTGGCAATAGCTTTCACGTGAAAGATTTTATGTAAGGAGGCCTATCCATGAAAAAAACCGCATTTTCTCTGGCTCTGTGCCTGCTGTGCGCCCTGTTTCCGATGTCCGCGGCGGCAGCGGGGAACGACCCCAGTATCGCCTACGCGTCGAACCAGAATATTATCATCGACGGCAGGGCGGTGGCCTTCCAGACCTACATGCTGCTGGAGGCCAACGGCTACGGCACCAACTATGTGAAGCTCCGGGATGTCGCCCACGTGCTCAACGGCACCAGGGCCCAGTTCTCCGTGGGCTACACCGCGCAGACGGGTATCACCATCACCACCGGCGCCCCCTACCAGGATGTCGGCTCCGAGATGGACACCCCCTTCGCCGGGGCGGACAAGTCCTTCACCCGGCAGAACACGCCCCTGGTCATCAACGGCGCCCCGGTCCCCCTGGACACCATCACTCTCCTGGACGACAGCGGCGGCGGCTACAACTATATCAAGCTCCGAGACCTGGGCCAGGCGCTGGGCTTCTTTGTGGATTGGGACGCCGCCGCCGGCAGCGTCGTGCTGGACACCACCAGGGGCCATGACGCCGCTCCCGCCGACACCCCTTCCGCTATGGCCGGGGCTATGTTGGACGCCCTGAACCGGGACATCGGCAGCCAGGGCAGCGCCCGGCTGGCGGACGTCGACGGCGACGGGGTCAAAGAGCTGATCGTGCTCAGCAGCTACGCCGCCAGGCTCTACGATTGGAATGGCGGCCAGCTCTCCGGCAGAGAGATTGGAATCCTGGCCGGGGGGCAGATCGGCTGGTGGCTGTGCCGGGACATCTCCACCGGCGCCTTCGTCATTGAGTACAACACAGAGGGCGCCGCCTACGACAACAGCACTTTCTTCTACCCTAACCGGGAGACCCACATCAGCCGCTTCCACAGCGACGACGGAAGCTCCGATTTCCAGATCTGCTATGTGGACGGCCGTGAGGTCACCCAGGCTGAATACCTCGCCGTCAAGGGCCAGAACCGGAGGTTGGAACTCCTCATCAGCGACATGGACCAAGGTGATCTTGGCCTGCTCACTGAGACCCGGTCTGAGCTGGAGTGCCTGCTGGCTGGAAAAACCGCCCGGGATATCTCCGATGAGGCGCTGCTGCAAATCGCCCGGCGGCTGGAGGCCCAGGTCTCCACCATGGATATCAACATTATGAACGGCTGGCCCACTGAGTGCGACTACAGCGACGTAATCCTTTGGGACACGGATATTGAGTGTTACCGGGTGATTGGCTACACCAGTGCCGCCGACGTGCTCCGCGCGGCGGAGGAGATATGGTATCGGTATGTCTCCCGCTCCGACCCCACCTTCGAGCAGGTCTTTGCCCCCCATATTCTGGAGCGCTATGTGGCCCGCAACGGCGCGCTGTACCGGCACGACATGGGCATGGGCGACGGCGGAATCGTGAATGTGGTGGATCAGCTGATCTCCCGAACGGCCGACCGGGCCACCTTCAGCGGGTACTCCACCTATGACGGCGAGGAGCGCCTGAGCACCTTCCAGGTGTTCCTGGTCTATGAGGACGGTGTCTGGAAATACCGCTCTATCAACTGACAGCGGCCGCAGCCCCATAAAAGGTCCCGGTCCGGAGCAGCCGTGCTCCGAACCGGGACCTCTTTACCGCTGCCCGTAGCTGTTCTTGACGAAGTTTTGCATAAAGGCGATGTTCTCCGGAGAGATGGGGTCAAACTGTCCGCCCATGGAGCGGATAATGCTGTACACCCGGGCGGTGGCCTCCAGGACGGTGGAGTTGCCAAAGGCCTGCTCCAGGTCCTTGCCCAGGCATACCGCCCCGTGGGACCGCAGCAGGCAGGCCATGGACTTCTCCCCCAGCGCCTTGACGCACTCGTCCGCCAGCTCCTGGGAGCCAGGGAGAGCGTAGGCTGTGGTGCGCACCACGTCCCCCAACACCTGGGCCGCCTCATCCAGCAGCAGAGGGATGTCCTCCCCCATGGCGGAGAATGCGGTGGAGTAGATGGGGTGGGTGTGGATGACGGCGTTGCACTCGGGCCGGGCCCGGTAGATGGCCAGGTGCATCTCAGTCTCGATGGTAGACTTACGGGTTCCCTCCACCCGGCTGCCGTCCAGCCGGACCACTACGATGTCGTCCTCCACCAGGGTCTTATAGGGCATCCCGCTGGGGCTGAGGTAGACATAGCCTGTCTCCGGGTCCCGGACGGTGACATTGCCCCAGGTGCCGATGGTAATGCCCTCGCTGAGCATCCGAATCCCGGCGTCAATGACTTCTCGTTTCCAGTTCTTCATTTACAGACAGCCTTTCTGGAGGATGACGCAGGCGTAGGGCGCCGTCTCGGTGGTGGACACCACCGCGTAGGCGTTCTGGGCCGCGGTGTAGAAGGGGAAGCGGTCCATAAAGTCCACGGCGTCCGCCCCGCGGGGGTCGTGCCTGGCCACGATGGCCTTGAACTCGTCCCACACGGTGCACTCCAGGTCCTTGTGCTTCTCGGTCTTGTTCATGATGATGACCGGCTTTTCCACAAAGTCGTCCAGGGGCATTAGCTGGAGGACAGCGTCCAGGATCTCGGTGGCCCGGTGGCCGTCACAGCGGATGTTGACATGCCCCTTGGCCGCCGCTGTGGAGGCGGCGGGGAAATTGGAGTCACCAATGACGATGGTGTCGCCGTGGCCCATCTCGTGCAGAACCTTCAGCAATTCGGGATTGATACAGCCGGGAATACCTCTCAGCATAGTGTTTCGCCTCTTTCTTCTTAATAAATTGTGTTTTCCCGCCCGGACGGGCGGGAAAACGATGGTTTTAAGTGTATTCGCCGTGGTGGGTAGTAGTCTTTTCCCCATAACAGGTAAAGCTGTCCACGATGGCGCAGCAAATCCGGTCGGTCATCACGGCGTTGTCCCCGTGGATGATGTTGCCCGCGCCGCCATCGGTGTCCACCACGACGATGTCCCCCGTCCCGGCGCACACGCAGTCAGTGGCAATCTCCCGCTCCCCCTCCGGCTCCATGGTCAGAGGGTTGAGATACTCCACCAGCAGCAGCTTATAAGGGGGAAGGGCCTCATCCTTCACAGTGGAGACCAGGTTGCCTACCACTCTTCCGATTCGCATTGCCCACCTCCTAAAGCTCCTCGTTATAGGTATCGATAAAGCCCACCACCGCCATGTCATAAGGGCCCTGGCAGTCCCGGAAGATCCGGGAGGCCTCCTTCTTGGGAATGAGGAACACAAAGTCCCCAGGGCCCGCCTGGCGGGTGTGGTCGGCGGCCACCACGGTCTCGGTCTCCTTCCCGTTGACGATGAGCTTCACCGTCAGCAGGGGCACCCCCTCCATGGAGGGGTCTTTCACCGTGGCCACCACCGTGCCGTTGATTCGGCCTGTGACCATCTCTTACTCGCCCTTGTCCAGGGTGGGCAGGATGTACTCCACATCGGCGTGGGGCCGGGGAATCACATGGGCGCCGAACAGCTCGCCCACCCGCTTGGCGGCGGCGGCGCCGGCGTCCACGGCGGCTTTCACCGCGCCCACGTCGCCCCGCACCATCACGGTGACCAGGCCGCTGCCAATCTGCACCTTGCCGATGAGGGACACGTTAGCCGCTTTCACCATGGCGTCCGCCGCTTCGATGGAGCCAATCAGGCCTCTGGTCTCGATCATTCCAAGAGCTTCTTTCATGTTGATAACCTCCGTTTATTATTTTAGGCGATATTACATATTGTTTTCTGCCCGTGGCAGAGGGTCCACATTTTATTGCATGCTCCGCAGCAAATCCGGGTGGGGCGCGGGAATCACAACGCTCTTTCCCATCAGCCCCTGGGTCTCCTCCAGGGCCTCGGCGGCCTCCACGGCGGCGGTGACCGCCGCCACTTCGCCGGTGAGCAGGACAAAGGACTTGCCCCCCAGCCCCCGGCCCAGCCGGACCTCCAGCAGCCGGATGTCCGCCGCCTTGGCGGCGGCGTCGGCGGCGTGGATGGCGGCGCACAGGGAGTAGGTCTCCATCACGCCCACCGCCTTCAGATTGTCGGTCTCGGTGCAGGCCATGATGGCGGGGGCCACGCTCGGGTCCACGTTGGGGATGACCAAGCTGTCCACCAGCACGCCCTGGGCCATCTCCCGGCCCGCCTCCACGGCGGCCCGGACCGCGGCCACCCCGCCGGAGACCACGGTGTAGTACTTTCCGGCGCAGACGCAGCCGGAGGAGACCAGCGTTACCTCCGCCGCCTTGAGCATGGTGTCGCACACCAGAAATCCGGTGGGGATGCTCATAACCTCGTTCATACCCAGCGCGTCCATTATGTCACCGTCCTTATCTCGATAAATTCCCCGGTCACCTGGGTGACAGTCCCGGAAATGGAGGCGTGAATCCTGGCCCCCAGGCCCTCCGGCTCGGCGATGAGCTGGCCCTTTTCGACCGCCGCCCCCACCGATACCACCGGCCTGTCGGGCCCTCCAATGTGCATTTTCAGTGGGATGCGCACCTCCTGGACCTCCACCGTCCCAGCAAAGGGGGCGTCGGCGTCGTACCGCTCCAGGTCCAACCGGCTGAGCAGCCGCCCGGTGGGCAGGCGCTTGGTGTCAAAGCCCTGAGGCTGGTACTTGACCTCCTTGACGGGCTTAACTCCCTCTTTTCGCATCCGGTCCTTGTAGACCTGCATCATTTTGGAGGGGCGCAGTCCGAAGTTACAGGCGTAATAGGTGCAGATGCCGCAGTCGCAGCAGGACCAGATGCCGTTGGTGTCCCCACCGATGAGGCCGCAGTTCCCCGCGGCCAGGGCCCTCATGACCTTGTGGGGCTGTACGTTCAGCCCCATGGCGTTCCGGGGGCACATCTGGGTACACATGGAGCACTGGCAGCACACCGCCCGGGCCATCCGGGCTTCTCTTTGGAGATCGCCGTCCTTCCGGGCCAGAATGGCCGCATCCCGGGGAAAGGCCAGCAGGCCGCCGGTAGTCTTGGTGACGACCTCCCCCTCCAGAGATTCCACCACCCGGCCCATGAGGGGCCCGCCGATGATGTAGACGCAGTCGCCGACGGGGCCGCCCGCCAGGGCGGGCAGGGCGGCCAGGGGGGTTCCGATGGGGGCTTCAACCGTGATCGGATCGGCCACCGCCCCGCCGATAGTAAGCATTTTGTCGGTCACCGGATATCCCAGGAGCGCCAGCTGGACCTGGTACACCGTGGCGGCGTTGGACACCACACACCCCACGTCCAGGGGCAGGCCCCCCGTGGGGACCACCCGGCCGGTGATACAGTGGATCAGGTTCTGCTCGTCCCCCGCCGGGTAGACCGAGGGGGAGAGGTAGAGCTCCACGCCACAGCCCTCTGCCACCCGCCGCAGGACATTCACCATTTTGGTGTTGTGCTCCTTCACGGCAATCACGGTCCGGTTCGCGCCAAGCAGCCTGCTAATCCGCACCGCCGTAACCACGATCTCCTGCCCATAGGTCTCCACAATGTACCGGTCGGTCTTGAGCAGGGGCTCGCACTCGATGGCATTGACGATAAAAACCTCCGCCTGGGCCTTGTACTTCACATGGGTGGGAAAGCCCGCGCCACCGGCGCCCACCACGCCGGCCTCAAATATTTTGTTCAGCATAGGCGCTTACAGGATTCGGAAGTCATCGTGGAGGACGCACCGCCTTGCCCGGGTGAAGGTCCGGGCGGAGGTCAGCCCCTCGCCGGTGGGGGTGGCGATGGTGAGGGTGGCGTGGCCCTCGGCGCCCATACCCAGGCCGGAGTAGGAGGGGGCGTTCTTCACGAAGATGGTGGTGTTCAGGGCCTTGGCCGCCCGGCTCATGTTGCGCACGTTGGTGGAGTGCATGATGGCCGAGTGCCAGCAGCCATTCTCCGCCCGCACCGCCTCCCGGATGGCCTCGTCCACGTCGGACACCCGGACACAGGCCAGCACCGGCATGAGCATCTCTGTCACGACAAAGGGGTGGTAACCGTCCACCTCGCAGATGATGAGCCGGGGCTTGCCGGTGTAGGAGATGCCGCACTGGTCCAGGATGTAGGAGGCGTCCCGGCCCACGAACTTGCGGCTGGGGGTGTATTTTCCGTCCTTCTCCACCAGGACGGTACGCAGCACCCTGTCGATGTCTCCCCCGCGAATCTGGAACGCCCCGTTGCGCTCCAGCTCGCCCAGGAAGCGGTCAAAGACGGTGCTGACGCAGAACACCTCCTTCTCCGCCACGCACAGAATGTTGTTCTCATAGGAGGCCCCGTCCACCGTGCGCTTGCCCGCCTTGTCCAGCTCGGCGGTCTCGTCCACGATGACGGGCGGGTTGCCCGGCCCGGCGCAGACGGCTTTCTTGCCGCTGTTCATGGCCACCTTGACAATGGCCTCGCCGCCGGTAACGGACAGCAGCCGCACCTTGGGGTGCTTCATCACCGCTTGGGAGTTCTCCAGGCTGGGCTCCGCCGGGGTGGTGATCAGACCCGCCGGGGCTCCGTGGGCCGTCAGGGCCTCGTGGAGGACCCGGATGGCCTCCTGAGAGGACCGCTTGGCCGCCGGGTGGGGGCTGAACACCACCGTATTTCCGGCGGAAATCATGCTGATGGCGTTGTTGATGACGGTGGCCGTGGGGTTGGTGGAGGGAATCACCGAAGCGATCACCCCAAAGGGGGCGTGTTCCACCAGGGTAAAGCCGCCGTCGCCGGTGTAGGCCTCGGTGGGGATGTCCTCCGGGCCGGGGGTCTTGTCGGCGGCCAGCAGGTTCTTCACAACTTTGTCGTCCACATGGCCGTAGCCCGTCTCCTCGTGGGCCATCTCCGCCAGGTGCCGGGCGTTCTCCCGGGCGGCCTGACGCATACACTCCACCAGCTCCCGCCGCTTCTCCAGCGAGACCTGGGTAAACTGCTGGAATGCGGTCCAGGCGGCCTCTACCGCCGCGTCGGCGTCCTGATACATCCAGCCCCCCGCGTTAACCGGGACCTGGACCTGGGCCGGGGCCGCCAGGCGCGGCGGCGCCGCCGGGACGCTCTGGACCGGGGTGGGAGAGGTCCCGCCGCCCATCTGGGCGATGGTCAGGCGTACAATCTCCTCCACCTGTTCTTTGGAGAGCATTACCGCTCACCTCCCTCTTTGTGCTTGTCAAAGACCCTCTTGTGGTCAATGTCGATGTAGTCGATGATGGCTGTAATGGTGCAGTCCGCCGGCTTGTCCTTGGTGGTCTCGGTCATCCGGGAGGATGACCCGGCGCACAGCATGACCACCTCGCCCTCGCCGGCCCCCACCGCGTCGATGGCGATGATGGGGGAGCCTTTCTCCTCCATGGTGTCCAGGTCGATGTTCCGTACCACCAGGAGCTTCAGGCCGGTCAGCCGGTCGGACTTGGAGGTGCTTACCACCGAGCCGATCACACGCGCGATTTGCATGTTGTCACCTGCCTTTCTTTCTTCCTTTCTTTTCAAAGAAAAGGAACACAGCCTACCGTTTAATCTCGACGTCCAGGCTCATGGCCCGCTCCCGGGCGGCATCGGTGACGATGCACCGGGGCAGACAGCGAATCACGGCGATCCCCCGCTTCCAGGCCTCCTCCACGTCCCGCTCGGTGACCAGGTCCATGGGCTCGGTCTCATTCACCGGCGCCGGAGGCGGTTCCGGGGCGGCGTGGTGTCCGCCGCAGGTCCCCTGGCAGGAGCCGTGACAGCCGCCCCCGCAGGAGCAGCCCCCTTTCTTCTCCGCCTCGGGGCTCACCAGCTCCAGCAGGTCTCCGTCGGTGACGCACAGGGCGTTGGCCTCGTCGGTGTCCAGGTGGACCTCCAGGTCGTGTCCCTCCCCTACCCGGCAGATCACCTGTTCCAGCAGGCCCGCCCGCTGTCCGCCCATGCGCAGGGACACCGGCTGGCCGTCCTTCAGGCCGAAGCAGGCCGCCTGTAAAGGGGACAGGTGCAGGTGTCGGGCCGGGACAATCACCCCCTGGGGAATGGTCAGCTGGCCCGCCGGACCCTTTAGCGTGCAGCCGGGGGTGCCGTCCACGTCGCCCGACATGCGCACCTGACCGGGGATGCCCAGCCGCTTGACCTCGGAAAAGGCCACCTCCACCTGGGTTTTCCCCCGGACGGGGCCCAGCACCCGGACGCCGGCCAGCTCCCCTCTGGGGCCGGCCACGGTCACCCGTTCCTGGGCGGCGAACTGTCCCGGCTGGGACAGGGCCTTGCAGGGGTGGAGGGAGTGGCCTGGTCCGAAGAGGCAGTCCAGGTCCGCCTGACTCAGGTGGACGTGGCGGGCGGATACCCCGGCGGGGACATATTTTGTCCCCTGGGCGGCCAGATGGGAGAGCACCGCGTTGCGAATGTCTTTCCTCTCCATGGCGTTACCGCCCCTGGAGCTGGGCCATCACGCTGCGCACCACGCCGGCCACCTGTCCGTTCTCGCAGGGGCTTCCGCTGGGACAGCTTTTTCCCTGGGAGCAGGGGGAGGGCTCCCCGGCGGCGGCGAAGCGGCACACCGGCCGGCCGCCGGTGGTGATGCCCAGCTTGGTCCTGGTCTCCACCAGCCGGTCCACCTGCTCGCAGGACAGCTCATTGGCCCGGCCGATGATGTTTCCGGTGTACATGGTGACCAGGGCGTAGTACTCCAGCGACTCCATACGCATATAGGCCTGCATGGGGCTCATGCCCCATGTGAGGGCCCCGTGGTTGGCCAGCAGCACGCCGTTGTGGGTGCGGCAGTAGGGGGCGATGGAGTCGGGCACCTCCTGGGTGCCCGGGGTGGCGTAGGGGGCCACAGGCACCACGCCCAGCTGGACCACGCCCTCGGGCAGGATGGGCCTGTCTAGGGCGATGCCCGCGATGGCGTAGGAGGTAGCCACCGGGGGGTGGGCGTGGACGCAGGCGATGAGGTCCGGGTTCTCCTTGTAAACCCGCAGGTGCATTTTCAACTCACTGGAGGGCTTATGGGTCCCCTGGAGGACATGGCCCTCCAGATCCACCTTGATGAGCATCTCATCGGTCATATACCCCTTGCTCACCCCGGTGGGGGTGGTCCAAAGGGTGGTGGGAGAGACCTTGCAGGTGATATTTCCGTCGTTGGAAACCACATAGTTCTTGGCGTACATCCGCCGCCCCACCTCCAGGATCTGCTCCTTGGCGTCCCGGTCGGAGAGGTAGCGGTCCCGTTCTTCACCGTACATGGCTGGTCTCCTCCTTTCTTCTGTTGTTTTGTTTGCAATCCGCCCTTTTCTATGGTAAAATTCCATCAGAAAAGGGGGGAGCGCGGTATGTTGGCTATTGCCCGCCGCAACGCGATTTTGGAGCTGCTCCGGGAGCAGCAGAGCCTTAACGTGACCCAGCTGGCCGCCACGCTGGGAGTGGCCACTGAGACCATCCGCCGGGACTTCAAGGAGCTGGAGGCCGCCGGGCAGCTCATCCGCACCCACGGCGGCGCCTATATTACCGACGGGGTGCTCAACGACATCAACGTCTCCGACCGCTCCGTGATCCGCAAGCAGGAAAAACGGGAAATCGCCAAAAAGTGCGCCCAGCTGATTCAGACCGGGGACTCCATCTTTCTGGACGCCTCCACCACCGACTGGTGCATCGCCCAGGAGCTGCTGGAGAAACACATCACCGTCCTCACCAACTCCCTGAAAGTGGCGGACATCCTGTCGGTCTCGGCCTGCGTCAAGCTGATTCTGGCCGGCGGCAACTACGCCCCCCGGACCATGTCTTTCTATGGGGAACAGACCACCGAGGACCTGAGCCGCTACTACGTGGACAAGGCCTTTCTCTCCTGCCGTACCGTCCACATGGAATTCGGGGCCACCGACTCCAACGAGGGGGAGGCCCTGGCCCGGCGTACCATGCTCCACCGCAGCCATAGCACCTATCTGGCGGTGGACCACAGCAAGCTGGACGGGGTATCTTTCCTGAACATCTGCCCTCTGGAGGACCTGACCGGCATCATCTGCGACCAGCCCCTCTCCCCTGTGTGGCAGAATCATCTAAGGAACCACTGATTTAATCCCCCCGCCCGGAAAGTATGGTAAAATAGAAGGGAAGGGGGCAGAAGAAATGAAACAGGAAAGTTTCAGCGATATGGAG
>JAAWPF010000041.1 GCA_022799835.1 Lawsonibacter sp. | reverse complement strand
CACCACCAACCTGATTGTGGCGGGCAAGACGGTGGTGGTGGCCGGCTACGGCTGGTGCGGCAAGGGCATCGCCATGCGGGCCAAGGGCATGGGGGCCAATGTCATCGTCTGCGAGGTGGACCCCTTCAAGGCCCTGGACGCCACCATGGAGAATTTCCGGGTCATGTCTATGGACGAGGCGGCGAAAATCGGCGACATCTTCGTTACCGCCACCGGCTGCAAGGACGTGATTGTGGAGCGCCACTTTAAGACGATGAAAAACAACGCCGTCCTGTGCAACTCCGGCCACTTCGACTGCGAGGTGGACGTAGCCGCCCTGCGGGAGATGGCCGTGGAGACCTTCCCCCGGCGGAAGAATATCGAGGGCTTCCGCCTCCCCGACGGTCGAACCCTCAACGTGCTGGCCGAGGGCCGTCTGGTCAACCTGGCCGGGGGCAACGGCCACCCCGCCGAGATTATGGACATGTCCTTCGCCGTCCAGGCCCTGTCTCTGGAGTGGCTGGCCAAGCACCGGGAAGGACTGGAGAAGAAGGTCTATATTGTTCCCGACGAGATCGACGACCAGATCGCCCGGGTGAAGCTGGCCGCTATGGGCCTGACCATCGACACCCTGACCGAGGACCAGAAGGCCTATCTGGCCGGCTGGGAGGCTTAAAAACCTGTGTGGGGCCCGACCGCCCGGGCGGGCCGCTGCAACAAAATGCCCCGCCCAGGTGGTTGGGGCCCACAAGAGCAGACATTGTGTTATTTGAACGTGTAGGGGGCGGCCTCCGTGCCGCCCCTTTTCAAAACGGAAAGTCGGGGCGGCGCAGAGGCCGCCCCCTGCAATTATGTGGAAAAGAGGAATGAGCCATGCACAACGAACTGACAAAGATCGACCTGCAAAAAATGCGGGAGGAGCTGGACTACCGGCGCATCACCCTCCGGCCCAGGCTGCTGGAGGAGGTCAAGGTGGCCCGGGGCTTCGGCGACCTGAGCGAGAACTTTGAGTATAAGGCCGCCAAGCAGGAGAAAAACAAGAACGAGAGCCGCATCCGCTATCTGGAGAACATGATTAAGACCGCCCGGGTCATCGAGGACCATTCCGACGCCGGCACGGTGGGGCTGTATGACAAGGTGACCATCTGGCTGGAGGAGGACGAGGAGGAGGAGACCTGGCAGGTGGTAACCACCGTGCGCCAGGATGTGGCCCATGGTCTCATCAGCAAGGAATCCCCCATGGGCGCCGCCCTGCTGGGCAAAAAGGTGGGAGACCGTTTTCTGGTCCAGGTGAACAAGGGTTTCGGCTATTATGCGCAGGTCCGGTCCATTGAAAAGGGCCAGGACGACGGATCCGCTGAGTTGAACCGGTTTTAAGGTTAATATCCGCAAATTTTAGGCCCATTTATGCTAAGACATGCGATGCTTGCTATGTTAAGATATGCCTATCGAGGCGGCTGACTTGGAAGGACAGCCGTTGAAGACAGAAAAAGGAATGAAAAGGAGCTTAACAGCATGGTTATCCAGAACATTTTTGTGGTGGGTGCCGGCTTAATGGGCAGCGGCATCGCCCAGAACGCCATCACCTGCGGTTACACCGTCACCCTCAACGACCAGCGGCAGGAGGCCCTGGACCGGGCCAAAACCGGCATTGAGCGGGCTCTGGCCCGGGATGTGGAAAAGGGCCGCCTCACCGCCGAGGACCGGGACGCCGCCCTGGCCCGTCTGTCCTTCGACGCCACCCTGGAGGGAGCGCGGAAGGCCGACCTGGTCATCGAGGCCATCATCGAGGAACTGAAAGCCAAGCAAGCGGTCTTCTCCGCCCTGGAGGAGGTCTGCCCGCCCCACACCATCTTCGCCTCCAATACCTCCTCCATCTCCCTGACCGCCCTGGGCTCTGCCACCAAGCGGCCCTCTCAGGTGGTGGGGATGCACTTCTTCTCTCCCGTGCCCCGGATGAAGCTGTGTGAGGTCATCTTCGGCCTGCTCACCACCCAGGAGGTGCTGGCCGCCGTCAAGGAGGTGGCCGAAAAGATGGGCAAGACCATCATCCAGGCCGATGACAAGCCGGGCTTCATTGTCAACCGGGCCCTGCTTCCCATGCTCAACGAGGCCTGCGTCATTGTGGGCTCCTACATCGGTTCGGTGGAGGAGATGGACAACGGCATGAAGCTGGGCTGCAACCACCCCATGGGCCCGCTGGAGCTGGCCGATATGATCGGCCTGGACATCCTGCTCAACGTGATGCTGGTGCTGGCCGAGGAGTACGGTGAGAAGTACCGCCCCTCCCTCACCCTGCGCAAGATGGTCACCGCCGGTTTCCTGGGCCGCAAGAGCGGCGCCGGCTTCTATATCTATGAAAACGGCAAAAAGGCGGGCGTCAACCCTGTTCTGACCCACTTCCAAAGTCTGGCCCGGTAATATGTAAAATGGCTTCGCCTGCCGGCGAAGCCATTTTCCTGTTATTTCGCGCCCAACTTGAAGGACGCGCACTCGGTGCCCTCACACTTGGTGGGGGAACAGTCGCAGCAGCCCACCTTGATGGAGTCCAGGGAGCAGCAGTTCTGCGCGCCGGAGTGATAGGCACAGGTGTCCACCGAGCACTTGATGCTGGTGTTGCAGGTTCTCTTGTCATTCATATTCATACATAAAGCCCTCCTTGTTTGGATGGGCTTAGTATGGCGCGGCAGAGCCGGCTCTATTCCTCCGGCGGCGGGGATTTTTTTGACTTTTTAAAAATTTTCGGCTGGCGGGGGCTCAGATCCTCAGGCTGGACCTCCACCACTTGGGGGATAAAGCGGCTGGCGAATCTCCCCTTTCCCCGGCTCTTTACATAGAAATAACCGATGGCGGAAAAGACCACCGCGCCGATAAAGTTGACAAACAGGTCCTTCATGGTGTCCAGAAGGCCGATATCCAGATAGCCGCCCAGGCCCAGAGAAATCTGCTGTCCGTCCGCCGTCACCACGACGGTGTCCACAATGTTTTCAATGAGCACCCGGTTGTTCAGCCCGGTGGGGTCCAGCATGACGGAGGAGATGGAATTGACCACGGCATCCTTCTGCATATCCAGATACATCAGCTGGTCCATGCCGCATTCGAAGAACTCCCACAGCACGCCGATGGTCATGGAGAAGCAGAACGCCACAATGGACATAAACACCGGGGACAGGGACAGAGAGAATTTATCGGTCCGGTTGAGCATGTCCACCAGGGCGAAGCCGATAGCGGCGCACAAAAATCCGTTGAGGGTATGGAGGATGGTGTCCCAGCCCCTGAAAGTGGTATAGAAGGAGCTGATCTCCCCCAAGATTTCGGCGGCGAAGATGAACAGCATGATGATGATCTCCATGGTATTGGGCAGGTCGATCATCAGCGCCCGCTCAAACACCGTGGGCAGCAGGAAGAGCACCAGCGTCAGGCCGCACAGGAACACGCTCTCAAAGTCCCCGTTGAAGAACTGAGCCACCATCACAGCGATGACCAGAAAGCGCAGGGTGAAATAGACCACCGCCACCACCTTCTTGCGCCGCAGGGCGTCGTGGGCCGCGGAGAGCGTGGCCCGCAGGCCTTTCTTCTTCTTCGTCATAGCTGACGCCTCCCTCTCAGATGGTAAATATCATTATAGGTGCTGCCGGCCGGAAAGTCAAGCCAGCCGCGGAAACGCGGTCTTGCGGTTTTCTTCGCGATAGAGTAAAATCAAGCTGCTGACTCCTGATACGGAGGTAATTGTGATGCGTCAAGATGCTAAATTTCAAATCAGCTCCGCCGGGCTGCATATCCTCGCTATGGCCTTTATGCTGTGCGACCACATGTGGGCGATGCTCTTCCCGGCCCAGGAGTGGCTGACCTGCGCGGGTCGGATTGCCTTTCCCATCTTCGCCTTTCTGCTGGCGGAGGGCTGCCGCCGCACCAGTGACCGGCGGCGCTACTTCCTGCGGCTGCTGGTGTGGGCGGTTCTGTCCGAAATCCCCTTCAATCTGATGTACGGGGGCAGCATATTCTATCCCTTCCACCAGAATGTGCTCTGGACCTTCCTCATCAGCCTGGCACTCATCTCCCTCATTGATCAGTGCCGGGCCAAACTGCCGGCCGTACCGGCCTGGATGCTGGGCTGAGCGCTGTCAAGCTCCGGCCTGCGCGCGCATAGACTGTTGCGGAGGTGAATTGATATGGATTTACGTAACAGGCAGATCACCGTGGGCGAGCTGCTGGACAATCCCAAATCGAAGGCTGTGTTCCAGCGCCGCTTCGGCAAATTCATGAAACACCCCATGGTGGGCGCGGCCCGCTCCCTGTCCCTGGCCCAGCTCCAGGAGATGGCGGCGGTCTGCATTCCTCAAAAGACCATCCAGGAGACTCTGCGGGAGCTGGAACAGCTTTAATTCAGCTCTAAGGCAGTTTGCCCTCTTTCCGGGCAAAAATAGGTCTCAATTCTCCCTTGTTACGGGTTGTCATCCGGGGAAATTTAGGATAAAATAGAACCAATTCGGAACACCACGGGAGGAAGGGCCATGGAAATCGTCAAGAGAGAAATTGAGCGCGCCGCGTTTTATGCCTGTACCGACCCGGCCTGGGCCGGCGCGCGGCACGGCTTCTCCACCCGGCAGGGGGGCGTGTCCCCCGCGCCCTGGGACAGCCTGAACCTGGGGGCCACCCTGGGGGACGACCCGGTCAATGTCCGGTGGAATTTCAACCGGTTCTGCTCGGTGATTGGGACGGATGAGGAGGCGCTGGTGAAAAACCGCCAGGTCCACGGCGACCTCGTCCGCCCGGTCACTGAGGCTGACATCCTGCCCGACCCGGCCCAGCCCGGCGTCTTTGAGGCCGACGGCCTGATTACCGACCGGCCCGGGGTATGTCTGACCGTTTTCTCCGGGGACTGCATCCCCATCCTGCTCTATGACCCGGTGAGGCGGTGCGCCGCCGCCGCCCACGCCGGGTGGCGGGGGACCGCACTGGGCATTGCCGCCCGGGCGGCGGAGGCCATGGTCCGGGACTACGGCTGCCGGGCGGAGAATATTCTGGCGGCCATCGGGCCTGGCATAGGCCCCTGCTGCTTTGAGACCCACGGCGACGTCCCCGACGGCCTGCGCTCCGGCCTGGGAGAGGACGCCGCCCCCTTCATCCGCCCCCTGCCCAAACCGGAGAAGTTCTCGGTAGACCTGAAGGGAGCCAACGCCCGGTGGCTGGAGCGGACAGGCCTGCGCCGGGAACACATCGCAGTCTGCGACACCTGCACCGCCTGCAATCTGGACATCTTCTGGTCCCACCGGGTCCAGGGGAGCGCCCGGGGCAGCATGGCGGCTATGATTCAACTTATCTGAGGAACTTCTATGAAACGTTTAAGCGCTCTTTTCCTGGCTCTTCTGCTCATCCTCACCGCCTGCGGCACCCAGATGCCCGACGCCTCCGGCTCAAGCGCCGGGAGCGCCTCCGGCGATGTGAGCCAGGAGCCCGCCCCAGCCGCCGTCCCCTTCACCCTGGCTGTCTACCCGGAGTTCAGCCTCCACCCCACCCTGGCCGCCAACCGGGCCAACCTGACCCTGTCCCCCCTGCTCTACGAGAGCCTGTTCACGGTGGACGCCGCCTTCCAGGCCCAGCCGGTCCTGTGCCAGAACCACACCGCCAGCGAGGACAAGCTGGTCTGGACCTTCACCCTGCGCTCTGGGATTACCTTCTCTGACGGCACCCCCCTCACCGGACAGACTGTGGCCGACGCCCTGAATCTGGCCCGGTCCGCCCAGGGGCGCTATGCCCAGCGGCTGGCCGACATCATCAGCGTCACCGCCCCGGAGGACGCCCCCCGGCAGGTGGTGATTACCCTCCGCCGGCCCAATGGCGCCCTGCCCCTGCTGCTGGACATCCCCATTGCCCTGGGGGTGGAAGAGCGCCCCGCCGGCACCGGGCCATATGTGCTGTCCGAATCCGGGCTGTCCCTCACCGCCCGGGAGCGCTGGTGGCAGAGCGGGGAAAAAGCCCTGCCCATTCAGTCCATCCCCCTTCACGCCGTAAACAAGAGTGACGAGCTGATTTACGCTTTCGATGCCGGGGAAGTTTCCCTGGTGGACGCGGACCTGATGGCCACCAACGCCATGGGCTATGGCGGCAACTATCAGACCTGGGACTACGGCACCACCGATTTTCTCTACCTTGGCTTCAACATCCATCAGGGGCCCTGCCGCTCTCCCCAGGTCCGCCAGACTTTGGCCATGGCAGTGGACCGGAGCGCCATCGCCTCCGTCATCTACGCCAACCACGCCATCGCCTCCCCCCTGCCCGTCCATCCCGCCAGCCCGCTGTACAGTTCCGAGGCAGCCTCCTCCGCCCCCGTCTGTGACCCGGAGGCCCTGGCCACCCGGCTGGAGGACCAGCGCCTCCAGAATCAGGCCTTTATCCTGCTGGTAAACAGCGAGAACATCGCCAAAGCCTCCGCCGCCCAGCGCGTCGCCTACCAGCTGAACGCGGCGGGGCTGACGGTGGAGCTGCGGCAGCTGCCCTATGAGGACTACGCTTCCGCCCTGGCCCAGGGGAATTTTGACCTCTACCTGGGGGAGACGGTGCTCACCGCCGATTTTGACCTGTCTCCCCTGCTGGGCTCCGCCGGAGCCCTCAACTACGGCGGCTGGCGGGACGGGGAGACCGACGGGCTGCTGTACGCCCTCCACGCCGCCGCCCTGGAGGATAGGCCCGCCGCTGCGGAAAACCTCTTCGTCCGGCTCAATGACCAGATGCCCATTGTCCCCATCGCCTTTAAAAGCGGCTCTGTCCTCACCCAGTGGGGGAGGCTGACCGGGCTGAGCCCGGTGCGGGGGAACGTGTTTTACCAGATAGAGAAATGGAGCGTGCGATAGTGCCTGCAGGGCGGGACGACCCCGGCCCGCCGTCCTGTCAGGCCTCCCAACCGGAGCAAACGGCGCGCCGAGTCGTCGCGCCCTACATAAGAATAATCTACCAAAAACAGAGGAGAGAAGAACATGAGTGTATACCGCTGCTATTCCAAGAAGAAAGAGGGCTTTGACGTGGAGGCCCAGGGTCTGTGCAGCCAGCTGCGGGAGCAGCTGGGCATCGGGACCTTGCGCGCCGTCACCATTCTGAACCGCTATGATGTGGAGCAGATTGACCCGGCGGTCTATGAGCGGGCCAAGGACATCGTTTTTTCCGAGCCCCAGGTGGATGTGGTCTATGACGAGGATTGGCCCATGCCCCGAATCGCGGGGGCCAGCTTCGCGGTGGAATCTCTGCCCGGCCAGTTCGATCAGCGGGCTGATTCCGCCGCCCAGTGCATCCAGCTGATGGCCGGGGTGGAGCGGCCCCTGGTGGCCTATGCCAAGGTCTACTTTCTGGAGGGGGCCCTCTCCCGGAAGGAGCTGGACAAAATCAAGGCCTTCCTCATCAACCCGGTGGAGAGCCGGGAGGCCTCCATGGACAAGCCGGAGACCCTGGTGCGGGAGCACGCCCTCCCCGACCATGTGGACACAGTGGCCGGCTTTACCGCCATGGATGAAACAGCCCTGTCCGCCCTGCTGGATGAGTTGGGGCTTGCCATGGACCTGGACGACCTGAAATTCCTCCAGGCCTATTTCCGGGACGAGGAGAAGCGGGACCCCACCATCACCGAGGTGCGGGTAGTGGACACCTACTGGTCCGACCACTGCCGCCACACCACCTTCTCCACCCACCTGGACAGCATTCAAATTGACGACCCCGCCGTGAAAGCCGCCTATGAGCGGTACTTAGCCGCCCGGGTGGAGGTCTACGGCGAGGAGAAGGCCGCCCAGCGGCCCCAGACCCTGATGGATATCGCCACCATCGGCGCGAAGGTGCTGAAAAAGCGGGGCCTGCTCCCCGAGCTGGACGAGAGCGAGGAGATCAACGCCTGTTCCATCAAGGTCCCCGCCCAGGTGGACGGCCAGGAGCAGGACTGGCTGCTCATGTTCAAAAACGAGACCCACAACCACCCCACCGAGATCGAGCCCTTCGGCGGCGCGGCCACCTGCATCGGCGGCTGCATCCGGGACCCCCTGTCGGGGCGGGTGTTTGTCCACCAGGCCATGCGCTTCACCGGCGCGGGGGACCCGAGAGTCCCCCTTGACCAGACCCTGGAGGGCAAGCTGCCCCAGCGGAAGCTGTGCCAGACGGCGGCGGCGGGCTACTCCTCCTACGGCAACCAGATTGGCCTGGCTACCGGCCATGTGGCCGAGGTCTACCACGAGGGCTACATCGCCAAGCGGCTGGAGTGCGGCGCGGTTGTTGGCGCCGCCCCGGGGTCGAATGTGCGCCGGGAACGTCCCGCTCCTGGGGACGTGGTCATCCTGCTGGGGGGCCGCACCGGACGGGATGGCATCGGCGGGGCCACCGGCTCCTCCAAGAGCCACAATAAGAAGTCGCTGACCACCATGGCCTCCGAGGTCCAGAAGGGCAACGCCCCCGAGGAGCGGAAGATCCAGCGTCTGTTCCGGGACGGAAATGTCACCCGGCTCATCAAGCGCTGCAACGACTTCGGCGCCGGCGGTGTGTCGGTGGCCATCGGCGAGCTGGCCGACGGACTGGAGATCGACCTGGACGCGGTGCGCAAGAAGTACGACGGTCTGGACGGCACCGAGCTGGCCATCTCCGAGAGCCAGGAGCGGATGGCGGTGGTGGTCGCCCCCGAGGACGCGGACAAATTCATCGCCGCCGCGGAGAGGGAAAATCTGGAGGCCTACCGGGTGGCTGTAGTTACGGAATCCCCCCGGATGGTCATGCACTGGAAAGGCCAGACCATCGCCAATCTGTCCCGGGCGTTTTTGAACACCAACGGCGCGGTAAAGCACGCCGGGGTCCGGGTGGAGCAAAAGGACTGCTCCGCCCTGGGCGAGGCCCCCTTCAAGACCCTGCGGGAGATGGCCTCCAGCCTGAAGTGCGCCTCCCGGCGGGGCCTCACGGAACGGTTCGACAGCTCCGTGGGGGCCGGGTCCGTGCTGATGCCCTTCGGCGGCAAAACTCAGCGCACCCCTGCTCAGGCCATGGCGGCGCTGCTGCCCGTCCTGCCAGGGCAGGAGACCGACCAGGCCAGCGTCATGGCCTGGGGCTGTGACCCGGACACACTGTCCGTCAATCCCTACCAGGGGGCCTACGACGCTGTGACCGCCTCCATCGCCAAGCTGGTGGCCGCGGGTGCGGACTATAAAAAAGTGTACCTCACCTTGCAGGAGTTCTTCGAGAAGCTGCGGGATGAGCCGGAACGCTGGGGCAAGCCCGCCGCCGCCCTTCTGGGCGCGCTGGACGCCCAGCTGGACTACGCCGCCGCCGCCATCGGCGGCAAGGATTCCATGTCCGGCTCCTTCCTGGATAAGGACGTACCCCCCACCCTGATCTCCTTCGCCATCGCCCCCATCAAGGCCGGGGAGGTCATCTCTCCCGAGTTCAAGGAGGCGGGACACCCGGTGTACCTGTTCGCGGGGGACGCCACAGCGGAGGGACAGAAAGCCGCCTGGGAGGAGTTTTATGCCCTCTGTCAGGCGGGAACGGTCAAGGCCGCCTGGGCCGCCGAGAACGGCGAGGCCGAGGCCGTGATGAAGATGTCCTTCGGCAACCGCATCGGGTTCGTCTCCGGCGGGGCAGAGCTGGCCTGGGACCTGCCCAACCCCGGCGGGATCGTCGCGGAGCTCTCCGAAGAGATTCCAGAGGGCCCCTGGGCCTTCCAGATCGGCAAAACTACCGCCGAGCCTGTCATCAAAATCGAAGCCGACGCCGCCCCTATCGACGAGTTATTGGCCCTCAACGAGGGCGTTCTGGAGGCGGTCTACCCCACCCG
Organism: Lawsonibacter sp.; assembly: GCA_022799835.1. Taxonomy (GTDB): domain Bacteria; phylum Bacillota; class Clostridia; order Oscillospirales; family Oscillospiraceae; genus Lawsonibacter. The sequence continues at coordinate 2,028 of JAAWPF010000041.1, read as the reverse complement.
GGCGGGGACCTCTGAGGAATTGCAGCCCATCTCCTGGGAGGGCCGCTCCCCCGCCGTCTGCAAGCATAAAACCGCCCGCCCCAAGGCGGTCATCCCCGCTTTCCCGGGCACCAACTGCGAGTACGACACCGCCAAGGCCTGCGTCCGGGCGGGCATCGACCCGGAGATCGTGGTGGTGCGCAACCTGACCCGCGACTTCCTGTCCCAGTCCGCCCAGGCCCTGGAGAAGGCCATCCGGGGGACGCAGATGGTGGTGGTCCCCGGCGGCTTCTCCGGCGGCGATGAGCCCGAGGGCTCGGGCAAGTTTATCGCCTCCTTCCTCCGCAACCCCGCCCTCAGCGACGCCATTATGGACCTGCTCAAGAACCGGGACGGCCTGATGATGGGCATCTGCAACGGCTTTCAGGCCCTCATCAAGCTGGGCCTGGTGCCCTACGGCGAGATCCGTCCCATGGACGAGAACTGCCCCACCCTGACCTATAACCTCATCGGCCGGCATCAGTCGGGCTATGTTACCACCCGTGTGGCCAGCGTCAACTCCCCCTGGATGCTCAAATGCCAGGTGGGCGACCTCCACACCCTGCCCATCTCCCACGGCGAGGGCCGCTTTGTGGCCCCTGAGACCGTGATTGCAGATCTCATCGCCCACGGCCAGGTGGCCACCCAGTATGTGGACCTGGGGGGCCGGCCCTCCATGGATATCGCCGCCAACCCCAACGGCTCCATGGAGGCCATCGAGGGCATCTTCTCCCCCGACGGCCGGGTCTTTGGCAAGATGGCCCACACCGAGCGCCGGGGGCCCAGCGTGGCGGTGAACATTCCAGGCAATAAGCACCAGCTCCTCTTTGAGAGCGGCGCGGAGTACTTTAAATAAGCCGCCATGGCCAGCAAAAAATCTCCCTCCTCCCTGGAGCGAAAAAAACTCCGCGAGAGGAGGGAACGGGCCAGCGTGTTGTCCAGGCAGTCCAGCGTCAAGGCGGATAAAAAGCAGGCCTGGTGGTGCCTGAAGAAGAGAGGTCTTACCTACAGTGATCTCCCCTCCAGCCAGCGGAAGAAGATGAAGCGGAAGGAACAGGAGACCGCGGAGAGTTCGGCTCGGTCTCCGGGAGTGAAAAGCCTGGCTATCGCCACCGTCATCAGTGGACTGGCGTCATTTTCCATGTTTTTCTACTACGACCGACAACTCCATTACTGGTTTCTGGCGGGTCCTGATACCCTCTATCAGCAGTATGGCTTCTCCAGCCAGATCGTCGCCTGCCTTGTGCTGATCCTGGATATCTGTCTTTTCAATACGGTGCTGGATACAGCGTTCTCCGCAATCCGGGACTGGTCCCGGTCAGAGAAGGATTTTCACACCATTTTGGGGGAGCTGAAGGGGTGCCTGCTTTTTACCGTTACCGCTCTGGTGCTCCTCCACTCCCTGGTGCTGGCCTCCTGCCTCAGCCGGACGGAGGCCACCCCCGCCGGCGTGTCCACCTATGTCCTGGGCATCCGGACCAGCTGGCATGCCTACGAAGAGCTGGAGGAATCGGACCTGTACCGCACCTCAGTCACCACTCGCACCGGACATTTGATCCGTTACGCCTGGAACTATGAGCTGCGGTTTCAGGACGGCTATGAGATCGACCTTACCGACCTGGACAAATACTGCATGGGCCGGAAGCAGCACAACGAGCTCTACAGACTTGTATCCCCCTTCTTTCAGGACTAAAATCCCCCCTCCGGCCCTCGCCCGGAGGGGGAAAAGAAAAAAGGAAATTTTTCAAAAAAACAGTTGACAAAAAAGGTGAAATCCGCTATACTAACCCTTGCCCTGTTTGAGGGGTGAGAGATGGCGGCGTAGCTCAGTTGGCTAGAGCACTCGGTTCATACCCGGGGTGTCACTGGTTCAAATCCAGTCGCCGCTACCATTATCAAAAACGGACAGGCTGTCCGTTTCCATATAAAACGGCCCGGTGGTCAAGCGGTTAAGACTCCGCCCTTTCACGGCGGCAACACGGGTTCGAGTCCCGTCCGGGTCACCACCGT
>JAAWPF010000040.1 GCA_022799835.1 Lawsonibacter sp. | reverse complement strand
GGATTTTGAAATAGTTGCTGTTGTCAATGTTGTACACCGTGGGAGTGGCCTCCGCGCCGTTGACCGTCAGCTTGTCGTTGGAGGGATTGGCGGTCTTGAGGCTGGGCTGGGGGTCGGCGGGGGCGTCCAGCTCATCGACCCGGTATACGGTCCAGGTGCCGCCGCTCTGCAGCCACAGGAAACCGTCAATAACATTGGCCCCGTCGTACTGGAAGGGGATGACCAGATTGCCGGTCTTGTCATAGACGCCCCGCTTGCCGGTCTCGCTGTTCCACATAACGGACAGGCCGTCTGTATAGCTGTAGCCCCGGTCGCAGTTGTCACTGGTAAACACAGTCTTTCCGGAGGTGTCGATTACACTGATAGTGTTCCCGGCCCGCACCAGGGACAGGCCCTCGTAGAAGCCCCAGGTGCCCTCGTACAGAAAGCCGGTAATCTCCCGGCCGCTCTTATCCACATAGGCCCGCATATTCTGGTCGTTTATCACCGCGCGGATGTCGCCGCTGTCTGTGACAAAGCTGCTGTATTTTACGGGGATGACCTCTTTGCCGGAGGTGTCGATAAAACCGTAGTGCAGAACGTAGTAGGTGGGGTCGTCCACCACCTTGCCTACGGCGGCGATCCCGTCCACAAACTCGCAAATCTCATCGTAGTCGGTGGAGATGACCTTCTTGCCGGTCTTGTCCCGGTAGCCGGCCCCGATCATATCGTTGAAGCCCCGCTCCAGGCAGGGGCCGCCGGTGCCCCAGTAGCCGTTCTCGGCCACGGCGACCAGACCGTTCTGATAACCGTGCTCAAAGTCCACATAGGCATCTTCAAAGGTGTAAACAGTTTTGCCGGTTTTATCCACGGCGATGTAGTAGTCCTCGCCGTTGTAATCGTTCTGAATGGGGAGAATGGCCAGACCCTCGCTGAACTGTACGGTCTCGTAGAACCAGAGGTCCACATTGTCATAGGAGGCGATCACCTTGCCGGTCTTGTCAATCATCAGCAGGGGGCCGTCCTCGGTCTCCCGGACGAAGGCCCGGTCCTCAGAGAAATCGAAGGCTTTGGCGTATTTCATGGGGATGGCCAGCTTGCCGCTGGCGTCCACATAGCCGTATTTGCCGCCAACGAAAGCATTTATCTCGAAGGTCTCGTCAATGGTCTGCATGGAGCCGGTGGCGGAGACAGCAGCCATGCCGTCGCTGAAGTTTTTGGCATCTGCGTAGGTGGGGGCCGCGACCTGGGTGCCGTCCGCCTTGTAGAAACCGTATTTTCCATTCTGGACTGCGGTCAAGATCCCGTCTCCATACCCGTTCAGACTGTCCGCCCGGACGGTGGCGACCCCATTCGGGAGCGCCAGGGAGGGGGTGGTCAGGCCCAGGCATATCATCAGGGCCAGCGCAAGGGACAGAGTTCTCTTCTTCATATGTCTCTTTCCTCTCTTTTAGAGATTGCGCATAGTACGCATAATCTAATTTTATCATGATTGGTCATACAATACAAGAAAAATTTCGGGATGGCAGGTCTCTGGCGGATTGTTTCTTATGTTCTCCTCTGGTTGTGCCGATAGTATCATTACCAGATGATTGAGGGAAAGGGGCGCTTGAAGTGGGCGAACTGATGATCCGCGGAGACAGGATCCTCTCGGCATCCCAGTATCAGGGGACGGCCAGGACGGGAAAGGCGGCCTCCGCCGGACAGAGCCAGCCGGTGAGCGGGGCGACGGGGCTGACGGTGTCGGAGACCCTGCGGGAGATGGCTGGAAAGGTCAGCCAAATGGAGGGCGACCTCCGGGCGGGCCGGCGGACCCTCCAGACAGGCCAGGGCGCGCTGGACGAGATCAAGGACAGCCTGAACCGTCTGGCGGAGTTGGCCCAAAAGGCCGCCGGGGGTGAGGATGTGGACCGGGAGGCCCTCCAGGGGGAGCTGGAGCAGCTGCGGGGGGAGATTGACCGGATGATCCGTGATGCCGCCGTGGGCGATACACCGCTGTTTGTGAAGGGTGGTTCCGATATACGGAATGTGGCCCAGCTGCTGGTGAGGCTGCTGGAGCGGGCACAGGACGGCGTCCTGCCCGACCAGGCCATTCAGGAGCTGACGGGCGGGGCCATTGAGAGCCTGGATCAGCTGAAGGAGCTGCTGGCCGGCGGTGCCGCCGGCCTTCAGGAGACGCTGATTGACCTGCTGATGACCAGCGGCGGCGCCTCTCTTCTCAAGCTGCTGGCGGGGATGCAGGGGGGCAATCTGGACCTGATGATGGCTCTGCTGGCCAACCTCCAAAATACGCAGACCGCCCCGGAGCCCTCCCTGGGACAGGAGCTGGCCGGGGCGCGGGTCCAGCCCGCGCCCGGAAACGCGCTGGACCTGGGGGGCCTCCAGGTCAGGGGAGAGGACCTGTCCGGCGTGAGCTTTGACAGAGCATCCGGTGAGCTGACCATCTCCGGAGCGGGGGACGTGACCATTCAGGGGACCGGGCAGGAGGTCCGGACCATCCGGCTCGCCGGCTCCGGAACGGTGACGCTGGAAAATGTGAAGGGGGCCGCGCTGGCGGCGGAGGCCCCCCATGCCCGCGTGGCGGTCACGGGAGAGAATGCGCTGGAAGATATCCGGCTGGGGAGAGGAACCTCCCTCACCCTGGAGGGTGAGGGGCGGCTGGAGCTGGGAACGGTCCGGGGAGACTCCTCCAATACCCTGCGCCTTACCGGCGGCCAGCTGGTCGTGCGGGGGGAGAAGGGGGAGCGCCTGGGAGCGCTGACAGTCCCTGTGGCCCTGGAGGGGGCGGCTGTGCTGGCGGCCCGAGCGGCGGAGGTGACCGACGCCGCCGGGAGGCGGCAGGATCCCCTGGACCTGATCTGGAAGACCATGCTCCCGGGCTGGGATAAGCTCACCTCTCTGGAGGTGGACGGGAAGCGGGGCCATCTGGCCCTGCTCCAGGGCGATACCGCCCGGCTCTGGCTGGCCCGGGGGGACCAGGGCTTCCCCGCCCACAGTCTGGTGTTTCAGAACCGGGAGAAGCCGGGTCAGATCCGGACCCGATACGCCTATCTCCAGTGGAACAAGCGGCGGGAGGCTTTTGAGGAGGTCCCCATGTACCCCAACCCCTTCGCCGTCACCGGCGGCGAGGCGGAGCGGGACTGGATCTATGAGGAAGAGACCCAGACCCTGCATATCCTGTCCTCCCAGGTGACCGCCGTCTCCGGCGGGGCCGGGGTGGACGCCAATCAGGTGCCTTTCAGCGGGCGGATTGCCCTGGCCGACAGCATCGGAGCGGTGGAACTGGCCCTGGAGGGGGTCATCTGTCAGGTGGTCTCCGGCCGGGCCTTCGACCTGGGGGAGGAGAACCGGGTGACCCTGGTGCTGCCTGGCGGGAGCAGCAATCTCTTTGCCAGCGGCGCGGGCTGCGCCGGAATCACCATGGGGGAGGGAACCCTTCTGTGCGTGGACTGCGTCCGGTCCGGGGAGGAGGACGAGGCCCCCGACGGAACTCTCACCGCCGCTGGCGGCCTGGGCTGTGCCGGGATCGGCCGGGACGGCGTGGCGGGCTGGGACCCCGCCGACCCCGTCCGAATCCGGGGTACCGAGGGGGAGGAGGAGCACAGCTTCCTGGGGCCGGTCACCATTGCCGGCGGCACAGTCCTGCTTGACGAGGAGGATGACGAGGGGATCGCCCTGCGGCTGGGGGAGGAGGCGGTGGTGCTGCCTCAGTTCCAGCTGTCTGTCCGGTCCCTGGGACTGAACGGGATGTCGCTGATGACCCGGGCCTATGCCCGGGACGCCGAGGCGGTGCTGGAGGCGGACCTGCGCCGGGTGGAGCGGCTGCAGGCGGTGTACAGCGTGATCTACGGCTGGTTGGACCAGGGGGCGGGGAGCCTGCCCGGTGCCAAGCCGGACGCCGCCCGAACGCTGGTACGCGGCGCCGGGCAGGCCGGCGCCCTGCTGGAGGGGATGCGTAAATCCATTTTGCGGGAGCCCTCCCAGGCCATGCGCACCCACAGCCGACGGGGGCGCGAGGGCGTGGGGGAGCTGCTGCGGTGACAGGGGTTTGGACCCCTTACCCGCAAATTGCGAAGAAGGCTGGCGTTTGTAAAAAACGCCAGCCTTTTCTATGGAAGAGAATTATAAGAGCAGGTCCCGCAGTTCGGGGACGATAAACTTAGGGACGCGGCCGGAGAAGAAGTCGTCGACGGCCTGGGCGCAGGTTACAGAGGAGCGGGTGGAGGCCTCCTTGGTGGCACCGCCGATGTGGGGGGCGACCAGGACGTTCTCCATGTCCAGCAGGGGGTTGTTCGGGTCAAAGGGCTCCTGTTCCACCGTGTCCAGGCCGGCCCCGGCGATTTTTTTGGCCTCCAGGGCCCGGACGAGGGCGGGCTCATCCACGATGGCCCCTCGGGCGGTGTTGATGAGGAAGGCGGTCTCCTTCATCAGGTCAAACTCCCGGTCGCTGACCGAGTGGACGGTCTCCTTGGTGGCGGGGACGTGGAGAGAGACGTAGTCGCTCTGGCGGAAAATCTCGTCCCGGTCCTCCACCAGCTGGATATAGTCGGGGACCTCCCGGGCGAAGGGGTCATAGGCCAGCGCTTTCATGTCAAAGCCATAGACCGCTTTTTTGGCCACCAGCTTGCCGATGTTGCCCGTGCCGATAAGCCCCAAGGTCTTGCCCTCCAGCTCAGTTTTCTGGATGCCCATCTTGGCGTAGCGGTAGTCCTCCCTGCAGTGGGCCATGACCGCCTTGAAGCGGCGGGAGCAGTAGAGCATGTAGAAGATGGCCAGCTCGGCCACCGAGATGGCGTTGGCGCCGCCGGCGGTGGTCACCAGCACCTTGTTCCGCCGGGCCCCCTCCAGATCCACATTGTCATAACCGGCGCCGTGGCGGGCGATAATCTTCAGCCTGGGAGCGGCGTCCAGGATTTTGCCGGTGATTTTGGCGGTGCGGACAATCATGGCGTCACAGTCGGGGATATCGGCGATGATATCGGCTTCGGTAAAGCCCCGGCCGTCCACGACCTCGAAGCCGTGGTCCTGGAGGTAGGCGCGGCCTTCAGGCAGGATGGGCTGGGGCAGCAGAACTTTATAACTCATAGTGATAACTCCCTTTGTTAAGCAATCAGCTTTCCCGGATTTTCGGCCATCATGACGCGCAGCTCCTCCCGGGAGAAGCCCTGTTTCAGCAGCAGCTCCCCATACAGGGCCATCCCCTCGTCGGAATAGGGCGCGTTGGGCTGGCCGAAATCGGTGGTCAGAATAACATGGTCACAGCCCACCGCCCGGATCTGGGCGGCGATCTCCTCAATGGGGGTGCGGTCAAAGTAGGTGGTGAAGAAACAGTGTTCCACCAAAGCCCCCTGGCGGACTGCCTCCACCTGCTGCTGGGTGGTGTACTGGTCAGCCGGGTTGTCCGCGTGGGTCAGGACTATCCGGCAGCCCAGTCGGGCGGCCTCTGCCGCCAGGGCCATCCCCTCCCGGGCGGAGAGGTGGCCGGTGCCCACGGTCTGGCCGTTCCGGGCGGCGGCCTTCAGGACCGCTACCGCCTGGGGGATCAGCGCTCCGTCTCCGTCCAGCACGGTGAGGAAGGGGGCGGGATCAAAGGACGGGTCATCCCAGTGCCGGAACTGCTGGTAGCTCCGGGCCTCCAGGGTGGGGAACCAGACCAGCTTCCCGCCGGCCTGGGCGGAACGCTCCACCGCGTCCGGGTTGATGCCCCCCACGGAGCGGTTCAGAACTACCCCGCCCGCGGCGCGCAGGTGGGGAAACTGTTCTTGAAGCAGCGCCGCCCGGGCGGCGGTGTCGAAATAGTGGCTCTTGATGGCGCAGCCGGCCATTCCGGCGGCGGTCAGCCGCCGTCCCAGCTCGATGTCGCTGCACTTACGGGGGACTGCGTCGGGGCTGGTGTGGATATGCAGGTCATAGATACCGCTCAGCAGCTCGTCCATAGCGGCCGCTTCCATCAGTAGGGCAGGCAGATGGGGACCAGAGCCACCACCACAATGTATGTAACCAGCAGCATGGGCAGGCCGATTTTCATAAAGTCCACGAATTTATAATGGGTCCAGCCCACGGTCATCATGTTCTGGGGGGCTGCGAAGGGGGTGGCGTAGGAGGCCGCGCCGGCCAGGGTGATGGTCATAGCGATGGGGTAGGGGCTGACGCCAATCTGATTGGCGATGGAGATGCCGATGGGCAGGAAGAGCATGATGGTGGGGATGTTGGACATGATCTGAGTCAGCAGGGCGGCGGTGAAGAAGATGACGGTGGTGATCATGAAGGTGCTGGGATTCTCGCCCAGGATATTCAGGATCGCTTCGGCCGCAGCGTCGCCCAGACCGCTGTTCTTCACGCCGTTGGAGATGGCGGTGAGGGAACCCACCAGCAGCATACAGTTCCAGTCAATGGCCTTGATGGCGTCCTGGACGCTCATGCACTTGGTGCCCACGATGACCAGAGCGCCCGCCACGGCGGCCACATGCATGGGGATGTTCTTGGGGCTGGCGGCAATGACCACCAGCACGCACAGCAGGGTGGCCACGGCGATGACGGCCTTCCGCTTGTCCAGGGGCTTCTTGTCGGTCTTGGCGAACTCGGGGACATAGCCGGTATCGGGGATCAGCTTCCGGCCGATGAAGGTGAAGTACAGGGTACCCAGGATACATACGCCAACGCCAAAGGGGGTGATGCTGAAAAAGCCAAAGGGCTCAATTCCCTGCTCGACCATGACGCTGTTGGCGGTGGCGTTGGAGCCCACGCCCACCAGGGTGACAAAGCCGCCGAACTGGGCGCCGAAGAGCAGGGCCAGCAGGGCCTTGGAGGGGCCGAAGCCGGCGGCCAGGCACATGGCGGTGACCAGGGGAGCCATAGCGGTCATCACGCCGATGTTGCTGCACACAGAGCTCAGCGCACAGGAGACGACCAGGGTGGCCAGGATGATATTGCGCTCGTTCTTGCCGGTGACCTTGACCATCTTTTCACCAATCAGGTCGGTAATGCCGGCGTGGAACAGGGAGGCGCCGACCACCATCATGCCGGCCAGCAGGACAATGGTGGTGCTGTTGTAGCCGGTGAAGATGTCGCCCACCTCAATCAGTCCGGTATAGGCGAAGGCGATGGAGGCGCCGATGGCGGTGACAATGATGGGGATGGGCTCCCAAATGAACAGGACGACAGTAATGACCAGGATGATCAGCGCGACGGCGATTTGACTCATAACGTTCTCTCCTTTTTATATGTTTTGCGGTTCAGGGGCGGTACACGTCATCAATAATCTCGTAGCCCTTCTCCTCCAGGCTTTTCTCCACCCAGGCCCGGTTGGCGGTGCCGTCCTTGGCGGCGGCCAGCTTTTTCTCATCAGCGGCCTGGAACTTCTTGGCGTCCTCCAGGATGACGGCGGCGTCCTGCCGGGGGATGACGATGATGCCGTCCGGGTCGGCCAGGATGATGTCTCCGGGGTTGACGCTGATACCGCCGCAGGAGATGGGGACGTTGATTTCACCCGGGCCCTCCTTGTAGGGGCCGCCGGGGGTGGTGCCGGTGCAGTAGACAGGGAAGTCCCACTTGCCGATCTCGTCAATGTCGCGGATGGGACCGTCCAGGATGATGCCGGCCACCTTCTTGGTGTACCGCAGGTAAGCCATCATCACCTCTCCCATCAGGGCCCGGGTGGTGTCCTCCTCGTTGGAGACCACCAGCACGTCCCCCTCGCCGCACAGGTTCAAAGCGGCATGGAGGGTCAGGTTGTCCCCCGCGCGGCTCTTGACGGTGAAGGCGGGCCCCACCATCATCTGGTCCCTGGGCTGGCTCACCAGGCGGATGCGGGGATTCATAGCGCAGCTGCGGTTCATCACGTCAGCGGTGTTGGAGGCAGGGATGGTCTTGAACTGGGCCATGATCTCGGGGTCAGGCATCTCGCGCTTCAAATAGATTCTCTTCCCTACAGGCATTGATTACTCCTCCTCAAGTTTGTTCGGTTTGCCGGGGAGCGCCATGGTCTCCTCCCTGTGGACACTCCCTTGGGCTGAAAGCTCTTGTGCTCTTGGTGTTTTTATAGTAATATAAAACAAACCATAAGTAAAACGGAGAAATTTATTGTATTCAACAAAAAATTTTTGTGGAGGAATTGGAATGGACCTTATCAGCCTGTACTATTTTTCCGAGCTGGCCAAGGACCTGCACATAACTCGAACGGCCAACCGCCTGTTTATCTCCCAGCAGACCTTGAGCAACCACATCCAGCGGCTGGAGGACTACTACGGCACCAAGCTGCTCTACCGCAAGCCGGCCCTGGCTCTGACCACGGCGGGAGAGTTTGTCCTGGGCTTTGCCGATGTGGTCAATAAGGAGCAGGTCAATCTGAAGGACATCCTGTCTGACATCGCCCAGCAGGAGCGGGGCGTGCTCCGGCTTGGAGCCAGCGCCCTGCGGCTGAATACGTGTCTGCCCGCTGTGCTGCCCAAATTCTCCGCCCGGTATCCCAATGTGGAGCTGCGCATTACCGACACCGTCACCGCCCGGCTGGAGCCTTTGGTGCTGGACGGCTCACTGGACTTTGCCATTACCCTCAACGGGGAGGAGCACCCCAAGCTGGTCACCCAAGAGCTGATGGACGATCAGGTCTACCTGTGTGTAGCGGACTCTTTACTCCGGAAATACTACGGAGAGGCGGCTCGGACTTTAAAGGGAAAAGCGATTCAAGGCGCGGATGTGAAGGATTTTGCCGCGCTTCCCTTCTGCATCTTTGAAAATCGCATGGGCCGCCAGATCAATCAATGCTTCGACGCGTCAAATATCGTCCCCCGGACTTATATGACCAGTACATATACCCAGGTTGGGACCACAGTCTGCTTCCAGCGGCTGGCGGCCTGCTTTATTTCCCAGATGAGCCTGGTCAGCCAGCGGAAGGATATCCCGGAGGATATCAATATTTTTCCCCTGTACTACAAAGGACGGCCCCTGGCCCAGAGGCTGTCCCTGATTCGGATGAAAGACCGTTACCTGTCGCACTACGCAAAATTTTTTCTGGAGCTTCTCTTTCAATACTTTGACGGCCTGGAACGTGTCCATATGGACCGGAAGGCCGCGGTTCCGGGTCCTCCTTCTGACCGTTGTGTACCGCCGTTTTCCTCTTGACAGAAACATCAACAAGCATGTATGCTTATTCAAAAGGCTGCGGAAAGGCGGACAGCGCATGAAGAAGCGGATTTGTATCGGCCTGCTGGCCCATGTGGACGCGGGGAAGACCACGCTGTCAGAGGCCCTGCTCTACCTCAGCGGGGCGGTGCGCAAGCTGGGGAGGGTGGACCACCGGGACGCCTTTCTGGATACCGACATCCAGGAGCGGGAGCGGGGGATCACCATTTTCTCCAAGCAGGCGGAGCTCACCTGGGGGGACGCCGCCTTCACCCTGCTGGACACCCCGGGCCATGTGGACTTCTCGGCCGAAATGGAACGCGCCCTGGGGGTGATGGACTGCGCCGTGCTGGTTATCAGCGGCACCGACGGCATCCAGGGCCACACCCGGACCTTGTGGCGGCTGCTGGAGCGGCACGCCATCCCCACATTTCTGTTTGTCAATAAGATGGACCTGGCGGGGGCCGACCGGGACGCCCTGCTGGACCAGCTCCAGGCTAAATTTGACGGGGGATGTCTGGACTTCTCCGCCGGACTGGCCCCCATTCAGGAGGACTTGGCCTCCCTGGACGAGGAGCTGATGGACAGATACCTGGAGGGCGGGGAGATTACTGCGGCGGACGCCGCCGCCCTGGCCGCCCGGCGGCTGGTCTTTCCCTGCTTTTTCGGCTCGGCCTTGAAGCTGGAAGGGGTAGAGGCCCTGCTGGACGGCCTGGCTCAATATGTCCGGCCTCCCGCCTGCCCGGCGGAGTTTGGAGCGAAGGTGTTTAAGATCGCCCGGGACGGCGGCGACCGGCTCACCTACGTGAAGGTCACCGGCGGCTGCCTCAAGGCCCGCGCCCTGCTGGGAGAGGAGAAGGTCAACCAGATCAGGATCTATTCCGGAGCCAGGTTCCAGACCGTGGACGAGGCCCCGGCAGGGACGGTGTGCGCCCTCACCGGACTGACCAAAACCAGACCCGGCGACGTCTTTGGGGCGGAGCCCCCAGCCAGGGAACCGGAGCTGGAGCCGGTGCTGAATTACCAGGTACTCCTGCCCGCCGGCAGCGACGTCCACGCCATGCTGGGACATTTCCGCCAGCTGGAGGAGGAGGACCCCCAGCTGCGGGTGGTGTGGAGTGAGGGGGAAATTCACCTCCAGCTCATGGGAGAGGTCCAGCTGGAGGTTCTCGCCCGCCTGGTCCGGGAACGCTTCGGGGCGGAGGTGTCCTTCGGCGAGGGGAGCATCGTCTACCGGGAGACCATCACCAACGCAGTGGAGGGGGTGGGCCACTTTGAGCCCCTGCGGCACTACGCCGAGGTCCATCTCCTGCTGGAGCCCGGCCCCAGGGGCAGCGGCCTGCGCGCCGCCTCCGCCTGTTCCACTGACCAGCTGGACTTGAACTGGCAGCGGCTGGTACTTACCCACCTGATGGAGAAGCGGCACCGGGGTGTGCTCACCGGGTCGCCCATTACAGATATGAAAATCACCCTGGTAGCCGGGCGGGCCCACGTGAAGCACACCGAGGGGGGCGATTTCCGACAGGCCACCTACCGGGCGGTGCGCCAGGGGCTGATGCAGGCGGAGAGCGTCCTGCTGGAGCCCCATTACGACTTCACTTTGGAGCTGCCCCCCGAGTGCGTGGGCCGGGCCATGACCGATATCCAGGCCATGGGCGGCAGTGTGGAGAGCCCGGAGCGGGAGGGGGAGCTGTCCGTCCTGACGGGCCACGCCCCGGTGGCCGGCCTGCGCGGCTACTGGCGGGAGGTCACCGCCTACACCAGGGGCCGGGGGCGGCTGTCCTGCGCCCTGCGGGGGTATGAGCCCTGTGCCAACCAGGAGGAGGTTGCGGCCCGCTTCGCCTACGACCCGGAGCGGGATGTGGACAACCCCCCTGACTCGGTGTTCTGCTCCCACGGGGCGGGGCACACGGTCAAGTGGAACGAGGTTCGGGACCACATGCACGTGGACAGCGGCCTGCGGCTGGACGGGGAGGACCCCCCGCCGGAACGATCCGCCCCCGCCGGGGGTGAGCGGACCCGGCGGGGGGGAAGCCTGGAGCGGGACAAGGAGCTGCTGGCTGTCTTTGAGCGCACCTACGGCAAGGTGGACCGGGGGGACGCCGCCTTCCAGAGCGCAAAAAAGCCCGCCCGGACCAGCCTGGACGGGGAGAAGTACACCATCCGGGCACGGAAGTCCGGCCCGGAGTACCTGCTGGTGGACGGCTACAACATCATCTTCGCCTGGGAGGAGCTGAAGGAGCTGGCCCGGGCGGATGTGGCCGCCGCCCGGGCGGCCCTGGAGGACATCCTGTCCGACTACCAGGGCTTCCGCAAGTGCGTGGTGATCCTGGTCTTTGACGCGTACAAGGTGAAGGGTGGCCCCGGCTCGGTGGAGAAGCGGAACAACATCTATGTGGTGTACACCAAGGAGGCCGAGACCGCCGACGCCTATATCGAAAAGGCTACCTACGACCTGGGCAGGGACCACCGGGTCCGGGTGGCCACCTCCGACGGGCTGGAGCAGCTTATCATCCTGGGCCACGGGGCCCTGCGCCTGTCCGCCCGGTCCTTCAAGGCGGAGGTGGAGCAGGCCCGGGGGGAGATATCCGCCCTGGTGGAAAAGCTAAACCGGCGGAATGCGGGGGACCGGAGGCTGAAGCATACAGCAAAGATTATTGAGAAGCGGTAGGGGCGGCCTTTGGCCGCCCGTTTTTTCGCTATCGAATGCGCAGGACCGCCCCCGCCAGCCGGGCCAGGGAGGAGGCCAGGGTGAGCAGGTTCTTGGGGTCCACGTCCAGGGCGGCCCGGAGCGCGCCGGCCAGATTTTTGGGCTCCAGAGCCTCCCGGAGGGTTTTGGCGTCCCGGCCGGCCAGCAGCTCATAGAGGGTGTCCGCCACCGTCTCCCGCTGCCGCGGGGTGAGGCCGGCCAGCCAATTTTTCAAGCTGCGGTCCAGCATCCGGCTGCCGGGCGTGATCTCCTCCGCCAGGACAAAGCCGGGGCCGGCGACCTGCCAGGAGTAGAGGTCGTGCTGGAACAGGCCCTCCTGTCCGCTCCGGACGACGGCGAGGGGCTCCTCGT
>JAAWPF010000039.1 GCA_022799835.1 Lawsonibacter sp. | reverse complement strand
TGTCCAGCACCCGGCGCACCCGGGCCACCACCTCGGCGGAGGCGTCGGAGGCCCCGGACTTGCCCCGGGCCCCGGTGTACTTGCACAGGCCCATGCCGTAGTTGACAAAGGCGCTGTTGCGCTTCTCATACACATCGGCAAAGTTTGGATCATAGGCGGCGGTCACGTCGGCAGACAGGCAGAAGGACTTCTCAAAGCAGGCGCGCAGGGGAACTCCCTGGGTCTCGCACAGGTCGGCCATGAAGGTGTCGAAGGCGGCGGACTTCATCCCTGTGACCCCCTCGGAGCCGATTTCCTCCTTGTCGGCCAGCATACACACAGCGGTGTACTCCGGGGCGGCAAGCTGGAGGAGGGCGGCCAGACAGGCGTAGGCGCACACCCGGTCGTCGTGACCGTAGGCGCCAATGAGGGAGCGGTCAAACCCGATGTCGCTGGCCCGGAAGGCGGGCACAGCGCACAGCTCAGCGGAGATAAAGTCCTCCTCCGTGATGCCATATTTTCGATTGAGCAGCTCAAGCGCCGCCAGCTTCACCCGGTCCTTACCCTCGTCGTCGGCCAGGGGCCGGCTGCCCACCAGGATGTTCAGGCTTTCGGCGGGAATGGCCTCCCCCAAGGGCTTTTTGGACTGCTCCACCCCCAGATGGGGCAGCAGGTCGTCGATGGTGAACAGGGGATCGCCCTCCCCGTTTCCGATGGACACCCGGACGGTCTGGCCGCTCTTCAGAGCAATGACCCCGTGGAGCTCCAGTGGAATGGTCACCCACTGGTATTTCCGCAGACCGCCATAGTAGTGGGTTTTCAAAAAGGCCAGCTCCTCCGCCTCATAGAGGGGATTCTGCTTCAAATCCAGCCGAGGGGAGTCAATGTGGGCCGCACCGATACGGGCCCCCTCTGACAGGGGCTTCTTCCCGATGACAGCCAGCGTGATGGCCTTCCCCCGATTCACTTGGTAGACCTTATCCCCCGGTTTCAGCACCACGCCCCGGGCATAACGCTGGAAACCGGCCTGTTCCGCCAGGGCGATGGTCCGATCTACACACTCCCGCTCAGTCTTGCCCGCATCCAGAAACTGCTTGTATCCGGTGCAGTAGGCCTCCAGGGCCTCCACTTCGCCCTCGGTCAACCGGTCATAGCCATTCTTCTTGCTGTAGAGCAGCGCCTTGCGCAGCTGCTCGCCTCGGGTCTGATTTTCCTCGCTCATGATAAAACCTCCTCTAAAAATTTCCGCGCCCTTTGGGAAAATTCCTCCGCGCTGGAACAGTCATTATATAAAGTATAGTCACAGTTTTGGATAAAATACGCATCCGGCCGCTGGGCCTTCACCCGGGCCCAGGCGTATTCCTCAGAAATCCCCTCCCGGGCCATGATACGAGCCACCCGCGCCTCGGGTGGCGCCAGGACGGCCACTGACAGTTGACATAATTCTTTTATGGGGCACTCCAGCAGGGCGATGGCATCCACCGCCACCAGTCCTCTCCCCTGCTCCCGGTACGCCTCGATCAACACGTTTGTGCGAGATATCACCGCCGTCCAGGAGATGGTGTTCAGGGCCTCCAGCTTTTCGGCATCGTGGAAAACCACTGCCCCCAGTTTCTTTCGGTCTATGACTCCGGTTTCATCCCGGAGAGGGCCAAATTCCCGCTCCAGCTTATCCTGTAAAGCTATATCACTTTTTAGCAGCTCATGGTAGACAGCATCGCAGTCGATAACTCCGCCGCCCAACTTTTCCACCTCACGGAGCAGAGTCGTCTTCCCTGCCCCGGTGGGGCCCGTAATGCCCAAATTAAGCATAGTCACTTTCTCCTCTGCTTCCATAGCTCATAGAGAGTCGCCCCGAATATAAAAATCAGATATCCCAGCAGGATGAGCCCCGCCGGAAGCAGGACAAAACAAATCACCAGTCGGCCGGCGATATTCCAGAAAGCGGCCTCTACGATTCCTCCCATCTCCGCACCACCTCAGTAATAGCCTTTCACGCCCCGCATCTGAAGCAGCCGCGCCAGCTTTCGGGCCTGGGCCTGGTTCCAAAATGGGATGAACAGGGAGATAAGCGGAATACTGTCATTTCGCTCCAGCTCATCTCCCTGGACCAGCCTGGCCCCCCGGCAGTACCATAGGCATTGGAGAACATACAGCGCCAGCAGCCCCGACAAGATCCCCTTCACCCCGCAGTAATCCAAGAGGCTGTTTCGGGAGGAGATAAGCCCGCCGACGAGCAGGGAGACCGGCAGCCCGAAAGAGGCCATAAAAAGGACCGCTCCAGCCATCCCCACCAGCCACACCGCCCCCGCCACGCCCATGGCGCTCCCCCGTTCCAGGAGGACCTCCGGAGCCTTCGGCTTCTCCTCCCGCAGCAGCACATAAGCCGCCAGCAGGAGCTTGGCAAACACCCATGCCACCGCTGCCGGTGTGGTGCCGTCCAAGCCGTAACCGTCCCAGAACAGCAGCTCCACATAGCCGCAAAGCAGTGGGAGAAACAGAGCGGCCAGCGTTTTGGCCGCACTTCCCCGCAGACTGATCCGCCCGGTGAGATCCATCACCAGCAGCACCAGGCACACACCGGGGACGGTCCAGTTCCAAAGCCCTGCCTCACGAACTCCGTACATCACCATTCCCAAGAGCAGATAGAGTATCCCGGCGGCAGTGTGCGCCGCAAAATAGAAAATCCAAAGCAGGTTTGCCCAATTCATACCATCCACTCCTTTCCATAGCACCAGCATAGTGGAAAGCGGGGCGGTGCGCAAGGGGTTTTGGACAGTCGGTTATTTTTGCGGGATAATCGGTCAAACTTGAATAATATGGAAGCCTGCCGCCTTACTCAGGCGGTTAACCACAGCCAGACCCATGCCCGAGGTATCGGGGCACTGGGCCCAGATACGCTTGACCCCCGCCTCGTCCATGGCCCGGAGGGCACGAAAGAGCCGTCGGGCCTGCTCCCAGCTGTCCCTGGCGCCTCCCAGCTGCTCTACCGGGTGCTCCTGAAACCAGTGGGCATACTCATTGAAACAGATCACACCGTCCCAGTAGTTGTCGGAGATATGCTCCAAAATATATTCCGCGCTGCGCAGACAGTCCCCCATAATCACCGTGACCGGGGCCCGAGGGGCGTAGTGGCGGTATTTCATGCCGGGGGCTTTGGGCTTCTCCCCCTCCTCCAATGGACGGATGACCGCGTCATCCACCTCGATATCATCCAACACGTCCCAAAGTTCCTCCAGCGGAACACCGCCAGGACGCAGCAGGCGGGGCGGCGTACACGTCAGGTCCACAATGGTGGACTCCACTCCCACCTGACAGTCGCCTCCGTCCAAAATGGCGTCGACCCGCCCGTCCATATCGTCCAGCATGTGTCTGGCTGTGGTAGGACTTGGCCGGCCTGACAGGTTGCCCGAGGGGGCCGCAATGGGTCTCCCCGCCGCCTTAATGACAGCCCGGCAAATGGAGTGGGCCGGACAGCGCATCCCCACCGTGTCCAGCCCCGCAGTGACCACATCGGGGACGACGCGGGGCCCGAAGTGGGTCATGGAACAGACTGGTCCTCTTTTCAGTTCCTCCAAATCCTCCGGCGTGCGGCGCTTGCACTTTAAAATCATGGTCAGCGGCCCGGGCCAAAACCGTTTGGCCAGCCGCCAAGCCGTCTCCGGGATGTCCTCGCAGTACCGTTCCAGCCAGGTGGCGTCGGCAATGTGCAGGATTAGCGGGTTATCCTGGGGACGGCCCTTGGCCTGAAAAATGCTCCGCACCGCCACCGGGTTCAGCCCGTCAGCTCCCAGACCGTACACCGTCTCGGTGGGGATGCCCACCAGTCCGCCGGAGCGGATGATCTCCGCGGCGCGGTCCAAATCCCTTGGCTCCAGAAGCTGTGTATTCATTGCAGTCTCCCCTTCCGTCCCAGGCGGCCCAGCCAAAGCCCAGCTGCCAGGCATAGCAGTGCAAAAATGGCGAATACCCCGCCATTGGTATACCATCTGAATTGCTGGTCCTCCAGCGTGTACATGGCGGACTGCGCAAAGGGCTCCGCCTCAGAGAGCAGATATGGCCAGAGTTCGGCGGCCTGTTTTGCGGTCTGCACACACCGCCAGGCGGCCCAGACAAACAGAGCACAGCCCGCCCATGCGGAGATAGAAAGCACCGCAAATACCGCTCTGTGTCTCATATGTTCAAAATCAACTCCCCCAGCTCCGCCGGGGTCTGGGCCAGATGGTCGGCCCCCTCCGCCTCCAGCTCCTGCCGGGTCCGGAAGCCCCAGAGGACCCCGCAGCTGGTGAGCCCGCCGTTTTTGGCGGTGCGGATGTCCACATTGCTGTCCCCTACAAAGAGGGTATCCGCCGGGGCGGCCCCCATCTCCCCCATCAGCCTGCGCAGCAGCGTGGGGTCAGGCTTGGTGGGCGCGCCGTCCATGGCCCCCTGGGTATAGGCAAACAGGCCGGGGAAGTAGCCCTCAATGATGCCAGGCACCAGGGAGTGAGCCTTGTTGGACAGCACAGCCAGTGTCATCCCCGCCTTGTTCAGCCGCTCCAGCAGCTCCCGGATGCCGGGATAGGGGGCGGTCTTATCCTCCTTGTGCGCGTCGTAGTAGGGCATAAACTCATTCAGAATCGCCTGGACCTTCTCCGGAGCGCGCCAGTCCTCTGGGGCGAAACGGCTGGCCAGCTTCGCCATACCGTTGCCCACAAAATATTTGAACTCCTCCACCGTGTGGGTGGGCCAGCCATGGTTTCGGCACACCCAGTTTCCCGCGTCCGCCAGGTCGTCAATGGTGTTCAGGAGGGTACCGTCCAGGTCGAAAATGACATTTTTATACATCTTATTCGTAGACCCCAATCTCCATGCAACCGATCTCCACAGTGGTGTCCCGAGGAAACTCAGCCCGCTGGAGATAGGCTTTCACCGCCACCTGGGCGTGCTTGGGGTTGGCCCGCTCGTCCTCCAGCTCCAGGTCGATCCGCCCGGCCTCGCCGCCGCAGACGGCTCCCACGTCGTCCAGTACCTCGTTCAGCTCCCCCACCACATCGTGGAGGTCTTTCCCCTCCGGGAGGGATTTGTAGTGAATATACATTTCCATATCGCTGTTCTCCTTATTCTGTCGTTGCAGGGGCGGCCACAGGCCGCCCTTACCGTTACCCCTGTTCCTTCAACATCTCCGCCTGGTGGTCAGCCGCCAGGGCGTCGATGATCTCGTCCAGGTCTCCATTCATCACCTGATCGATCTTGTACAGCGTCAGGCCGATACGGTGGTCGGTGACCCTCCCCTGGGGGAAGTTATACGTCCGGATGCGCTCGTTTCGCATTCCGGAACCCACCTGGCCGCGGCGCTGAGCGGTGTACTCGTTGGAAATTTTTTCCTGCTCCGCCTGATACAGCCGGGAGGCCAGCAGCTGCATGGCCTTGTCCCGGTTTTGGAACTGACTGCGCTCCTGCTGACACTCCACCACTGTACCGGTCGGCTTGTGAATCAGCCGGACAGCGGAGGAGGTCTTGTTCACATGCTGGCCCCCTGCCCCAGAGGAGCGGAACACCTGCATCTCGATATCCGCCGGGTTAATCTGGACATCCGCCGTCTCCATCTCGGGCAGAACGGCCACCGTCACGGTGGAGGTGTGGACCCGTCCGCCCGACTCGGTCTCAGGCACCCGCTGGACCCGGTGGACGCCGCTCTCAAACTTGAACCGGGACCAGGCGCCGCCCCCCTCTACTGTAAAGATAATTTCCTTTACGCCGCCAAGCTCCGTATCACTGACGGAATCCAACTCAATGCGCCACCGCTTGGATTCGGCGTACATGGAGTACATCCGAAACAGGGAGTGGGCAAACAGGGCCGCCTCTTCCCCGCCCACACCGGCGCGGATCTCCACAATCACGTTTTTGCCGTCGTTGGGGTCCTTGGGCAGAAGCAGAATCTGCAGCTCCCGCTCCAGCCGGGGCAGGTCGTCCAGCGCCTGCTGGTACTCCTCCTGAGCCAGCTCCCGCAGCTCCGGGTCGGACATCATCTCCTCCGCCTGGAGCTTGGCGTCCAAAGTACGCCGATAAGCCCGGAAGGCGTCCACCAAGGGCTGGAGCTCCGCTTGCTCCTTGTTCAGCCGGGCCACCAGTTCAGGATCATTGTATGTCTCCGATGCCTCCAGCTGAGCCTCTATTTGGCTGTACTTCGCCTCAATGGCGTTCAGCTTCTCAAACATGGTATCACCTGTCTATCACAAAGGATTTCACCAGGGCCAAAGGCTCCCGGATATACATCTTCAGCCGGGTTGGGGTATGGCTGGAGGGAGCGGACAGGGTGGAGACGTCCACAAGCCCGATCCGCTCGGCCAGCATCCTGGCCCGGGTAAGGTGGAAGCCGTTGGATACGATCACTATCTTACCTGTTATATCAAAACCCGCGTCCGCCAGGTGCTGGATGGAGTAGCGCAGGTTCTGGTTCGTGTTGCGGGACTGGGTCTCCAAAATGATGTTGTCCCGGGAAATGCCGTGCGCCTCCAGATAGTCGGCCATCCCCTCGGCCTCAGAGGTAGGCTCGTTCTCCCCCTGTCCGCCGGAGACCACCACCGTCATGTCCGGGTGGTCCTCCAGATACTCCAGCGCCTTGTCCAGCCGGTCCTGGAGCATGACAGAGGGCCCCCAGTCGTAAAGCTGACAGCCCAGGATAATCATCATCTTTGGATCGCCCTTGATATTGTCCCTTGCTCCGGACATTACTATGCCCAGCAGGGCGGCAAAGCAAAGACAACCCGCCAGCACCAGGGCCAAAAAAATCTTGAGCCACCAGGGGAAGCCCCGTCCGTTGTAGCTGGAGATTTCGATTTTTGACTTTCGATCACTCACCCCCGCACCTCCTCCAGCTCCGCTGACAACCGTTCCCAGTTGGCGTAGAGGTGGGCCAGCTCGTCCTCCAGGGCCTCCCGCTGCTGATAGAGCTCCTGAAGCTTCAAATAATCCGCCGACGCCTCCTGAATGGCCTGCTCCAGGTCGTACATCCGCTCCTCAGCGGCCCCCACCGCCCGCTCGGCGGCGTTAACCTGTTTCTCCAACTCTTTTGTTCCGCCGGGACGTTTGGGCCTGTCCTTTTTCTCCAGAGGTGCCTGTCTGGAGGGCGCGGCAGCCTCCGCGGTCAACCGCCCCTTCTCCTTGGCCGCCAAATACTCCTGATAGGTGCCCTTGAAATCGGTAATTTTGCCGCCCTCCAACATCCAGACGCGGGTGGCGAAGCGGTCAATGAAGTAGCGGTCGTGGGAGACAAAGAGTAAATTTCCCTCATACTCCTCCACCGCCTCCTCAATCCACTCCCGGCTCTGGATATCCAGATGGTTGGTGGGCTCATCCAGAATCAGCAGGTTGATCTTGCTGTCCATCAGCATACACAGCCGCAGCCGGGACTGCTCCCCACCGGACAGGGCGGACACCGGTTTGAATACGTCCTCCCCCCGGAATTTGAAGGAAGCCAGCCGATTCCGGGCGGTCTGGGCGGTGCAGTCCAGGTCGTAGAGCATGGTGTCCACCAGGGAGCGCTCCGGGTGGTCAAAGTGGATGATCTGGGGCAGGTAACCCACCTTTACAGTCGGCCCTTTTCTAAGTTTTCCTCCGTCCGGCTCCTCCTCTCCCATGATGATTTTGATGAGGGTAGACTTGCCGGCGCCGTTGTCCCCCAGCAGGGCGATGCGCTCGCCGCCTTCCACCTCTAAATTAACACCGGCAAACAGCGTTCGCTCCCCGAAGGACTTTTCCAGGTTCTTGATGGACAGCACCTCGTCCCCACGAAACTCCCGCTCCCCGAAGCGGACCGCCATCTTCCGGTCCTTTTGGGGCTTGTCCGTCTGGCGGATGCGCTCGATGCGCTTTTCCATGGACTGGGCCCGCTTGAAAATCTTGTCGTTGCCCGAGTAGGCCCAGATGCGCAGCTGCTCCGCCGCCTTTTCCAGCTGCTGAATCTTGGCCTGTTCCTTCTCGTACTGGCGCAGCTTCTCCTCATACCGCCGCTCTTTCTCCACAGCATAGAAGCTATAATTTCCCGAATAAAACTCCGCCTTGCCCTCCTGAATCTCCACCACCCGCCGGACCACCTTGTCCAGGAAGTAGCGGTCGTGGGAGACGGCTAAAACAGTGCCCTTGAACTTCTCCAGATACTCCTCCAGCCACTCGGTGGCCCGCAGGTCCAGGTGGTTGGTGGGCTCATCGAGGAGGAGGATGTCGGTGTCCTCCAGGATCAGCCTGGCCAGGTTGACCCGGGTCTTTTCCCCGCCGGACAGCTTGTCAAAAAGCTGTTCCCGCATTTCTCCGGGAATGGACAGGCCGTTGCATACCTTATTCTTGTTGGTGTCCGTCTCATAGCCGCCCCCAGCCTGAAAAGCGGCGGACAGCTTGTCATATCTGGACAGTAAAGCGGGATCACTTTCCCCCTCTGCCATCCGCTGGGACAAGGCGGTTATCTCCTCCTCCATCCGCCGGAGGGGGGTAAAGGCGTCGTTCAGCACATCCTCCACGGTGTATTCCGCCGGGAAGACGGGAATCTGGGAGATGAGCCCTATGCGCTTGTTGGGGGCAAGCACAATCTCTCCCTCATCGGGATGGACCTCTCCTGTCAGGATGCGCAGGAAGGTGGTCTTGCCGCAGCCGTTTGGCCCCAGCAGGCCCACCCGCTCCCCGGCGTCCACCTGGAAGGTCAGGCCATCCAATATTTTCTTTCCGACCTCGAACTCTTTCACGATGCCGGATACCGATATATCTATCATTGCTCGGGTCCTCGCTTGTTCATAAATCTTTCGTCTCCGCCGCAGCGGACAAGGCCCCTTTTAAAAGGGGCTGTCAGCCACAGGCTGACTGAGGATTGCGTTCGCGAAGCAAACATACGAAGTAAATACAGGATTCAGAGACCAACTTGCTTCGCACATTTCGCCTGCGGCGAAATACAATCCTCCGCCCCAGTGTGCGCACTGGGGCACCTCCTTTCAAAAGGAGGCTTTTGGTGCTCTCTAGGGCGTGTCTGTCCGCCCGGTCAAATAATCAAGGCTGACGTCAAAAAAGTCGGCAATACTGACCAAATTGCTCATCTTCGGTTCAGATTTTCCGTATTCGTACTCTTGGTAAATACGGGAGGAAACGCCAATCTCCTTTGCCAGCGCAATTTGGGATATTCCCCTATTCTTTCGGAGTTGAATCAATCGCTCAGAAAAAACAGACAACTTCTATACACCCTCTTGACAGCGAATATTTCTTCGTGTTATTATAGGACTGCGAATAAGACTTCGCAACATGGTTGGAAGGAAATTCTATGGAATCCTTATTTGAAGTGCTCTACCAATACGCTGTGGAAAACTGCTGCGGTCCTCTCTCCCCAGAGGACCGGGAGGAGCAGGAGCGGTGCGAGGACATGCTGTGCCACGCCATGGAGGCGCTGACCGCCCAGGGGTGCGGCGACCTGGCCCGGCAGTTGGAGGACGGCTCCAAGTCTCTGGCCTGGCTGGGCCAGCGCTGTCTGTTCCGGGCAGGGCTGGCCATCGGCATGGACCTGCACCGGCTGTAGTTTACCCCTCCGCCGTCAGCTCCAGCAGCTTGGCGGTAAGCTCCTCCAGCTTCATCCCTCGGGAGGCCTTAACCAGAATGGTGCTGTCCGGCCGGAGCACCTGGGGCAGGACGTCCTTAGCTTCCTCCTTCGTACTACAGTGGATGACCCGGGGCACACCGGCATCCCGGGCGCCCTGGGCGATGTACCCGGCCAGTTGGCCCACCGCCACCAGGCAGTCGATACGGGCTCTGCCCAGGCACTCCCCCACACCGCTGTGGAGGGCGGGAGCAAAGGGCCCCAGCTCCAGCATATCCCCCAGAATGGCAGTCTTATAGCCGCCCTGGCTATCCGCCAGCACGCTGACCGCCGCCCGCATGGACTGGGGATTGGCGTTATAGGAGTCATCCAGGATGGTGATACCCTCCCCCCGATGCAGGATGTTCATCCGCATCCGGGTGGGGACAAACTGACCGATGCCCTCCTCAATCTGGTCGGGGGTCAGGCCGAACCGCTCCCCCACCGCCGCGGCGATAAGGGTTGGATAGACCATGTGCTCCCCCAAGGCGGGAATCTTCACCTCCCGGTCCATATGGGGGGTAATCAGGCGGCAGTGAATGTGGCTCACGCCGTCGCCCCCAGTGACTTGGGCCCGGTAGGCACAGCCCTCCCCCTGGCCGCAGAACAGGGCCGGGACGGGGGTTTCGCCCTTCAAGCCGGCCAGCAGAGGGTCGTCCCCGTTCAAAATCACCAGACCGCCCTTTTTGATGTGGGGCAGCATCTCGCACTTGGCCTTCAGGATGTTTTCCCGGCTGCCCAGCCGCTCGATGTGGGCATCGCCAATGTTGGTAATCACCCCCACATCGGGCCTGACGGCCCCGGCCAGGTAGTCGATCTCCCCGGGGCGGTCCATCCCCATTTCCAGCACGGCAATCCCGCAGCTTGCCTCCAGCCCCAGCAGGGTCAGTGGCAGGCCGATGGTGTTGTTGTGGTTGCCCTCTGTTTTGAGTACCTTGTATTTGGTGCCCAGCACGGCGGCCAGCATATCTTTAGTGGTGGTCTTGCCCACACTGCCTGTTACACCAATAAACGGGATGTCGAACTGACCCCGGTACCATGCGGCCAGGTCCCGCAGGGCACGCTGGGGGTCCTCCACCTTGACATAGAACTTTTGGGGCAGATAACTGTCCCGCTCCCGGGCGGTGAGGCAGCCGGCGGCCCCCGCTTCCAGGGCGGAGTTGATATAGGTGTGGCCGTCGAAGCGCTCTCCCGCCAGGGGGATGAACAGGGTGCCGGGGTGAATGGACCGGCTGTCGGTGTCCACACCGGTAATGGGGGCGCTTCGGTCATCGAAGCTGCCCAACAGCGTCCCCTGTACCGCCTCCAGCAGCTGACCCAGCGTAATGGTCTCCATTTAACGTCCCTCCTTGCGGGCCTCCAGCGATTCTTGAATGATGATGTCGCAGAGTTTTCCGTAGTCAATGCCCGCCGCCGCCGCCTCTTGGGGTACCAGACTGGTGGGGGTCATGCCAGGCAGGGTATTGATTTCCAGAAAATAAGGAGTTCCGTCCGGCGTGACGATGAAGTCCGCCCGGGCATAGACCGACAGGCCAATGGTCTCAAATACGGCCAGGGCCGCGTCTCCCACCGCCTTTTCCCAGGTATCCGAGATACGGGCGGGACACACCTCATGGGTCGCGCCGGGCTGATACTTGTTGGCATAGTCGTAGAAACCGGTCTTGGGAATGATCTCGATGGAGGGCAGGGCCGCGCCGTTGAGCACCGCCACAGAGATCTCCCTCCCCTGAATAAATTCCTCCACCAGGGTACGGCAGCCCATTTTGGCGCTCTCCGCCAAGGCGTTTTTCAGCTCCCCCTTGTTTTTCGCAATATACACTCCCATAGAGGAGCCGCTGGCGATGGGCTTCACCACCACAGGAGGCTTGATCCGCTCTGCCAGCTCCTCAATATTCTCCTCAGTAACGGAGACCGTCTCCCACCGGGGGGTCTTTACCTTGCCGGTCACCAGCCGCTTGGTCAGATCCTTATCCATGGCGATGGCAGAGCCCAGACATCCTGAGCCGGTGTAGGGCACCCCCAGCAGGTCCAGGGCCGCCTGGATGCGGCCGTCCTCGCCGCAGACGCCGTGGAGGGCCAGGTAGACGATATCCGCGTCCTTACACATCTCAAAGATGCCCGGGCCAATGGCGGAGGGGTCGTCATCTCCCCGGCGGGCCCGCACCGCCTCCAGGTCTGGGGCCTCCCTGTCCACCTTTTTATAGGATTCCGGAATGGGCGCCACATAGAGCCCCCGCCCCGACACAGCCCCGTCCAGGCCGTAGAACAGATCCATCAGGGCCACCTGATGCCCCCGCTTGCGCAGGGCCTCGCACACCATGGCCCCAGAGGACAGCGACACATTACGTTCAGGGCTCAGTCCGCCCGCCAACACTAAAACCTTCATAATTACCTCACTTTTCTATTCTCCCATCCATGTGGGTACAACAAGCACATGTTATCATGAGTAAGTTATTCTATCACATTCCCGCTTAATACTCAAGCCAGAGAAGAAATTTTTTCCTACCCTTTGACAAGCGGAGATTTTTCCTGTATGATAATCTGCGCAGTAAGCTGGACAGCCGCGCGGGCGGGGCGAAAGGCCCGCCTGTGAGGAAAGTCCGGGCTCCGCAGGGCAAGGATAACGGGTAACACC
>JAAWPF010000038.1 GCA_022799835.1 Lawsonibacter sp. | reverse complement strand
GCAGGGAGAGGACCTCCCCGTCCGACCACTGGCGGGGCGCCAGGGTATCGCTGGCCTGACCGGCTCCCCCTCCCCCGTCGGGCCGTCCGGCGTGGACCGCCTTCAAGCGGTCCATCGCCTTCTCATAGCTCTCCTGGAGAAGCTCATTGGCCCGCTCCTCTCCCGCCTGAGCGGCGCGGGGGAAAAAGGTTTCCCGCAGATAGTTCAGGGAAATCAGGCTGTCCTCTTCGGAGGCCGCATAGGCTGCCCCCACCAGCAGCGCCAGAACCAGGGCCGCCCCCAAGGGGCGCAAATATTTTTTCATGTCTCTTCCTCCTTGGGGTCCTCCCGCTGGGATATCATATAGCTCAAGGCCAGCAGGCTGTCGGAAAAGTGGACGGACTCCACCACCACATCCCGTCTGGCGCAGGTGATCTCATAGTTGGTAAAATTCCAGATGCCCTTCACTCCCGCCCCCGCCAGCCGGTCTCCCAGCTCCTGGGCGGCGGTGATGGGCACAGCCAGCAGCCCCACATCCACAGCATGGGCGGAAATAAAGTCCTCCAGCCCGTCCGTGTGGTAGACCGGCACGCCGGCAATCTCTGTCCCCACCACCGCCGGGTTGATGTCAAAGGTGGCCAGCAGGCGGAACCCGTTGGCGGAGAAACGGAAATTCCGGATGATAGCCCGGCCCAGGTTGCCAGTGCCCAGCACCACCAAGGTGTGCCCCTGGCCAATGCCCAATATCTCCCCAATCTGCTCCCGCAGAAGGTCCACTTTATAGCCGTAGCCCTGCTGGCCGAACCCCCCAAAGCAGAACAGGTCCTGCCGTATCTGGGAGGCGGTCAGCCCCATGGACTCCCCCAGGGCACTGGAGGAAATGCGTACCACCCCCGCCTCCTGCAGCTCGGACAGCTGGCGGTAGTACCGGGGCAGACGGCGGATCACCGCGGTGGAGACTTTCGTATTTCGTTTCATGGGCACGCTCCGTTTCTTGTCTCTTTCCTTCTAGTGTACCCTATCCTGCCCCGGCTGTCAAGCCAAGCCCCCGGCGCGAAGCAGCGCCGGGGGCCATTCAGGCTGTCTCTTATTTACTGCGTCTCAACAGCTCGCGGGTCAGCTCATACACCAGCTTGGTGGAGGCCACACTCAGTTTCTCCGCAGTGGAGTGGACGTCGTGAAGTTCCGGGCCGAAAGAGACTGCGTCCAAACCGGGGATTTTCTCTATAAACAGGCCGCACTCCAGGCCGCCGTGGGTGGCCTCGATCCTCCCCTCCCGGCCGCTGACCGCCTTCCAGGCCGCCAGCACGTCCTCCCGCAGGACGGACTGCCGGGCGTACTGCCAACCGGGGTAACTGCTCCGCTGGGACACCGCGCCTCCGCCCAGGGCCAGGATGGCTTCCAGCCGCTGGACCATCATGGCCTTCTGGGAGGCAATGCAGGAACGGATCGAGACGCTGAAATAGACCCCGTCCGGCTTGGTCTCCACGATGCCCAGGTTCAGGGAGGTCTGCACCAGGCCGGGGAAGTCCACGTTCATGGCCTGGACCCCCTGGGGTACGGCCAGCATGGTGCGCAAAATGTTCTCCGTTGAGCTTCCGGTCATGGCGCCGTCCATGTGGGCGCCCCGGCGGCAGGTCAGGGAGATACCGCTGTCACAGCCGGCGTACTCGTTTTTCAGGGCGGCGTCAAACTCTCGGATGAAGGCCTCAAAGACCTCCGCCTGCTCCGCCGGGACCAGGACAGCGGCCTCGTTCCTGGGGCAGATCACATTGTCGAACCTTCCTCCCCGGATGCCGCCCAGCCTCAGGCCAGGGCAGCGCTCCAACGCGCTGTACAGCGCCCGAACCATCACCTGGTTGGCGGAGGCCCGGCCTTTGTCGATATCCATGCCGGAGTGCCCCCCCAGCAGGCCGTCCAGGGTGACCAGATAGGCCGTCCCCTCCCCCAGCGGTTTCCACTCCCCGGGCAGGAAGCAGTCCAGCCGCGCGCCGCCGGCGCACGAGACGGTAAACACCCCCTCCTCCTCCGAATCCAGGTTGACCAGCTTCCTCCCCTTCAAGTCGGAGCAGTCCAGGGCGAAGGCCCCATCCATGCCCACCTCCTCATTGGTAGTGAACACCGCCTCCAGAGCGGGGTGGGGCAGGGCGTCATCGGCCAAAATCGCCAGGATCATGGCCACAGCGATACAGTTGTCTCCCCCCAGGGAGGTCTTGTCCGCCCAGACCCACTCTCCGTCGGTCACCAGGTCCAGTCCCTCCCGGGCCATATCCTTGGCGCAGCTCTCTGTCTTGACACACACCATGTCGATGTGGCCCTGCAGAATGACAGGGACGGCGCTCTCATAGCCCGGGGAGGCATCCTTCCAGATTACGACATTTTCCGCTTGATCCTGCCGGTACTTCAGGCCCAACTCCCGGGCAAAGGAGACACACAGGTCACTAATCCGCTTGGTGTTATAGCTGCCGTGGGGAACGGAGCACAGCTTTTCAAAATACGCAAATACTTCCTTGGGCTCCAGCCCGGATAAAACTGCCATTTCAGTCTCCTCCTTTGATTTTGACAGACCGCCCCGCCGTAACAGCGGGGCGGCCCTATGATTTTTATTAGATATCGCCGGCGCCCAGCTCACCCTCCAGGCCCAAATCGCCCTCAAGGCCGAAATCGTCGCCGATGCTGGGCTCCTCCTCGTCGGGCTCCTCCTTCACCATGGGGACAAACTCGGAGTACCACGCCTCCTCGGGCAGGCCGGCCAGATAGGCGGGCAGGTTGATGACGATGCCGTCCACGCTGTAGGGCAGCTTGACGCTGACCTCCTTGACCACCGGCTCGTCGCCCTTCTTCTCGGTGATCTCCAGGGTCATCTCAAAATTCTGGCCGATCCAGACGGACATGCCACGATCCCGCTTGTCCAGCTTGGCCACTTCCTCACCCTTGACGGTGACGACCACACGCTCATACGCCTTGTACTCCTGGCCCTGATAGTCCTCCAGGGTCTTGTTGTCCAGGTATACAGTATGCCCCCGGCCGATGACCATCATCCAGGCGGCAATGGCGGCCAGCATCAGAACGGTCAGAAGGATAAACGCGACTCTGCGCTTTAATTTCATTTCGCACCCTCCTCCCGCTTCTGCGCCTCGGCCAGCTCCCGGCCGGCCCTGCTCTTGTTCATCCGCTTCTTGGTCTCATACATGATCAGCGCGATGGTGATGATGCCGTAAGACATGAACACCCGGAAGTATTCGCCCACCATGGAGTCGCCGGTGATGAAGGCGCCCGCCTTGGGGGCTACAATGAACATCAGGTGGAACAGGATCACGCCCAGGAAGGCGTTGCCGATGGAGGCCTTTTCCACCGAGGCGCCGCCGATGAGCAGGGCCGCGATGCAGAACATGCCGATCTGGCTGTGTCCGGTGTAGGTGGGCAGATTGCCGATGTTCTGCAGGTAGATCACCATGCCGAAGCCGGCAAAGACGGTGGACATGACCACGGAGATGATACGGGTGCGGTCCACATTGATGCCGGCGTCCTTGGCCACCTGCATATCCTGGCCCACCGCCCGCATGTCCTGGCCCAGCTTGGTGCGCCGGAACCAGACAATGAACAGGCACAGCAGCGCCACCAGGATAAAGGTGAGCACGGGTATCTTGACCCCGCCGACGCGGATGGCCAGCAGGTCATCCAGGCACTGGCGCATATTCAGCAGGCTCACGGTGTTCCGGATGCCCAGTCCCCGGGGGAGCATGATGCTGGCGTGCTTGATCGGGATGATGGGCCCCATCATATACAGCACCACCATCAGGTAGCAGCCGGAGATGAAGTAATTCATGATATAGCTGATGATCATTTCCCGACCCTTCGCCATATTCTGGAGGGTGCCGCACAGGATGCCCAGCAGCGCGGAGAAGGGAATGGACAGGATCATGGCCAGCACCACGCCGGGGATGCCCCAAATCTGCCAGTCGGCCACCAGAATGATGGCAAATTCCGCGCCCATGGCCCCCAGGGTCATGGCGAAGTTCAGGCCCATGCCCGCCATAATGGGAAAGAGCAGGCAGAGCACCAGAAACAGGTTCCGGCCCATGCGGGTGACGATCTCGTCGACCAGGTAGCCGGGGGTTAAGCCGGCCATGGGGATAAAGATGGCGCTGATGATGATAAACATAATGGGCACGGCGTTGTTGCGCACCAGCTCCATCACTCTCTTGCCGGATGAGGCGTCATTCACTTTTTTCATTTTGAGCCCTCCGTCTTTCTGGTCAAAGCGTAGAGGATCATGCCGTTGGATACGATCTGACGGACGACCTCACTCATGTCCATGTGGATCAGGGTATTCATCACTGTGGGGGTCATGGTCACGATGCCCTGGAACAGGATGGTGCCGATGATGACGTTGGAGATGGACGCCTTGTTCACCAGGGCGCCGCCGATGAGGATGGCGGCCACGGTAGGCATCGTCATATTGTTGGGGGCGGTGTACAGCTGGAGGAAGCCGAAGCCCTGCTGATAGATCAGGATGCCCACGGCGCCCAGCCAAGTGGACATGACGACCGACAGAGTGCGGATGCGGTCCACATTGATGCCCGCGGCCCGGGCAAAGGTGGGGTTGGAGCCCACCGCCGTCATGGCGGTGCCCGTCTTGGTGTGCAGGAAGGCCCACATCAGGAAGGCCAGCAGGACAAAGACCAGCAGAGACCCGGTGGGGATCTCCAGCCTCCCGATCCTGATTTTCAGAAAATCAGCCAGCACCTGGCCGTAATAGCCGTCCAGGGAGATGGTGGGTCGCAGGCCGTTGCCCGACAGGCCGTAGACCATGGTGGCGGCGGTGTAGGGCAGGAGCAGCCAGCCCATGCACATGAAGGAGATGGAGGAGAAGCCCACATAGGTGGCAATCATCATTTCGCCACCCTTGATCTTGTTCAGCAGCCAGCCATAGCCGCCGCCGAGCAGGATGGCGAAGGGGGTGGCGATCACCACCGCCATCAAAAAGCACACAGGGGCTCCAAAGCGCTCAAAGCCGAACTGGATGGACATGGTGCCGCCCAGCAGGCCGGCCAGAATGCCCAGGGGGATGCCGAAGTTCAGGCCGCAGCCCGAGTGGATCATGGGCACCATGGCCAGCACCAGAACGCCGTTCCAGCTGAACCGGTTGATGATATTGGTGATCTGTCTGACCGGGTTGATCCCAATAAAGGGAGTGATGATGAACAGTGCCAGCAGGAAGCCGGCGATCATCAGCCGGGGCACGCCGAAGTCCTCCAGCATCACCTGGAAGTGGCTTTTCTCCAGGGTCACCGCGTTATTTTTCGTTCCCATTTTCGCCCCTCCTTATATAACCTTGCTGACCATCAGCAGGCCGAACTCCTCCGAGGAGGCCTCCGCGGGCAGGATACCCGCCACCCTGCCTCCGGAGACGATGGCAATGCGGTCACAGGTCTGCCGCAGCTCCTCCAGCTCGGAGGAGATCATCACCACGGTGACGCCGCTCTCCCGGTTGAACTGCTTCAGCGACTCCAGCACCAGGGCCTTGGCGCCCACGTCGATGCCCCGGGTGGGCTCGGATACAAAGAGGAACTTGGGCTCCAGCGCGAAGGCCTTGGCCAGACACACCTTCTGCTGGTTGCCGCCGGACAGCTCTCTTGCTTTCTGCTTGGAGCTGGTGCACTTGATCTGCAGGTCGTTAATATATTTCTGTGTCACATGGCGGATGGCATTCTCGTTCCGCCACTTGACAAGGCCGCCCAGCAGGTTCCTCAGGAATTTGTTTTGAATCTGCATGGCGGGGAAGGCCACGTTCCACTCCAGGGTCTCGTCCAGGAGCAGGCCCACCCCCCGGCGGTCCTCCGACACAAAGGCCAGAGAGGCGTCCAGACACTTGCGGGGGTTGTTCAGGGCGATCTCCTGGCCGTCAAAGACCACCGTGCCGCCGGCCTCATACAGGCCCATCACGCCGTTGGGGATACCCAGCTTGCCCTGGCCGGCCAGACCGCCGATGCCCAGGATCTCGCCTTCCCTGATATCCAGCGTGACATTGCGCACTGTCTCCCCGGGCATGTCCACCCACAGGTTCCGGATGGACATGATGGTCCTGGCGTCCGCGTCCTCCGCCCGGGGGGCGGCGGAGGACGCCGCGGCCCGCACGTCCCGGCCCACCATCCAGCGGGTG
Source organism: Lawsonibacter sp. (assembly GCA_022799835.1). Taxonomy (GTDB): domain Bacteria; phylum Bacillota; class Clostridia; order Oscillospirales; family Oscillospiraceae; genus Lawsonibacter. The sequence continues at coordinate 6,212 of JAAWPF010000038.1, read as the reverse complement.
ATGTCCTCCACGCTGGTCTGCGCGGCAGGGACATCCCGGACCACGTGGCCGTCCCGCATAACCACTACCTTGTCGCACACCGCCAGAATCTCATGCAGTCGGTGTGTGATGAAGATAACAGAGATACCCTGGGCCGCCATATTCCGGATGGACTCCAGCAGGGCCTCGGCCTCCTTCTCTGTCAGGACAGCGGTGGGCTCGTCCAAAATCAGCAGCTTCATCTTATCCTTGCTCAGCTCACGGGCAATCTCAGTAAACTGCTTGTGGCCCACCGGCATACTGCTGATTACCATTTTGGCGTCAATCTCCACGCCCATCTTCTGGATGGCCTCACCGGAACGGCGGTCCATCTCCTTATAATCCAGCGTGTTCAGCCGCTCGCCGAACACCTCTGAAATGACACTCTTCTTTTGGGGCTCCCGATTCAGGAGGATATTTTCTGTGGCGGTAAAGCCGGGGATCAGGGAAAATTCCTGATGAACCATGCCGATGCCCGCCTTCAGCGCGTCGAAGGGGGTGTGGAACTCCACCTTCTCGCCATCGATCAGGACGTCGCCGCCGTAGCCGCCGGTCTCCCGGATGACGTCCATACCAAACAGGATCTTCATAAGGGTACTCTTGCCCGCGCCATTTTCGCCGCACAGGCCAAGGACTTCCCCGGCCTCCAGGGTGAAGTTGATGTCCTCCAGGACCTGGTTGCCAAAAAAGTCTTTTTTGATGTTTTGCATTTGCAGCAAGGGAGTGCTGTTATTTGTCATACATCTGCCCTACCTATCCATTCGTACACATTTCATTGAAAGCGGGGAGGAGGACAGGTCCTCCTCCCCGTGCGGTATCGCTTTTGTGTTTGATTAGCTGACGGTGTAGTACTTTTCGGGGATCTCCACGCTGGTGCTGCCCATATACTTGCCGGGGTTGCCCATGATATAGGTGTCCTGATAGATCAGGAACACGTTGTCGGACTTCACACCGGTGGTGGCGTTGGTGTAGCCGGCGCCGTTCCACTCAGCCTCGGGGGAGTAGACCTTCAGGGCGGTGGCCACGGCGTCCATATCGGTGATCTCGGCCTTGCCGTCGATGACGTTCTTGGCGTGCTCGGCCAGACCGGCGGACAGGGTGTAGCCGTAGGAGTAGGCCCAGGTGCCGAAGCGGCCCTCGCCGCTGACGCCGGAGTCGGTGGTGGTGGCGCAGACGGAGGACTCCACCTTGGCCAGGATCTTGGCAAAGTCACCGGCCTCCTCGCTCAGGTCCAGGCCCAGAGCGCCGGGGTAGCCCATCAGGGGGGAGGGCAGGTCGGCCTCGATGAAGTAGCCGCCGTACTTGAACAGCTGCTTCAGCAGGGGCTCAGTGTGGGCGTCGTTGGTGCAGAAGTAAGCGGCCTTCTCGCCGTACTTCTCAACCCAGGCGGGAACATTCTCCAGGATATAGGCCTGGGCGCCGGGGATGCCTACGTCAGAGGTGGGGTCGGGAGCGGTCTCCAGCTCGAACTTCATGTTGAACTCCTTGCAGGCCTCTTCCATAACGGCCACACGGCGGCTCATGGTCTCATAGGCCATGTGCCGGGGGAAGGAGATGTGCACGAAGGTATCGGCGCCCAGCTCGTGAGCGGTGCGGATGATCAGGTAGCCGCGGGAGACGAAGTCGTTGTTGCAGACCAGGTCGGCGGCGGAACCGATCTCAGGCAGGTCCTCATGGCCCTCGCCGGCGATGCACAGGATGTCGGGGCGCTTCTCCTTGACCTGACGGAAGGCCTCGGTGGTGCCGGGGACGGCCTGGTTGACGATGATGGCCTTCATCAGGGGGTCGTCAGCCATGTTGACGATCTTCTGAATGGTGGTCTCCAGCTCCTCGGTGAAGTTGTCAGGGTAGATGTCCAGCTTGACCATATCCTCGCCGTACTTGGCCTGGAAGGCCTCGGCGCCCCGGCGGTCGTCCTCAGACTGGGAGACGGAGCCGGTGATGATGGCGATGTGGTAGTCGCTGGCTGTGTCGCCGTCGGCGCTGCTGTTGGACTGATTGGCACTGGTGTTGCTGCCGGGATTGCTCTGATTGCTGGGTGGGTTCTGATTGCTGTTGCCGCAGCTCACCAGGGCGAGCATCATGGCGGCGGCCAGCAGCATGCTGATCCTCTTTTTCATTGTTTACCTCCTAAAAAGTACCTTTGTCTCCGGCCCAGAAGCACCTTTCCCGTTTACATTCTTTTATGATGCAAACGGGAAAAGGCGCGCGCCTTTTGACTCTTCATATTTTAGCAAAATTTGATATTTTGTCAACCTTTAATTGTGCTCTCCTCCCTTTTCTTTGGCCGGAATTTGTCCTTCATTCACAAAATATGAACCAAATGGGACCCATCTCGCCAAGAGCACTGTATATATTGTATAAATTGCTCCTAAATATAAAGAGAAAATTTTGGCATTCATTGGAATAAAAATCCCCCGGCACGGCCGGGGGGTAAACGCGCAGCACCATTACACCAAATTGCCCAGCAGCGCCGCGCCCACTATGCCGGCGTTGTTGCCCAGGGACGCCTTTTCAATGCGGGTGTGGTAATTCTTGTCAAAGCAGCCCTGCCAGACCAGCTCCCGCAGGGGGTCCAAAAGCAGGTCGTCCTCCGCGTTGCTGATGCCGCCTCCCAGACAGATGATCTCAGGCTGGAGAATATTTACCAGGTTAATCACGCCGACGGACAGGCCCTGCAGATATTTAGACAGCACCCGCTTTGCGGCGGGATCACCCAGGCGGGCCGCCTGGAAGGGGGTCCGCCCGCTGACCTTGAAGCTGTCCCCGTCCGCAATCACCCACATCTCACTGCTCCGGTCCCACTCCATCTCCTGCCGGGCCAGCTGGATCAGGGCGGTGGCGGAGCCATACCGCTCCCAGCAGCCCCGGCTGCCGCAGCCGCACAGGATGCCGTTGGGCTGGATAATCATGTGGCCAATCTCCATACCGGAGTTGGCAAAGCCGGTGAATAACTGCCCGCCAAAGATCATACCGCCGCCGATACCGGTGCCCAGAGTAATCAGAACCGCCGGGTCACAGCCCTTGGCCGCGCCGGCCCAATACTCGCCCACGGCGGCGCAGTTGGCGTCATTGCCCAGATAGACGGGAATATTCCACTCCTTTTGAAACATCTCCCGCAGCGGCACATTCTTGTCCCGGAAAGGCATGTTGGGGTTCTGGACAAAGAGGCCTGCCTTATTGTCCACCACACCGGGCAGTCCAATCCCCACCGACTCAATCTTAGAGGGGTCGGTCTCCCCCACCTCGCACAGCCGGCGGGCCATGCGCACCAGTTCCCCGCCAAACTGCTCCGCCGTCATATCCTTGGCCACCGGAGTGGTCACCTGGTTAAAGATATGTCCCAGCTCATTCACCAGTCCGGCCACCAGGTTGGTGCCGCCCACGTCAATTCCGATATAAAGCATTAGTTACCCCCTCTTTCCAACTCTTCTTTAAAATGTTTGTCCATGCGGTCGGTCAGCTCCTGCGCCGCATTGTGCCCCATCTTCCGGTTGCGGTTGTTCATGGCGGCCACCTCCACGATACTGGCCAGATTCCGGCCCGGCTTCACCGGGATGGTGGCGGCGGGCACCTTCACGCTCAGGATCTCCACAAAGTGGGACTCCAAGCCAAAGCGGTCATAGACCGCATTGTCGTTCCAAGGCTCCAGGTTGACCACCATGTCGATTTCCTGGAAAGGCTTGATGGCGCCCATACCCAGCAGACGGACGATGTCGATGACACCGATGCCCCGCAGCTCCATATAGCCCCGGATAAGCTCCGGGGAGGTGGCCATCAGGGTATGGCGGCTGGTCTCCTTGATCTCCACCGCGTCATCAGCCACCAGTCGGTGGCCCCGCTTGAGAAGCTCGATGGCCACTTCGCTCTTGCCCACGCCGGACTCCCCCTGAATCAGGACGCCCTCGCCATATATCTCCAGCATCACCCCTGAGCGGGTAATCTGGGGGGCCAGGTGGTTGTACAGACTGCCAATCAGGGCGCTCATGAACATGGCCGTCTCCTGCGTGGAGCGCAGCACTGTCCGGTCGTGCTTCTCCGCCATCTCCATGCACTCGTCCGGCAGAGCCAGCCCCCGGGTGAGAATCAGGGCAGGCACCGGGTAAGCCAGCAGCTTATCAAAGCACTCCCGCCGCTGTTCGGGGGCCAGCCCCCTGAGGTAGGTATGTTCCGTCAGACCGATGAGCAGCAGCCGCTCGGTATCGAAATGCTCAAAAAAGCCCGTCAGAGGCAGGCCGGGACGGTTGATGTCCAGCGCCCGCAGGGGCACGTTTTCATAATCGGGGGCGGTACGCAGGACCTCCAGGTCAAACTCCCGGATGATCTCCCCCAGTTTCACACTTTTTTCCTCCACAATTATCCAGGCTCCTTTCCTATTTCTTCCCGCTTTCGTTCTGGTTATTCTGCTGTACCTCAGTATAAATCAAAGCGGGGTTTTCTGTCAATTACTTCCGTCTTTTCCGAAAAATAAAAAATCCCTCGTGCCAGGCACGAGAGACTTTTTACTTTCCATTACACAGCGCGGGTGACCTTACCGGAACGGAGGCATCTGGTGCAGACGTAGACGTGAGTGGGAGTACCATCCACGATCGCCTTAACCCGCTTCACATTGGGCTTCCAGGTGCGGTTGGAGCGGCGGTGGGAGTGGGAAACCTTGATGCCGAACGTCACGCCCTTGTCGCAAAATTCGCATTTGGCCATGTTGCTTACCTCCTCGCTATGAGAATCTATGAGACGCCTTCAAAAAAGCTTCGATTGATATCATACCAGATACTTTTGGGAAATGCAAGTGTTTTTTTCAAAAAGCCGCCCGAAACGACGGACCTTTTTTATCCCAGCACATCCCGCACCCGCTCCACAGCGGTCTTGGTGTCCTCCGCGCCGCCGAAGGCGGTGAGGCGGATATAGCCCTCCCCGCTGGGGCCGAAGCCGGCGCCGGGGGTGGTGACCACGCAGGCTTTCCTCAGCAGCAGGTCGAAGAAATCCCAGGAGCCCATGCCATCCGGGGTTTTGGCCCAGATATAGGGGGCGTTCTCCCCGCCGTAGACAGTCATACCGGCGGCGGACAGGCCGGCCTTGATAACCTGCGCGTTATTCAGGTAGTAGGCGATGGCTTTTTGGGTCTGCTCCTGTCCCTCGGGGGAGAACACGGCCTCAGCTGCCCGCTGGACCACATAGGACACCCCATTGAACTTGGTGCCCTGGCGGCGGTTCCACAGGTCCCGCAGCCGGACGCCCCCCCGCTCCAATTCCTTGGGGATCACTGTATAGGCGCACCGCACGCCAGTGAAACCGGCGGTCTTGGAGAAGGAGCGGAACTCAACAGCACAGGTCTTGGCCCCCTCCACCTCAAAAATACTGTGGGGAATACCCGGCTGCGTGATAAACGCCTCATAGGCCGAGTCGTACAGGATCACGCTGCCGTGGCGGTTGGCGTAGTCCACCCAGACCTTCAGCTGCTCCTCCGTGGCGGCGGCGCCGGTGGGGTTGTTGGGAGAACAGATATAGATAAGGTCGGGGACCCTTCCGCCGCCGGGCAGGGCGGGGATAAAGCCATTGTCCGCCGTACAGGGGAGGTAAATCAGGCCGCTCCACCGCTCCCCGTCGTAGCTCCCGGCCCGGCCGGCCATGGCGTTGGTGTCCACATAGACGGGGTACACCGGGTCGCACACCGCCACCACGTTGTCCAGCCCGAAGATATCCCCGATGCTGCCGCAGTCGGTCTTGGCCCCGTCGGAGACGAAGATCTCGTCGTCGGCGATGTCAACCCCCCGGGCCTTATAGGAGCTCTGGATGGCATAGCGGAGAAAGTCGTAGGTACAGCAGGTCTCCTCACAGTAGCCCCGGAAGGTCTCCTTGCGGCCCATCTCCTCCACCGCCTTCTGCATAGCGGCAATCACCACAGGGGCCAGCGGCTGGGTCACGTCTCCGATTCCCAGACGGATGAGGGGCATGGGAGGATTTTCGGCCGAAAAGGTCCGGACACGGCGTCCAATCTCCGGGAAGAGATATCCGCCGGGCAGCTTTAGAAAATTCTCGTTGATTTTTACCATGGAGGACCCACTCCTTCATGAAAATTAGAAGAAGGACACACCTTGCGGCGTGTCCTTCTGGTACGGGCGAAGGGATTCGAACCCCCGACCTACTGGTTCGTAGCCAGTCACTCTATCCAACTGAGCTACGCCCGCATACCG
>JAAWPF010000037.1 GCA_022799835.1 Lawsonibacter sp. | reverse complement strand
CCCCGGTAGCGGGCGGCGTAGAAGTCCTTCTCGTGGATGACACCCACGATGTTGTCGATGGTCTCGTGGTAGATGGGCAGTCGGGAGTAGCCCGTCTCGGCGAAGAGGGCAGCCAGCTCCTCCATAGTGCTCTCCTCGTCCGCGGCGGTCAGGTCCACCCGGGGGGTCAGGATTTCCGAGACCTCCAGGTTGTTGAACTCGATGGCGTTGCGGATCAGGTCGCTCTCGTGCTCGTCCAGCCCCCCCTCGGTCTCGGCCTGCTCCACCATGCCCACCAGCTCCTCCTCGGTGATGCCGTCGTCCCCCTTGGCGCGGAACACCCGGCAGAGAAAAGTTTTCCACATGGAGAAGAGAAAACTGGCCGGGGTGAGCAGGACCATCAGCAGCCGCAGCAGGGGAGCGGCAAGCATAGCCCAGCGCTCGGGGGACTCCTTGGCCAGGCTCTTGGGGGAGACCTCGCCGAAAATCAGGATGATGACGGTGAGAGCCACGGTGGACACTGTGGGGCCGTATTGGTGGAACCACTTTGTGCACAGCACGGTGGCCACAGTTGTGGCGGTGATATTGACGATGTTGTTGCCGATGAGAATGGTGGACAGCAGCTTGTCATACTCCTCCGCCAGAGCCAGGGTCCGCGCTGCCGGGCGGCTGCCGCTCTCTGCCCAGGTTTTCAGGCGGATGCGGTTGAGAGAGGTGAAGGCGGTTTCGGTGGCGGAAAAGTAGGCCGACATGGCCACCAGAGCGGCGAGAGCAATCAGCATGGTAATACTGGCGCTGTCTATGTCCATAGGGAAAGGATCAACTCCATTTTTGTGTAATTTTGCGGGGGCGTGGATACGGTTAATATTCCCAAAGACGGGTATATTTAAGTCAGGAGTATACCATACCTGTCCGGGAAATGCAAATCAAATTGTCCTGTCCGCCGGAAAGCTTTACGCTTTTTTAACAGAAATCCGAAAAAAGTGCTTGACGGAGGCGGACAGGCGTGGTATAGTAGCATTTACCTGTGAAGAGGGGCTTTTTTCGTGCGCGGATGCGGTGTCCGCCGCCCGAACCCCTCCGCCTGCGGGACACAGGGAGGCAGCGGCCGATCTCCACCGTACCCTCTGGGCGCGTCTTTGCGCCTTTTGGTGCTGGATTTCGGCTTAAGGCAGGCCGAATCCGGCATTTTCATTTTGGATTCTGGGGACCTGTCAAATAAAAAAGGAGGTGCCGAACAATATGGCAGCAAAGGCCGGCGCGCGCATCAAGATCACCCTGCGGTGCTCCGAGTGCAAGCAGAGAAACTACAATACTTTTAAGAACAAGAAGAATACCCCCGACCGTCTGGAGTTGAACAAATACTGCCCCTTCTGCAGGAAACACACCGTTCACAATGAGACGAAGTGATAGGCGCAATGCCGAAAGGAAAGAAGGGTATCCGAATGGCTGAGAACGAAAAGAAAGTAGAGCAGGCCGCACAGGCCAAAAAGGACAAGAAGTCTGAGAAAAAGCCCGGCATCTTCGCCCGTATTGGCAAGTGGTTCCGGGACATGAAGAGCGAGCTGAAGAAGGTTCAGTGGCCCACCAAAAAGCAGACCATCAACAACACCGTCATCGTGATTGTCTGCGTTGTCGTGGTCGGTGTGGCCATCGCGCTGTTTGACTTTGTCGCCGGCGAGGTGATCGGTCTGCTTATCGGCGCGTTCAAAGGGTGACGCGGATGGCTGACAACGCGAATTGGTACGTGGTCCACACCTACTCCGGCTATGAGAACACGGTGAAGGCCACCATCGAGAAGTATGTCGAAAACCGCAATATGCACGAACTGATCCATGAGATCAGCATTCCCCTGGAGACCGTCACCGAGATCACCGACAACGGCCCCAAGGATGTGGAGCGGAAGGTGTTTCCCGGCTACGTCCTGGTCAAAATGGTGATGAACGATGAGACCTGGCACATTGTGCGCAACATCCGGGGCGTCACCGGCTTTTTGGGCGAGGGCAACAAGGCCATCCCCCTGAGTGACGAGGACGTGGCCAAGCTGGGTGTGGAAAAGCGGGAGGTCGTGGTCAGCTATCAGCTGGGTGACACCGTGCGCATCACAGACGGCGCCCTGGAGTCCTTCCTGGGCACCGTGGACGAGATCGACCTGGACAACAGCAAGGTCCGTGTGGTGGTGTCCATGTTCGGGCGGGAGACCCCCGTGGAGCTGGAGCTGGACCAGGTGGAGCCTGCGAATCCGTAACGATGATTTGTCCTGTGTAGGGCGCGACGACTCGGCGCGCCGTAACCGCCAGGGCAGAAAAACGCGGCGCGCCGGGGTCGTCGCGCCCTACAAAATAGGCCCTAACAGTGGGAGGAATCCCAAGGATTCCGCCAAACTACCACATTTTCAAATGGAGGTGCTCTTTCGTGGCACAGAAAGTAACTGGATACGTAAAATTGCAGATCCCCGCTGGCAAGGCGACTCCCGCCCCCCCGGTAGGCCCCGCCTTGGGCCAGCACGGCGTGAACATCGCCGCCTTTACCAAGGAGTTCAACGAGCGGACCAAGAACGACGTGGGTCTTATCATCCCCGTTATCATCACCGTCTACGCCGACCGCTCCTTCACCTTTGTTACCAAGACGCCCCCCGCCCCGGTGCTGATCAAGAAAGCCTGCGGTCTGGACAAGGCCTCCGGCGTGCCCAACAAGAACAAGGTGGCCACCATCAGCAAAGAGGATGTGCGCAAGATCGCTGAGACCAAGATGCCCGACCTGAACGCGGGTTCCATCGAGGCCGCCATGAGCATGATCGCAGGCACTGCCCGCTCCATGGGTATCCTGGTGGGCGAGTAAGGAGGGGACTGGAATGTTTAGAGGAAAGAAATATCAAGACAGCGCCAAGAAGATCGACAAGAACATGCTGTACGACACCGCTGACGCCATGAAGCTGGTGGTGGATACCGCTGCCGCCAAGTTTGATGAGACCGTGGAGCTCCACGTGAAGCTGGGCGTGGACTCCCGCCACGCCGACCAGCAGGTCCGCGGTGCCATCGTCCTCCCCCACGGCACCGGCAAGACCCAGCGGGTTCTGGTTTTTGCCAAGGCCGCCAAGGCCGATGAGGCCCGTGAGGCCGGCGCTGACTATGTGGGCGAGATGGATCTGGTGGAGAAGATCCAGAAGGAGAACTGGTTCGACTTTGACGTCGTCGTCGCTACCCCCGACATGATGGGCGTGGTGGGCCGCCTGGGCAAGGTTCTGGGCCCCAAGGGCCTGATGCCCTCCCCCAAGGCCGGCACTGTCACCATGGATGTGACAAAGGCCGTCAATGAGATCAAAGCCGGTAAGGTGGAGTACCGTCTGGACAAGACCAACATCATCCACTGTCCTATCGGCAAGGTTTCCTTCGGCCCCGAGAAGCTGAGCGAGAACTTCGCCGCCCTTATGGGCGCCATCATAAAGGCCAAGCCTGCCGCCGCCAAGGGCCAGTATATTAAGAGCTGCACCGTGGCCGCCACCATGGGCCCCGGCGTCAAGGTCAACGGCGCTAAGCTGGTGTGATTTTTCATTCAAACATAAAAATCCCCCGACTGTCAAAGTCGGGGGATTTTTGCTGTCAGTTCTCGCGCCCGTGGTGGGGGTGGTCCATAACGACCTTGCAGGACCGGGTGAGCTGAGCGGTGACGGTGCTGTTGTACCGCCCTTCGTAGACGGTGAGCATGGGAATGCGGTCCTGCTTGGACAGCACCACATACTTGGGGACCAGATTGGAGAGGGTCAGAGCCTTTACATCCGCCTCGCATTGCTTGCAGGTGCACAGGCCAAACATTTTAATATATTTGCCGGCCTTCTCCTCCACCAGAGTCTGCATGATGTTGATATAGGAGATGTCGTCCTCGGCCTCCGGTGCAGGTGCTGCGGGCGCGGCCGGCGGGGGCGCGGAGGGGACAGGAGCGGGAGCGGGTTCGGGGGCCGGAGCAGGTTCGGAAGTCCCGCCGGCCATACCGGTCAGCATCTTTTCAATGTCCTCCTGGCTCATCTTGCCGCCGGAGGGGGCGGGAGCCGGAGCGGGTTCGGGGGCCGGGGCAGGTTCGGAAGTCCCGCCAGCCATACCGGTCAGCATCTTCTCAATGTCCTCCTGACTCATTTTGCCGCCGGAGGGTTCAGGCGCGGGGGGCGCGGGGGGTTCAGGCGCGGGTGCGGGGTCGCCGCCGGCCATGCCGGCCAGCATCTTTTCAATATCCTCCTGACTCATTTTGCCGCCGGAGGGGGCGGTGGGGACTTCTGCTGCCACTGGGGGCACCTCCTCAATGTCAGATTGTGCGGGCGGTTCTGCCGCCGGGGCGGTGGGGGCCTCCTCCAGTTCCTCCTCCAGGGCCTTCTGGATCTGCTGGGACAGACTGTCGTCGTTGGCCTGGGCCACCTCGAGAATGGGGGGGAGGAGAGGACGGGAGGGGGCGGCAGGGGCTGCGGCGGCAGCCTCCGTCTCCTCGCCGGCGGAGGCGCTATCCTTGGGATCACCGGGGGCGGTGAGAAGGTTTAAAACGTGGGCGGTCTTGTTGCCTTTGGCATTTTTCTTGCTTGCGGCCATGAAAACGGCTCCTTTCCGAAGTATCAGGAGTTAGGGAAAACGGGGTTGTACATTTGAATGATCTCGTTGATGAGCAGCCGGAAGTCCCGGGCCACCTTGGAGTCTGGGGCGTAGGACAGTACGCTCTCCCCGTGGGCGGGGGCCTCGGCCACCGCCACACCGGAGCGGATACGGGACTGGAATACCCTGGTGTCCAGCTGACGGGCGATCTGTTCGGCCATGTCCAGCACCTCCCGGTTGAGGACAAGGCGGAAGCTGAACTTGTTCAGGACGATGCCCAACACCCGTAGGCGGGAGTTATAGCACCGGCGGACGGTGTCAATGGTCTCCCGGATTTGAGAGACACCCAGCAGGCTGAGGATCTCCGGGGCCATGGGAATCACCAGGCCGTCGGCGGCCACATAGGCGTTGACGGTGAGGACGTTGAGGGCGGGCGGGGTGTCGATGATGATGTAGTCGTACTCGTCCTCCACATCCGCCAGGCAGTTTTTCAGCAGAAACTCCCGGCCGGGCCGGTTGAACTCCAGCTCGGCGGCGGACAGCAGGATGTTGGAGGGCAGAATGTCTCCACAGTCGGACTGCATGATGACCTCATGGATGTTCTTTGTCCCTTTCAGGACATCGTAGACGGTGGCGCAGTTTTCGATGTCCAGCCCCAGGCAGAAGCCCAGACTGCCCTGGGGGTCCAGGTCAACGCCCAAGACCCGGGCGCCCCGGCTGTGCAGGCCGTCCATCAGGGCGCTGGACGTGGTGGTCTTGCCCACGCCGCCCTTCTGGTTGGTGATGGCGATGATCGCTGCCAAGTCAATTCCTCCTGTGCCAGGGCCGGCCGGGGCCGGCCCCAAAATCTTTCTCTTTGGACTATTAACTTTATCATACTACAGGACGATAAAAAAGTACAGAGTATTTTTGCGTTCATTTTCAGAAAAACCCTGGGAATTTAAAAATTACAGATATAGAACGGAAGGAGCGGTTTTTATGGCATCTGTCGGCGGAGTTAGCGGCGGCAACACAGTAAGCAGCCTCATGAACAGCGCGAATATGATCAGCGGTCTGGCCAGCGGCCTGGACACGGAGGGCATGATCGAAAGTCTGGTCAAGAGCTATCAGACCAAAATCAGCCAGCTGAATCAGAAAGTCACCAAGACGGAGTGGAAGCAGGACGCCTACCGGAGCATTATTCAGAAGATGGTGGGCTTCTCCAGCAAGTACACCTCCTACACCTCCAACACCAACCTGATGTCCTCCAGCTTTTTCAGCAGCGCCGTGAAGGTGCTCACCAAGGGCGCGTTTGCCGATAAGGTGTCCGCCAGCGGCAAGACCTCCAGCGACATCTCCCTGAACGCGGTGCACCAGCTGGCCAAGTCGGCCCAGTACCGCACCAAGAGCGAGCTGGCTACCGGCGAGTCAGGGGTCATCCGCGCCGGCGAGGGGGTTGACCTGTCCGTTGACGCGGAGAAAAACATGGAGCTGGCCAACCTGAAGGGCAGCCTGTCGTTGACCTACGGCACCAAGACGGTGAGCATCAGCTTTAACGAGTCCGCCGATGTGGACGCCATGAAGGACATCCGGACCAAGCTGGCCAAGGACCAGGGCGTTGACGAGAAGGACGTGCAGGACGTTGATGTGCTGGCCGAGCTCATCAACCAGAAGCTGGCCGATGAGAAGATTATCTTCAACAACGGCAACTCCGAGGCCGCCAGCGAGCGCATCAAGGCCACCGCCAACGATGACGGCACCATCTCCTTCAGCGAGCTCAAGGGCAAGAACGGCCTGTATATCTCCGGGGCCAGCGGCAACATCGCCGAGCAGCTGGGCCTGGATGAGGAGGCCCTGGAGGACGCCAAGGAGAGCAAGATCACCTCCATCGACGCCAGCAATATCAAGAGCGCCAGTGGCGAAAAGGGCCTGACCCGCAACCTCAACGCGTTTGAGTATCTGGCGGAAAAGGGCGGCGCGGTGATGAACATGAGCCTGGACGGCACCACCAAGCAGATCGCCATGCCCAGGGTCGGATACGAGAAGAAAGAGGTCGAGGACGAGGACGGAAACAAGACCACCAAAGAGATTTATTATATCAACGGCAAGGAGGTCGCCAAGGACGAGCTGGCCGCCAAGTATACCGAGGCCCTCCAGGAGGGGGTCAAGAGTGCCTTCGGGGACAAGGTTACTGTGGAGAACAAGGCCACCGACGGCAGCCTCCAGCTGGAGTTCAAGGTGAAGAACGAGGGCTCCGACCTGGTGCTCAACTCCAGTGTGGGCGACGCTCTGGGCATCGGCAACACCGCTACCTCCTATCTGAACACCAGCAAGACCCTGAAGGACCTGATGGGCGACAAGCTGAACGGCCTGACCCCGGTGTATGAGACAGATGAGAAGGGGAACGTGAAGAAAGACGACGACGGCAACCCCATCGCCAAGCTGGACGACAAGGGCAAGCAGCAGTATGACTTCGTCATCAACGGGGTGAAGGTCGGCACCTATACCGAGGACACCAAGCTGTCCACCATCCTGTCCGACATCAACTCCAACAAGAGCGCCGGGGTGCAGGTGGGCTACTCCCAGACTACCCAGAGCTTCACCTTTACCTCCAAGGAGACCGGCGCGGACAGCAAAATCGAAATGGGCGAGGGTTTGGCGCAGGCCATCTTTGGCTCCACCGATATTCCCGACCGGAGCGGCGAGAGCTTTGCCGATGCCTATGGTGTGGAATGGCTGAAGATGAGGCCGGAGGGTGAAAAATATATGTTCTCCTTCTCGGTTCCCGGGCGTGAAGTCCGATTCAACATCACGAAGGATACAACGGTTCAGGAGATTGTCGATAATCTGAACGAGTCTCCCATGGGGATGAATCATTCCTTTGCCTATAACAAGTATACGGGCCAGATTGAGGCGAAGGACAAGAAGAGCGGTGCGGCGCTGGATTTTAAAATCACCGATCACGATGGCGACAGTGTGGAATTCGACGAGAGTAACGCCCCTAAGATCGACTACACCCCCGGCCAGGACGCCAAGTTCACCATTACTGTCAACGGCGAGCAGAAGACCATGACCCGCAGCTCCAACAGCGTGAACGTCGATGGGCTGACCATCAACATGGAGGAGGAGTTCGACGGCTCCAAGAACGCGGACGGGACCCAGAACCTGGACGCCGCCGGCAGGCCGGTGTACAAGAACAGCGTCACCTTCCAGAGCAAGACTGACTCGGATAAAATCATCGACGCCATCAAGAGCATGGTGGAGGACTACAACACCATGATGGGCGAGATCAAGTCGGCCTACTCCACCATGCCCTATAAGAGCTCCAGCGGGTCTCTCGCCAATTACGAGCCCCTCACCGACGAGGAACGGGAGGGCATGTCCGAGAGCGCCATCGAGCGCTATGAGGAGAAGGCCAAGCAGGGCATCCTCTTCGGCGACCGGAACCTGAACAATCTGTACACCAAGATGAACCAAGCCTTCTCTTTCTCCAACAAGACGGACGTGGACACCTTGAAGGATATGGGTATCTCCATCGGCTTCGACATCAGCACCGGCGGCCAGACCGTCCAGATTGACGAGGATAAGCTGCGCGCTATGCTGGACAGCGACCCCGACCGGGTGGCTGACCTGTTCACCAAGAGCGACGGCATCATGGACCGGATGAAAACCCAGCTGGACTACTACTCCAAGACCACCGGCGAGCCCAAGGGCGTCCTGGTTCAGCAAGCCGGCACGCCCCTCAGCTCTCTGTCCCTGATGAATAACCAGTGGCAGCAGGAGATCGACCGGTATGGCGATGAGATTGAGAAGTGGCAGACCAAGCTGGAGAGCCAGGTGGAGAAATATACCAGCCAGTTTGCCCGCCTGGAGCAGCTGATCCAGCAGATGAACTCCCAGAGCTCCACCCTGGCGGGGATGATGGGTGGCTGAGAACGCCGGAAAGGATAATCCTATATGGATACAAGAGGGTATCAGCAATATAAACAGCAGTCCATCAACTCCATGACCCCCGGGGAGCTTCTCATGCTGCTCTATGACGAGGCGGTCAAGCGCTCCACTCTGGCCTCCATCGCCCTGGATAAGCAGGACTGGTCCACCTTTGAGGGGGCTATGGACCGGTGCATCGACATCGTCAACTACCTGGACGAGACCCTGGACCGGCAGTACCCCATCAGCCACGACCTGAGCCGGATGTATGAGTATTTCACCTATCAGATGGGGCGCATCAAGATCGGGCGGAACAAGGCGGAGCTGGAGCGCCTGCGCCCTATGCTGGCCGATATGCGGGACGCTTTCCGCGCCGCGGAGAAGAACAGCAGCGCCCAGGAGAAGCGGGCATGACAAAGAACGACTGGCTGGAGCTGGCTGTGCTGGAGCGGAAGAAGTATAACCTTCTGTCGGAGGTGATGGACCTGAGCCGGCAGCTGGGGGAGGCCATGGACCGGAGCGATGATGTGTCTATCCGGCTTCTGCTGTCCATGCGCCAGGATCCCATCCTCCAGTTGGAGGAGCTGAGGCGAACCGCCCTTTTAAAGCAGGAGAACCTGACCCCGGAGGAACGGGAGCGGGTGGAAGCCGTGATTTCCGGGTCGGTTTCCCCAACGGCGGAGGAAGAGTCCTGCTTCGAGGAGGCAGGCCGGAGCCGGCGCCTGCTGGAGCGGGTGGTCGAGCTGGATCAGAGGCTGAACCGCCGCTTGGCCGGGAAGAACTCCTTCTACGCGGAGAAAAAATAAAATCCTGTTGCATACAGGCGCAAAACTGCCCCCGCGCCGAAAAGGCCGCAGGGGCAGTTTTCAGGAAAAAATTGGGGAGATGACCCACAGCGGACTGCCGTTGTAGCGCTTGGCTGACAGCTCCTCCAAAATCAGATCCAGGTCCCAGGTGGTCAGGCTCCGTTCCTGGCTGGCCGGGTCGGCCACCAGAATACTGCCCTCCAGCGTGATGCCCCGCAGGACGATGAAGTGTCCGCCGCTGGTAAAGTGGCCCGGCCCCATCAGCGCCACAATAAGGTTCCCGGTGGCCAGGTGCTGGGTGACGGTGTCAGTGTCCGCCTCCTCCGGCGGGAGGGAGGCGCAGTTTAGCCCATAGAGCTCCGCAATCCCCTGGACCATGCTCAGGTAGGAGCCGTGGGACTTGGCCCAGTAGCCGTTTTTCACGCAGAGCTGGGCCATCTGCGCCGGGTCTGCCACCTGACCGGTGAGGGAGGACACGACAATGGACATGGCTGTGGGTCCGCAGCCGTAGCCGCCGATGTGGTCGGAGCCGTAGGGCTCCCCGGCCCAGCGCTCCGAGGTCTGGTCGTAGTAGATGACCTCCCTGGCCCCCCCGGTGAGGATGTCCAGCCCGTCCCGGCTCTCCAGTGCGGTGACGGTGAAGTCGGCCCGGGGCCGGGGCGGGACGGTAACCAGATTGTCATCCACCAGCTGCACCTCCTCGTCAGGCTCAGGCTGAGGTTCCGGTTCGGCGGTAAATTCCTCCCATGCCATTTGGAGGCGGAGGGCGGCGGCATCAGCGGTGTGGCAAAGGTTGTTCCAGACTGCCTGACCCGTCTCCGTGACCTGTCGGACCCCGGCTTGAACGGCATTGCGCACAGGGGCGGTGATGCGCGCATAGAGCGCGGGCTCAAAATAGGAGCACATGACCAGCTCTGTTCCGCCGACGCAGAGCACAGCCAGCAGGAGAACAAGCGGTATCTGATACCATTTCTTTTTCTTGGGCTTCTCGAATTTTTTCACAGTGACCCCCAAAAAAATTCAAAATAACTCTTTTCAACGGCTTTGAAAACGATTATACTACAAGAAGCGAGATTTTTGAACTATAAATTTATGGCGGCGCCTCCCCCTTTTGCCGGACGGCCCGCCATAGGCAAAGGGAGCCGTATCAAATGCCGGCAATTCGTTTGGAAAATGCAGCAAAAACGTATAAATCGGAGGATAAGCGGGATAAAAGGAAGCACTACGCGGTTCGGGAGCTGAGTATCACCGTGGAACAGGGAGAGTTCGTGTTCCTCATAGGCAGCAGCGGGGCCGGAAAGAGCACCATGCTCAAGTTGCTGGGGGGGGAAATCTCACCTGATGAGGGGGCGGCCTATATTGACGATGTCAATATCGCCCGCTACTTCGGTCCCTGGAAGGCGCGGCTGATTCGGACCTTCGGAATTGTCGGCCAGCAGACCATGCTGATCCGCAAGCGGACCATCATGGAGAATCTGCTGGTGGCCGGGCGGGCCCGGGGAATGCAGCGCAAAAGCCGGGCGGCAGCGGAAAAAGCGCTGGGTCTGGTGGGACTGCCTGATGTGGGCGGCTGCTATCCGGCCGAGCTGTCTATCGGCGAGGTCCGCCGGGTGGAGCTGGCCCGATCCCTGCTCAGCAGCCCGCCTGTTCTGCTCCTGGATGAGCTGACTGCCAATCTGGATGACGATACCATCTGGGATGTGCTGCATCTGCTCAATGAGCTGAACAGTAAGGGTACTACCATTGTGATGGCGACACACGCCAGCCAGTTCGTGAATATTATGCGCCGCAGGGTAGTCACACTGGTAGATGGAAAGATCGTGGGTGATGTAAAGAACGGAAAATACGGCGATATCGTCTGAAAAACCTGCAGGACCGGGGAGCTTTTTCCCAATTTTTTGTTAAAAATGAAAAAAGAAGGAATTTGCTCAAAAATTTTCGCTTTTTCTTGCGCCGCCGGGAAATTTGATGTATAATAGTCGGCAGGGCACACTATGATTCCGCACCGCCGTCAGCGACGGGAAAACATGGGAGGAGTACATATGAATTTCAAAAACATGTCCATTAAAAAAAGCTTGATCGTGGGGTTCGGCACGACTATTCTGATTTCTGTCATCATCATTATTGCCGCGCTGATTATGATGAACGTGCAAAAGAACGCCTACACCGATATCATCGATCACTATGTAAAGACCACTCAGCTGGTTTCCGACTGCCGGATCAGCTATAATATTGCCGCACGCACCCTGCGGGATGTGGCGCTCTCTGGCAATACGGACAGCCTTTCCACCTTTACCTCTCAGCTGGAGGAGTTAAACAGCGAAATTAAAGATATGCAGAACTCCTATCCTAAGGAGCTGACGGACAGCAGCAAGCTGGATACCTTTGTTACTTTGCTGAACACCTGGGCGAATGAAGCCAAGGAGATTGCCAGCGTTGTGCGCACAGACCGCACACGGGCCGCGGAGATGATTGTGAGCACCTGCACCCCCGCGCTGAACACCGCTGCCCAGGCCGGTACCGAGTTGGCCAAGTATCTGGAGAATGAGCAGGATGAAATCATTAAGGAACAGAACCAGGCCTCCACAATCGAGCTGGTTGTGATCATCGCTGTGATGTTTGTCGCCACCCTGGTCGTGCTGACAATGGCCTTTAAGATCATCAAGAGCATCGCGGAGCCGACCGAGCAGGTCCGCAGCGCACTGGTGGGCTTCAGCCAGGGCAATCTGGCCGTTCCCGTGGACTACACCGGCAAGAATGAGCTGGGTGAGATGTGCGACGCGCTGCGTACCAGCCAGCATGTTCTGGGTGAGTGCATTGGCGATACCTGCCGGCTGCTGGAAGAGATGGGCAACGGCAATTTTGATGTGCGCACCAAGGACGAGAAGGTCTATGTGGGATCTCTGAGCCGTATCCTGAACTCCCTGCGGGTCATCAACCGCAGCATAAGCGACAATTTGGTCCAGATCAGCCAGAGTTCCGACCAGGTGGCTGCCGGGGCCGACCAGGTGTCCAACAGCGCCCAGTCCCTGGCCCAGGGCGCCACCGAGCAGGCCAGCGCCGTGGAGGAGCTGTCCGCCACCATCACCGATATCTCCGAGAACGCCAAGCAGACCGCCCAGGCTGCCGAGCAGGCCGGGCCGGATCACGGACAAGATCCTGCCTGTGGCTCGTGAATGGCAACAGCGCCCCCTGGAATCCATTTACGCTGTGGTATTTTTGGATGCCATCCACTACC
>JAAWPF010000036.1 GCA_022799835.1 Lawsonibacter sp. | reverse complement strand
GCCCACCCAGGGGTAGCGGCGGGAGGAGGCGGGCATCTCCTCCACGGTGAGCTTGTCCAGCAGCTTGCGCCGGGCGGTGGCCTGCTTGCTCTTGGACTTATTGGCGGAGAAGCGGGAGATAAAATCCTGCAGCTCCTTGATTTTCTCCTCGTTGCGCTTGTTCTGGCTCTTGATGAGCTGCTGCACCAGCTGAGAGGACTCGTACCAGAAGTCGTAGTTGCCCACATACATCTTGATTTTGCCGTAGTCGATGTCCACGATGTGGGTACAGACGGTGTTCAGGAAGTGCCGGTCGTGGCTGACCACGATCACCGTGCCCTCAAACTCAAGGAGGAAGTCCTCCAGCCAGTTGACTGCGTCGATATCCAGGTTGTTGGTGGGCTCGTCCATCATCAGCAGGTCGGGATTGCCAAAGAGGGCCTGGGCCAGCAGCACCTTCACCTTCAGGCGGGCGTCCAGGGTGGCCATGTCGTTGTAGTGCAGCTCGGTGCCCAGCCCCAGGCCCTGGAGGATGCGGCTGGCGTCGCTCTCGGCCTCCCAGCCGCCCAGCTCGGCATACTCCTCCTCCAGCTGACAGGCCAGCAGCCCGTCCTCGTCGGTCATCTCCTCCTTGGCGTAGAGGGCCTCCTTCTGCTTGCCGATGTCGTACAGGCGCTGGTTGCCCATGATGACGGTGTCCATCACGTTGTAGGCGTCGTAGGCGTTCTGGTCCTGCTTCAAAACCGACATGCGGATGTTGGGCAGGATGGACACCTGGCCCGAGGTGGACTCCAGGTCCCCGGACAGGATTTTTAAAAAGGTGGACTTGCCGGCGCCGTTGGCGCCGATGATGCCGTAGCAGTTGCCCCGGAGGAACTGCAGGTCCACGTGGGAAAACAGCGGGGTGCCGCTGTAGTTCAGGCTCAGGTCGGTGACAGTAATCATTGGTTGTACTCCTTTTTGATGGCTGAAATTCTGTGTGGACCATCATACCATAAGCGCACAAAAAAAGACAGCGTCTTTTTGCAAAACACTGCCTTTTTCCAGGCTCTTCTTTTGGAGAAAGTGACGGCTGCGCCGCTATTCGGGTCCAGGCCGCCGGTCGATAGGGATCTCCAGCTCCTGGAAAAACAGCCGGACCAGCTTCTCCACCCGCTCACAGCACTCCTCATCGTTCAGCCGGCCGTTCTCCAGCACACAGCGGATGGCCTCCAGGGTCTGGACCGCCTTGCTCTCCACCGCCTGGGAGATGACGGCGGGGTGCATCCGCTCTATGTGTTCCGCCATCAGCCTGCCCACCGCAGCATAGCACAGGCCGTCTACAACATTATTTGTATCATATTTTGTATCTTTATTCATGTTTTCCTCCAATGCTTTTTCTGTAACTATAGTATAACATATATATTAATCATTTTCAAGGGTAAACTATGTTTACACCAAAGGAGGAAAAATCTATGGAAAATGACCATCTTTTGATTCGTCCAAGAGGGGAAGACGGCTATAAGGTCTTTTCTGTTCGGGTAAAAGAGCAGACGCTCCAGGGGATTGAGGAAGTTGCCGCGCGCACCGGACGCAGCAGAAACGAACTGATCGGCATGATGCTGGAATATGCGCTGCCCCGTATAAAAATTGAATCTTAAGGAATAATTATTCAAAATTATCCTATTTTTTGTGTTTTTCTGCAAATTCTATCATGAAAACTGCATTTTTTCTTGTCAAAGCCTGGATATTATGATATACTGTTTTCGGTCGAAAGGCCACCTGTGCATGACCTGTCCCCGCAATAACGGCCGAGCCCCTTCCCGGCCGTTATTTTTATGCTCCGCAACACAACAGAGCCCCCCTGATGCAGCGCGATCCGGTCTCTGCATCAGGGGGGCTCCCTTTCCCTGGACAGTCTGGCCCTATCCATACAGGGTACCCAGAATATTTTGTGTAAACCCCTCCAGCCGTTCCCCAATCCCGGGCAGGGCCAGGGCCTCGCCGGGGGAATTGGCCGTCTCCACCAAAGCAAAATTGGGGGGAAGATAGAACGATTTATTCATATTCATGGCGTCAATGACCTGCCTGGCCACCGTGTCCCCCCCGGAATAGCCCGAGACCACGATGGCGAAGACCGCCTTGTCATAAAACCTCGTCTGCCGGAAGAGGGCGGTGAGCCGGTTGACGCAGGCGGTGAGGTTGGCGGGCAGGGCGTCGTTGTAGTTGGGGCACAGCAGCACCAGGGCGTCCGCCGCACGGACGGCGGGGTAGACCTCGTCCTGCATCACGCCGCCGTAGAAGCAGCCCCCCCGCTCCCCAAAGTGGAGGCACATGGTGTAGGGACAGCCCGAGCAGTCGGACAGAGTGCCGTTGCGCAGGCCAATCTCCCGGATGTCGCACCGGCTTTCCAGCCGCGTTCGCACCTTGGACCACAGGTCCATGGTGTTGGAGGTGTGGTGGCTGGAGGCGTGGAGGGCCAAAACCTGGGGCCGGTCCCGGCGGGGAAAGAATCCGGTCTCCACCCGGTCCGCCAGCTCTTGGACGGCGGCCCGGTAGGCCCCTGTCAGGTCGGTACCCAGGTTTTTGGCCTGGACGGTGAAGTTGACCAAGGAGCCGGTGGCCTCCACCAGGGGCCGGCCCACCAGGGCGCAGCCCGCCCGGTTCAGGGCCAGGGCGGCCTCGGCGGCGGCGGATTTGGTATACAGCTCCCCCGCCCCGTCCACAATCAGACCGCCGGTGCAGCCCCGCAGCAGTTCCGGCTCCTTCCGAAGCCGGGCCAGCATCCGGACATATTCCAGATTGACCCCCGCATCCCCCAGAGCCAGGGCCAGCAGGAGGCGCCGGCCCTCCAGCCCGGACAACTCCTCCGCCCGCCGTACCACCTGGACCTCCCGTCCGGCCAGGGCGTGTCTCAGCACGCCGTCCAGCCGCTGGCCCGCCCAGCCGGCGTCGGGGGCGGGGTGAATCAAGACCAAAGACATCATGCCACGCTCCTACCTTATGCACACCAATATTTCGATCCCGGTATCGGAAAAGACATCCTGAATGACGGCCGACACCTGTTCCCACTCCAGCCGGTCCAGCCCACAGCCAATTACCGGCATTGCCACCTGGCGGATGCCCTTCTGGAGGCACAGGGCCTTCATACATTCCAGCGCACCCCGCAAAGTCTCATAGGTGGGCTTTTGGAAATAACGCTCCTTGGTGATCAGATTGAACACACGCCCGGCCAAAATACATCCGGAGCGCTTTTTCTCCCGCTGCCACCGGTCAAGGTAATCGGGATAGTGGGCCTTGAGCTGGTTTTTCATGTCGAATCGCCGGTTGAACTCCACAACAATCCCCTTGCCCATTGCGAAGTCCGCGCTGATGCAGTGGGCAAGGTAATAGTCATTGGAAACGGAGAATAAGTCCCGTTTTTCTTCTCTGAATTCCATTGAAATGCCTTTCTTTCTGCGGGGGAGGCCTTTGGCCGCCCCCACAGGTATCAAATAATTGTTTTAAGGTGCTCCGCCGCCTCTCTGATATGGCCGAACAACTCATCGGGGATGCGGGGCAGCAGCTCGGTCTCCACCCCGGCGGGGGTGTAGCGGTTTTTGACACCCATATAGACCCCGTCCAGGAACACCGACCCGCAGTGCCACTCCCCCCGGAGGGTGAGCAGCAGAGACAGCGCCCCGGAGGACAGGGCGGGGGCCACGTAGGGCTTAAAGCCGATTTCACGCATTTTCAGGTTGGCGGTGACGGTGAGGCGGGTCAGCTCCTGGGAAATCTCCTCGTCGTAGCGCTCAACGGAGTTGGCAATCCAAAGCCCCGTCCCGTGGGGGCCGAAGGACCGGCCTTCGGTGAGGAAGGAGGCCAGCTTTTCGTCCCGTTTGGCGAAGTAGGCCGCCCTGGCGTTCATCACCCCCAGGCCGAAGCCCTGGACCTGCTCGGGCCGCAGGCCCTTGCCGTCAAAGGCGCCGTTTTCGTCCCGGTTGCTCTCCAGATAGGCGGTCTTGGCCAGGGGGTCCACCGGGTCGGACACGGCACACCACAGCCCTTGGAATTTCTTCTCCCGGGCCAGGCGGGCATAGTGCCTCACGATACCGGCGTTGGCCTCGAATTGAGCCATGCGCACATCCTTCACCTGGGAGCCCACCGGGGGAATCCCCTTGGAGGCCACAAAGACGAACATATCGCAGTCGAAGAGGTTTTCCGGGGAAACCACCTCCACCTCGGGGAACATGCCGTAGTTCCAGGGCAGGTTGATCTGTCCCATCTCAAACTCCCACCGGGCGGTGATCTGGTCAGACAGGTCACAGATGCCGATGGAGGAGATCACGTCCCCCCCCAGCAGCTTCAGCCCGGTGAGGAGGGTGGAGCCCACGTCGCCGATAGCCAGGATGTTGACCCGCTTCTTCCCGGAATGGGTGGACCATTTCAGGATCTCCTCCCAGCCGGGGCGGGCGGTGTTGATGGCGGTAAGCCGGCCGTCGGCGATGGCCTGCCGGACGTTCTCGTCCACCTCCAGCGGGACAACTGTGCCGTTGCTGAGCATGACGCTGGTGGGCCCGCCGTCAAAATCGGGCAGACGGGAGGCATCCAGTGCCTCCAGGCCGTGGCCGGCCAGCAGCTGGCCGGGATGTGTCGCCTTGAAGGACCCCCGGCCCAGCACCGGGTCGCCGGGGACGGCGGCGAAGAGCCGCCAGCTGCCAGAGGGCTCTGTCTCAGGGCCGAGGCCCTCCAGCGGGACCAGTGAGACCAGCGCCGCGCCGTTGATGTCGTAATAATACATAATGATATCACTTCCGGTATTGTGTTGTGGGGGCGGATAACATCCGCCCGGGGATAATTCCCATCTGCGCGGACGGGCAAACCCCCGTCTCTACCGATCATGGATTCTGCCGCAGCAGCTGCTCCAGGTCATTTTTCAGATAGACCGAGGCGGACAGATTGGGGTCGTAGTGCAGGCACATGCCCTTGTCGGGGCACAGGGGCAGGATAACGGCCTCGGGCAGGCGGGACAGGGTCAGGTTGCGCCCGTAGAGCAGCCGATACTCCTGTTCCAGAACAGAGATCAGGTCCAGGGCACACTCCAGACAGGTGCGGGACAGATTCAGGGCCGCCGTCTGGCCGCACTCATCCTGAAACAGCGGCCTGGCGTAGGGCAGGATATGGTTGATGCCGGGCAGCAGGCCAGGCACGGGGGATAGCTGGCGCCGGACGGTGTTGCCTCCGACAAAGGGGTACAGGGTGGCCTCGATAAACCACTGGCGGATGCGGGGCAGGAAATAGACACTGTCCACCGGCTGGCCCCAGGAGGTCATCAGGTCCTTGCCGTAGCCGGACAGGATGCCCACCAGCACCATCCGGATGGGCACCCCCTCCTGCTGGAGGACGGGCCCCAGCCGCTTGAGCCGGAAGCCGGGATGCATCAGGTCGTCCACCAGGATCACCGGGCGGTTGAAGGACTTCAGGGTCCTCACCTGACTGGGGATGGGGGCGTAGTAGGGGAAGGCCTCCAGGGTGCTCTCCGACAGGTCGGGGGTGAACACTTTATCGGTGTGGAGCGTCTTGGTCACCGTGTTGGGCACCATCTTGCCCCGGAGCAGCTTGCCAAAGGGGACGCACATGTTCTCTCCCAGCACCCGGGGCTTGGCGGGTTTCTCCGGGACGTTGTTCAGGGCGGTAATTTTTTTCAGCAGCTTGTGGTGGATGGTGTCGGCGGACAGGGTGAGCACCAGAGAGCCGGGGTACAGCCCGGTGAGGGCGGTCTGGAGACGCTGGTGGTTCCGGCGGATGGCGGCCAGCACCCGGCGGTTGTGGCACAGAGGATCCTGAATGGCGGTCTCCAGGTTTTGGATGAGTACGGTGGGGGCATGCATATCCACCTCCCAGAACATACTCACCCCCGGATGGGGCACGAAGCCCTGGCGGGAGAGCAGGTCCTCCAGCTCCTGGCTCATGGTCCGGCTGTGGGGGCGGAAGATGCCGTAGACGCACTCCTGCTCCAGGGCATAGGCCAGCAGCTCACTGATGAGCAGCTGTAAATAGTACCCGTGCAGCTCACCCTCCTCCGCGAACAGGGAGGTGATGAACAGCACGCTGCCCCCGGAACTGAGACGGATGTGGTTGGCCAGCTCCTGGTCCGGAATGGAGGCGAAGAGCTGGGAGGTGGACAGCGTCCGATAGCTGATATGGCCCAGCCGGCGGCCGCCGCCCGTCTCCGCCAGTACAATGACCCGGTCCTTCTCCTCCACGATACTGGTCCGGACCAGCTCGCTGTTCTTGTTGTGGATCTCCAGCTCGGCCAACAGCTCGGGGGTGGGGGCGTCCATCCACTGAAACTCCAGCTCACCGGCGTTCAGCATGGGCTTCTCCTGGCCGTCCCGGAGGTAGAGGCCGTTTTGATAGATAAAGTCCTGAATCACAGGGTCAATGAAGTTGGAGATATCCCGGTTCAGGTCCACGTTTTCCCGGATGCGGGTGGAGCTGATGTCTTCCAGGTGGGGGGGCAGCTGGAGCTGGATGACCTGGCCGGTAATGGGCAGAGGGGCGGGCAGCTCCGCTTCCCCGGCCCGGTGGAAAATGACGTGGTTCATCTGGTGGACAGAGTAGGGCTGGGGCTCCGCCCGGTAGGAGGAGGCGTTGAGCACCACGTCGCTGCCCGCCACCAGATAGACCTTCTGTCCGGGAAACAGCTCCACCAGCCGTTTCAGGTCGGCGGGATTGGCAATGTTCACCGGGATGTCGTCGGGGAACAGATGGACGTGGAAGTCCCCGGCGACGGACAGGTTGACGATCTGCCGGCGGATCAGGTGGGGCTGGGCCTTCTTGGACCAGGAGAACTCGTCCACCGCCAGATAGACCTCGAAGCCCAGATCCCGGATGGCGTGGACAATCCCCTTGTGGGACAGGGTGAAGGGGTCGAAGGTGCCGGGGAAGAAGGCGATCTTCCGGGGCTTTTCAAAGGTGAAGGGCCCGTGGTCCAGCCGCCGGACGGCGATAAAGCGGTTGATATGAGCCAGGGCGGAGGCACGGTAGAACAGCGTCAGCCCGTCCTGCCGGGGGGACTCCTGGATGAGGAAGAGCAGCTTGCGATAGCACAGGGAAAACAGCCGGGCCTTCTCCTCCATGTCCAGGATGGAGCTCTCAAAGAGGAGCTTGCCGGTGACCAGCAGGGCCTCCTGCCGCACCGTCTCCCGGTAGTGGGCCAGTCCCTGGAGGAGCAGGCCCAGCAGCTCCTGCCGCCGGGCCTCATAGACCTGGGCCTGCTCCGGGAAGCGCCGCTGATAGTCAGGATAGTGCTGGAGCAGCACGGCGATGGTGTTCAGCGCCCCGGCCACGGCCGAGTCGTTGGGGGAGCCCAGCAGACCCTTGAGCCACAGCACCTGTTCATCCAGCTCGCTGGGGTGGAGGTACAGGGCGGCCTCTCCCAGATACTGAGGGATGTATTTGGAGATCTCATACTGGCCCATCTCCAAACCCTTGCCCAGCTCCACCACCACCTCGTTGCGCTGGTCCCGGCGGAGCAGAGACAGGGTGCGCACCAGGGCGGCGCCGGCGGTATACCGCACACCCACCCGCTCGGACACCTTGACCAGGTTGGAGAAATGGGTGGCGATGTGAAGCACATGGGTCTCCACCCCGTGTTCCACCTGGTCCCGGAGCAGCTCCACGCCGGCTACCTTGACAATCCAGGGGGTGGCGGTTTTCAGGTTGTCCAGAAAGACCTCGCTGGTGATATCGGTGTGGTACAGAGTCTCCTCCAGGGCGGACACGTCCCAGCCCGCCCTGCGCAGGATGCGGCACTTCAAAAACACCGTAGTCAGCTGCTTGGAGGGGGTGTCCTTCACGATACGGGCGATACGGGCCATCTGTGGGTGGTCCCGGGGGATATTGCGCACCGTCTCCCGCAGGAATTGGAGGGCGGCGGTGACCAGACGGGGCTCCTCCCGGGTGGTAAAGTGGGCGGCAAAGTTGACCAGCATCTTCCGTGTGTCCTCGCCGTAGTGCTTGGGGGGCAGATACCGGGCCGCGTCCAGAAGGGTAAACGCGGTATCCGAGTCGGTGTGCTCCGGGTCGCTGTAGTAGCGCAGCAGCATGTCCAGGAACCGGGGAATATCTCCGGGCCGGGCGTGGTTCAGCATGGACTCGATCATCAGCTTCAGGCAGTAGGCGATGTGGGCCCGCTGCTGGGGGGTGGTCTTGTGGTCGGGGAAGATAATCATGTCCAGATACTGGCCCCACAGGGTGAAGGGGACCTCCTCCGCCGGGTCATTCTGGGCGTCGGCGGGGACCTCCTTGCGGTAGACCAGGTGGAACCGGGCGATAATCTGGCCAATCAGGGCGCCGGCCTGACGGCGGATGTCACCCTCACGGTGCATCAGCAGCTCATACAGAAAGCTCAAAGCCTGGGTTTTCTGCCGCACGGACAGATAGGTGAAATACTCCTCAAACACGTTGAGGTAAGCCCGCAGCTGCTGCCAGCTCTTGGTGGACCGGGCCCCCTCGATGATGTTGCCGAACTTCTGCTCGTTGGACAGCATGTGCATCAGCTTCAGATTGTGCTCCACCGACAGGAGGATCAGCCCATCCAGGGTCTCGTCCGGGCCCATGAGGGCGGGGTCCTTCTGGGGGGCGGGGGTCTGTTCCTGCCCGGTGAGGTCCACATCCGCCCCCAGCCGGCGCATGTAGTCCTCAAAATCGTGGAGCTTGCTGTAGACAAACTCATACCGGCGGCGCTTCTTCCGGTCCACATTGTCCAGTTTTGACAAAATCACCTGGAAGGATTCATCCAGGGGATAGAGGATCACCACCTCGTTGCCGTTCTTGTCCCGCTCCGACTTGGAGCGGAAGTCGGCATAGATCAGCAGCAGAGACTCCGCCGACAGGGACTCCAGCTCCAGGTCCCAGGTGGAGTGGTTGGAGGCGATGTGGCTGATGTCCTCCATCTTCCGCTCCAGCAGCCACTGGTCAGTGTAGTAGTAGTGCAGATAGGGCACCCGCTCCCCGGGGCGGCACCCGAATTTGCCCAGGTCGTGGGCGGCGGCGGCCCCCGAGATCAGGGACAGGTCCACCCCCACCCCCGCCTTGGCCAGCCCCCTGGCGGCGGTCATGGCGATATAGTGGACCCCCGAGATGTGGCTCAGGGTCTTGAAGGGGGTAAACTCCATCCCCAGACGCATCAGCTCATAGAGGAACTCCGAGCGCCAGGCGGCCAGGAAGCGGCGGTACTCCCGGGCCTTGTCGCAGTTCTCATACTCCTCTTCCGTGAGAAACTGGAAGTCCAGCATGGGGTCGAAGGGCAGGGCCTCCCGCTCCCAGTCCAGAAGGGTCTGCAGGACAGTGAGGTAAAACACCGCTCCGCTCCCGCAGCGGGGGGCCTCCGGGGCGAAGCCGTTGTCGGGGAACATGAGGCGGCAGACATACTGATAGCAGAAGGGGCCCCAGCCCTTCTCCGGCGGCTCAGGGCAGATCCTGTCCAGCATGGGGGCGCACAGCTCCAGAACATGGGCACAGCTCAGCCGCTCCCGGATGGGGAACAGGGCAGCCGCCCCCTCCTCCCAGACAGGGTCCTTCAGCAGCTCCTGGATGGCCCTGCGGCCCGGGAACCGGTCCGGCCTCCGGGCGGCCAGGGACTCCACGATCTCATGGTTCAGCTGGCGGATCAGTTTGTTCATAGTGCCACCTCATCCCGCCGCCCCTCTCCTCCGGGGCGGCAAAATTTTCTCATGATAAGCATAGCACATTTCTTTCCGTTTGGAAAGAGAGCGGGGCATAAAAATCGGGCCGGACGAAACTCCGTCCGACCCGCAGATCGTCAGCGTCTCCGCCGGTCCTCGATGACCCTTCCCGCCACCGCCCCCAGCAGCAGGATATTGCCGCACAGGTAGAGCCAGACCAGCAGGATGATGAGAGAGGCCAGCGAGCCGTAGACCAGGGCGTACCGGGAGGACATCCCGATGAACCAGGAGAACACCACCGACGCCCCGGCGATGGCCGCCGCCGCCAGCAGGGAGGACAGCAGCAGCACCCCCGTCCGCATGGCCCGCCGGGGAGCGCCCGCACGGTAGACGATAAGCACCATCAGCAGCACGAAGCAGAACAGCAGCAGATAACGCAGCCACTGCCACAGCCCGGACAGGGCCTCCAGGGGGAGCAGCTCGGCCACACGCCGGGGCAGGTGCTCCTCCAGCAGCCAGAAAAACCACTCTCCGGTGAAGATG
This sequence comes from Lawsonibacter sp., assembly GCA_022799835.1. Classification (GTDB taxonomy): domain Bacteria; phylum Bacillota; class Clostridia; order Oscillospirales; family Oscillospiraceae; genus Lawsonibacter. The sequence continues at coordinate 2,768 of JAAWPF010000036.1, read as the reverse complement.
ACCACCACCGACAGATAGATTGTCAGCAGGAACAGAGCCGACAGCAGCACGCTCACCGCCGCCCGGAGCACCGGGTGTACGTCTTTCGTCCCGTGGAGGTCATCCAGAGTGGCCAGCAGGGTGCGCAGCCCCGCCGAGGCGGAGATGAGGATGGTCACCACGCTGGCCAGCAGCAGGGCCGGCGACTGACTGCTGGCCACATAGCCCAGGTAGTCCTTCATCACGGCCAGCGCCCCGTCGGGCAGGATCTGGTCCAGCGACCGGAGCAGGTTCTCCAGGTCCAGGTGGAACAGGCCGATGAAGTAGTTGACGCACACCAGCAGAGGAAACAGGGTCAGGACCAGAAAGTAGGACAGGGCCGCCGCCGACCGGGGCACCCCCACCCGCAGACAGGCGTCTGCCATCTCCATCACAAAGGAGACCGGCGGCAAAGAGAGGAATTTTTTCATGTCACACCCTCCCCTTTCATGATACGAAAAAAGCCGTCTGCTTATTCAGACGGCTTTCCACGTTGTTCTCAGAGCTCAGGCCAGCTTGCTCAGCTTGATGGTCATCTTGCTCTTTTTGTTGGCGGCATTGTTGCGGTGCAGCAGACCCTTGGCAGCGGCCTTGTCCACCGCCTTGACAGCCACCTTGTAAGCGGCATCGGCCTCGCTGCGGTTGCCTTCCGCCACCGCGGCCTCAAACTTCTTGATGTCAGTCTTCAGCGCGGACCTCGCGGCCTTGTTCTGCGCGGCCTTGGTCTGGGCAACCAGAACGCGCTTCTTAGCAGACTTAATATTCGGCAAACCAAACACCTCCTCCGATTTTCATCCTTGATTTCAGGTGACAACGCACCCACGCAGATTTGTATTGTACCACTCTCCTCCCAAAAAATCAACTGTTTTTTTCGATTTTTTTGCGTTCTACGGATAGTTTTTCAAAAGCCGCAAAAGCTAGGACAGAAGTGGAAAATTTTTCACAATATCTTGTATCACAGGAGGCGCAGCATATGCGGATACGGCGGACAGATCTGGCCATGGAGGCCAGGGAACTGTGGCAGGAGCAGGCGGGGAAGGCGGACGCCCTGCCCGGCGTGGAGGCCCGGGACGGCCTGCGCGACGGCATCCCGGTGAACACGGTCCGGGTGCTGGACCGGCAGGGGGAGCAGGCCCTGGGCAAACCCCAGGGGACCTATATCACCCTCACCCTGGAGGGGCTGGCCAGCCGGGAGGAGGGCGTCTTTCCCCGCTGTGTCCAGGCGGTGGCGGCCGAGCTGACTGAGCTGCTCCAGCCTGTCCCCAAGGACGGGCTGGTGCTGGTGGCGGGGCTGGGCAACCGGGCCATCACCCCCGACGCGGTGGGCCCCAAGGTCCACCAGAACACCCTGGTCACCCGCCACCTGGTCCGCCAGATGCCGGAACATTTCGGCGCCCTGCGGCCGGTGGCCTCCTTGGCGGCGGAGGTGATGGGCGCCACCGGCATGGAGAGCGGCGAGCTGGTGCGGGCGGTGTGTGAGAAGCTCCGGCCCGCCTGCGTGGTGGCGGTGGACGCTTTGGCCTCCCGGTCGCTGAAGCGGCTGTGCCGGACGGTACAGCTCACCGACACGGGCATCACCCCCGGTTCCGGCGTGGGCAACCACCGCATGGGCCTTACCAGGGACACCCTGGGGGCGCCCGTCATCGCCCTGGGAGTGCCCACCGTGGTGGACGGCGCCACCCTGGCCGCCGACCTGCTGGGGCTGGACGAGCTGCCCAGCCTGGATCGGGACCGGGACCTTCTCGTCACCCCCAAGGACATTGACAGTCAGGTGAACGACCTGGCCAAGGTCATCGGCTACGGACTCAGCATGGCCCTCCAGCCCGGGCTGGGCCTGGAGGAGCTGGAGCTGCTGCTGAGCTGAATATTTCTTCCAAATCCGGGCAGACTAGAGGAAAACGCTGGCAAAGGATGTGGCAGATATGGTTAAGGGTATCACCCGGCAGGTGATTTTGGTAAAATCCCCCGACCCCCGTCTCTTTGAGGAGGCCATCTTCATCGTCAAGGAGGAGGCCCTGGCCCGGGAGGGGGTCAGCGCCGACAAGGTGCTCCGGGAGGCCCGGCTGGCCGCCGACGGCTACCTGAAACAGGGCAAGGCCTGGAACCGCCGGCTGGAGCGGCTGCCCGCCCCCGCCTGGGGAGCGGTGGGGGCCGCCCTGGCCTCGGTCGGCTGGGCGGTATGGCTGTTTCTGCTGTAACCTTCCGCCTCCGGAGGCATAGAATGTGTTGGGACCGGTCAAGGCCCCGCTTTTGTACCGCAGCGGTACTTCTACCAAGGAATGGTTTTCTTCTTTCCTCCTTACTATATTTTGCGGCCCGGCGAACTGCTCGCCGGGCCGCTCTGTTTTTATTCCTCGTCCAATTTGAGAACCGCCATAAACGCCTCGGTGGGCAGCTGGACCGTTCCCAGGGTGCGCATTTTCTTCTTGCCCTCCTTCTGTTTTTCCAGCAGCTTCTTCTTCCGGGTGATGTCTCCGCCGTAGCACTTGGCCAGCACGTCCTTGCGCATGGCTTTCACCGTCTCCCGGGCGATAATCTTGCCGCCGATGGCCGCCTGGACAGGCACCTCGAAGAGCTGGCGGGGGATGTTCTCCTTCAGCTTCTCGCAGATGCGCCTGGCCCGGCCGTAAGCCTTGTCCCGGTGGACGATAAAGCTCAGGGCGTCCACCTGGTCGCCGTTGAGCAGCAGGTCCACCTTCACCAGGTCGCTGGGCTCATAGCCCTCCAGCTCGTAGTCCAGGGAGGCGTAC
>JAAWPF010000035.1 GCA_022799835.1 Lawsonibacter sp. | reverse complement strand
TGACTGTCGCCTCGTCCTCCATCAGCGCAACGACAATGTCGCCGTTCTGGCAGGAACGGGTCTTGCGGACAATGACGATATCGCCGTTAAGGATGCCGGCATCCCTCATGCTCTCCCCACGGACGTGGAGGGCAAAATAGTCGGTGCTGTTGCCGGGGAGGTTGGCCACTGGGATGTATTCTTCGATTTCCTCGATAGCGGTAATGGGCTGCCCGGCCGTTACCGTCCCCAACAGCGGCACCGTCATTGAGCTCATCGGCAGTTTGATGGTGCGCTTTTTCAACGGGTCTTTGAGGATTAAGCCCTCGTCTTCAAGTACTTTCAGGTAATAGTGCACCGTCGAGGTGGAGCGGATGCCCACCTGCTCACAGATTTCCCGTACGGTAGGGGAAAAGTTGTGGTTTTGGATGCAATCCCGAATGTAGTCATAGATTTTTGCTGCTTTTTCATTAAACATCGCAAACTTTCCTCTCTGTGGGCTGATGCCGGCCGTTTACTCCAGCCGCAGCTTTTCCTGGACTTTATAGAGCACTTCGTTTTTTGCCATAATCAGCAGTTTGTCGCCGGAGCAGATCCGGGTGCTGCCCCGGGGGATAATGACTTCCCCCCCGCGTTCGATAGAGACGATGACCGACTGGTCGGGAAGGCGGATGTCAGTAAGTCGGCTGCCGTCATAGCGGTAGTCTTCGGGAAGGGTGATCTCACTTAGGGAAGCCTCCCCCTGGTTGAGGGAGACCACCTGCTTGATGGCAGTCAGATCCACTTCCCGTTCGATCAGCCGGGCGATCATGTCAGTAGCCGAGACGGTGATATCGATGCCCAGCTGGCGCATGACTTGGGTATTTTTGGGGTTATTGGCTTTAGCTACTGTGCGGCGGACGCCAAAGAGCATTTTCGCCAGCTGGCAGGCCACCAGGTTCTGTTCGTCTTCGCCGGTCACCGCCACCAGCGCGTCGGCCTCCTTGATGCCGGCGGCCCGCAAGGAATCAATCAAGGTGCCGTCGCCGCAGACCACCGGGATGTCCAGCTCGTCGGCCAGACGCAGGCTGGTTTTCTTGTCCTGTTCCACCAGCGTCGGGCTGTGGCCATGTTCAATCAGCGTCCGTGCTAGGTAATATCCGAGCTTGCCGCCGCCGATAATGATAACATTCAATAGGGATCCCCCCAAAAAGCTAATCGGTAAGTTTGGCAATGACCAGCTGGTCATCCGCCGCTAGCGTCAGTGGCTGCTGGGAAGCAAAAGCCAGCCGCCGTCCGCCGCGCAGTACGGCAAAAATTTCCTCCCCCTCCGGTTCGTCGACCTGGTCGGTGCTGATGCCGACCAGGTGCTGGGGGACGGGGATTTTCCGGAAAGACACAGCGTTGCACCCAAAACTTAGGTGCTGGGCTTCCTGTTCCAATAGGGCGCTGTGCATAGAATCGACCGTGATATTGGTTGGGCAGATGGTGTCCAGCCCAAAATGGGAAAAGACGCTTTCGCGGGCCGGGTCATAGATACGGGCGATGACCTTTTTGACTTTGAAAATCTCTTCAGCCAGCTGGCAGACCATGATATTGACGTTGTCGTCCTGGCTTACTGCCGCCACCGCTTCGCAGTTTTCGATGCCTGCCCGGCGCAGCACGTCCTGGTCGATGGGCACCCCGACCGTCGTATAGCCGGTATAATCCTCGGGCAGCAGGTTGAAGGCGTTTTCCTGCCGGTCGACGATCGACACATCGTGCCCTTCGCGGCTTAGCACCCCAGCCAGCGCTGCGCCCACCCGGCCGCAGCCTACAATCAGAATATTCATATGAGCAACCGTCCTTGTCCCTTTCGGGGATATAGGTTTTGGCGTTAGGGCCTGTCCGTCCTTTCGCGGGTGACCCTGCGGTAAAAGAAGAAGCCGATTACAGCGCCGACAAACAGGATGCCGTAAAGCCCGGCGGCCATCCAGAAATTCCCAGCCAATAGGCTTTCGCCGGCAAAGGTGGTAATAAACATCCCCGGCGCGCGGGCAGCTGTGGAAATAAGCAGGAACCGCAGCGGCTTCATCGGCGTCAGCGGTGCTGCGAATGTCAGGAAGTCTTTCGGGATGCCAGGGATTAGGAATAGGAGAAAGGTCAGTATTTCGGCGCTTTTTTCCTGCTTGAAAGCGGGGATGCTGTTGAATTTGCGCATACTTTTCCCGTCATGGAAAGCGTCAATGGCGTTTTTGCCCAGCTTTGCCACCAGCCAATAGACCAGCGCCGATCCGATCAGCACGCCGACAAGGCAGAGGATAGACCCCCAGAAGCCGCCGTAGAGGATCCCCGCCGCCAGCTCCACCGGTTCGCCGGGAAGGAAAGCGATGGCGATTTGCAGCGTCTGCAAAAGCACCAGTACAAACGGCCCCCATCCGCCCAGCGAACGGATAAAAGCCTCCATGGCCGCCGAAGGGTTATCGCTTAAAAAAATGTTCCAGATGTCCCGGCCATACAGTGTAAAAAACCAGATAAGCAATCCTGCAAGGCAGCCGGTGATGGCCCAAGCTGTACAGCGGATCAGTTTTTTCGTTTTGTCGCTAGATTGCATACAAAAGCCCACTCCTTTGTGCGCAAGGTCAGGCGAAAGCCCATCCATACGCCGCGTTTCTATCTACCAAAACGCCCCAAAGGCAGATAGGGCTTCAGGGTAACAGAAAGTTTACAGCTTAAACGGCAGAACCTGCCTGGGATTGGCGCTGTAGGCACCCAAAAGCCCTTTTTGGCGGACTTTCTGGGCGGGTCCTTTTCTGTTTTTCTTTATTATAGCATACTACAGTATAATTTGTCAAACAAAAATTTCTGAAAACCTGAATTTTTTTCCATCGGGATTCTGTTTCCCATCTGGCTTTGGACAGGCGGGAGAAGCTGCGCTTGAAGCAAAAAGCCCCAGGCCTTGGAGTTCCCTCCTTGAGCCTGGGGCTTTCTAGGCGTTAGGGCCTAGCGCCAGTTCTTAGCAGCCGCAGCCGCAGTCCGGGACGTTGTTGCCGCAGCCGCAGCCACAGCCGCAGCCGCCGTTGTTTGTGCCGCAGCCGCAGCCGCCGTTGTTCATGCCGCAGCCACAGCCGCAGCCGCTGCCGATGGCGGAGCTGCCGCCATTCCCGCAGCAGCAGACCAGGAGCAGGATGATGAGCCCGGTGGAGACCACCAGGGGGTTGCACAGAATCAGGCCGGTCTTTTTCTCCGCCCACAGGCCCACACACCAGGCGGCGCAGGTCAGCGCCAGACCGAAAAACGGGGAGGAGAGCATTGTGTCAATCATGGTGCTTTCCCTTCCGGCGGCGCAGCGCCAAAGTCAGCTGGATGGTCCAGGCGGTGGCGAAATAGACGATAGGGGTGGTGATAATGGCGATAAATACAAAGGGGAGCAGGCACTCCATCAGGTGGTCGGCATATTTCAGCAGGCCGACACAGGGAGCGACGAAGAAAAAGGACATGTTGTCCGAGAGAAACCCGCAGGCCCGGCAGATGTGCCGCTCCTTCACCCCGCGGCACAGCAGCAGCCCCAGCAGCAGGAGCATTCCGATGACGCTGGCCGGAAAGGGAACGGGCAGCAGGGCGGCGATGCCCTCGGCCGCAAGGCAGACGCCGAACAAAATGGCCAGCTCGCCCATAATATTCATGCTTTGCGCTCCTCACTGCGTCCCACCAGATAGTCCAGTGTGACGCTATAAAAATCTGCCATCTGCACCAGCACGGAGGCGGTGGGCTCCCGCTCATTTTTTTCGTAGCGGCAGTAGGATCTCAAGGAAATTTCCAGTTCTTTTGCCACATCTTCCTGGGTGAGACTGCGTTCCTTGCGTAGGCTGTATAACCGTTCTGATAATTTTAGCATTTTGACTTCAACCTCTTGACAAGTCCGAATGGGCATGTTATACTAAGAAAAAAGACCGATTGGGCATAAAATGGAGGCATCACAATGGATGACCTGATAAAATATCTGTACCAATTCGTACTGGAAAACCGCATGGAAAGCCTGCAAGGCGGTGAAGAGTACCGGAATAGCGTTCGTTCTGCGAATGCGCAGATCAAGTGTGTCGAGCGCTATCTGAATGAAGAACAGCGGAAAGATCTGTGTCTGATGATTGACAGGATTGGCGTTCAGAACAGCATCGAGAATGAGTATATCTTTCGCGCGGCGCTGAAACTCTCCAGAGAACTGAACGCCCTCCTGCGGACGTAATAAGCCTCCTTTTGAAAGGAGGTGGCATCCGCGAAGCGGATGACGGAGGATTGTATTTCGCGAAGCGAAATATACGAAGTAAACAAGCTTTCGGAAACCTTACTTGCTTCGCACGTTTCGCCTGCGGCGAAACACAATCCCCACCCGGCTTCGCCGGGAGCCCCTTTCAAAAGGGGCCTTTTCCGCTGCGGCGGGGACGGCTGTCACTCCCAAATGACGGTGGCGAAGTAGTCCTCGGGGGTCTCGGCCCGGCGGATGAGACGGGCGGAGCCGTCCTCACACAGCAGCACCTCGGCGGAGCGCAGCCGGCCGTTGTACTGGTAGCCCATGGAGTGGCCGTGGGCGCCGGTGTCGTGGATGACCAGCAGGTCGCCGATTTGAATCTCGGGCAGCATCCGGTCCACGGCGAACTTGTCGCAGTTCTCACACAGCGACCCGGTAACATCATACATGTGGTCGCAGGGGGCGTCCTCCCTGCCCATGACGGTGATGTGGTGATAGGCCCCGTAGATGGCCGGGCGCATCAGGTTGGCGGCGCAGGCGTCCACGCCGATGTATTCCTTGTAGGTGTGCTTCTCGTGGATAGCCCGGGTGACCAGGTGGCCGTAAGGGGCCAGCATAAACCGGCCCAGCTCGGTGCAGATGGCCACGTCCCCCATGCCGGCGGGGACCAGGATGTCCTCATAGGCGCGGCGCACCCCCTCGCCGATGAGGGCGATGTCGTTGGCGGGCTGGTCGGGGCGGTAGGGCACCCCCACGCCGCCGGACAGGTTGATGAAGGTGATGTGGCAGCCTGTCTCCTCCTTCAGCTCGGCGGCCATTTTGAAGAGAATGGCCGCCAGGGCGGGGTAATACTCATTGGAGATGGTGTTGGAGGCCAAAAAGGCGTGAATGCCGAACTCCTCCGCCCCCAGCTCCTTGAGGCGCTTGAACGCCTCGGTCATCTGGGTCCGGGTCAGGCCGTATTTGGCGTCGCCGGGCTTGTCCATCACCTGGAAGCCCTCCTTGCTCTCCCCCAGGGTGAAGGTGCCGCCCGGGTTGTACCGGCAGGAAATTTTTTTAGGGATATAACCCAAAGTATCCTTTAGAAAGTCGATGTGGGTGATGTCGTCCAGGTTGATGGTGGCCCCCAGCTTGGCGGCCAGAGCGAACTCCTCGGCGGGGGTGTCGTTGGAGGAGAACATAATCTCCTCCCCGGCAAAGCCGCACCGGCCGGACATCATCAGCTCGGTGAGGGAGGAGCAGTCCACCCCGCAGCCCTCCTCCCGGAGGAGCTTCAGAATCTGGGGATTGGGAGTGGCCTTGACGGCGAAATACTCCCGAAAGCCCGGGTTCCAGGCGAAGGCCTTATACAGGGCCCGGGCGTTTTCCCGGATGCCCTTCTCATCGTAGAGGTGAAAGGGGGTGGGGTATTCTTTGACAATCTCCTGGAGCTGTTCCAGGGTGACAAAAGGCTTTTTCATGGGATATCAGCTCCTTTTTCTATATCAGGCAAGAGACAGTCTATCTTTTTTTCAGGGATTTGTCAATAAAATTCCTTGACAACCCAGGGGGAACAATGCGATACTAGGAACCGAAAATTCAGAAAAGAGGTTTTGCCCATGGCCCATTCAAAAGAGGATATCATCCGCATTGTCCAGGAGGAGAATGTGGAGTTTATCCGGATGCAGTTTACCGATATTTTCGGCCAGATGAAAAACGTGGCCATTACTGCCTCCCAGATCGAGAAGGCAGTGAACAACCAGGTCATGTTCGACGGCTCCTCCATCGAGGGCTTCACCCGCATCCATGAGTCGGACCAGTGTCTGTACCCCGACCTGGACAGCTTTATGATTCTGCCGGAAAACGTAACCCGCAATCGGACGGCCCGGATGTTCTGCGATGTGTACAACACCGACGGCACCCCCTTCGTGGGCGATCCCCGGGGCGTGCTGCGCCGGGTGCTGCGCCGGGCGGAGAGCATGGGGTTTGACGTGTTCAACATCGGCCCCGAGCTGGAGTTTTTCCTCTTTGACACCGATGAGAACGGCCATGCCACCACTAACACCAAGGACGAGGCGGGCTACTTCGACCTGGGCCCCCTGGACCACGGCGAGGCCACCCGCCGGGAGATCAGCCACACTCTGGAGCAGATGGGCTTTGAGATCGAGGCCAGCCATCACGAGTGTGCTGTGGCCCAGCACGAGATCGACTTCAAGTACAACAACGCCCTGGCGGGGGCGGACAAGATCATGACCTTTAAGCTGATAGCCAAGAGCATCGCCCGGAAAAACGGCCTCCACGCCACTTTTATGCCCAAGCCCATCTACGATATCGCCGGCAGCGGGATGCACCTGAACATGTCGCTGTTCAAGAATGGAAAAAATGTGTTCTGCGACCCCAACGGGGAGCGGGGCCTGTCCAAGACGGCCTACTCCTTTATTGCCGGCCTGCTGGACCATGTCCAGGGCTTCACCGCCGTGACCAATCCCCTGGTCAACTCCTACAAGCGGCTGGGCGCGGGCCATGAGGCCCCCCGCTACCGGGCCTGGTCGGCCTCCAACCGCTCCGCCCTCATCCGCATCCCCGCCGCCCGGGGGCAGGCCACCCGGGTGGAGCTGCGCTCCCCCGATCCCTCCTGCAACCCCTACCTGGCGGTGGCGGTCTGCCTGGCCGCCGGTCTGGACGGCATCGCCCGGGGGCTCACACCCCCGCCCGAGATTACTGGGGATATCTATTCCATGGATGATGCTACCCGAAAAGCCCGCGGCATCACCTGCCTGCCCGACACCCTGAAGGACGCCCTGGAGGAGCTGGAGAAGGACGCCCTCATCCTGGACGTGCTGGGCGGCCATGTGTCCAAGCACTACATCAAGGGCAAGCTGCGGGAGTGGGACGAGTACCAGACCCGTGTGTCCAGCTGGGAGCTGGAGCGGTATTTGGTGGTCTATTGACCCGCGCATGGCCGGGGGCAGTTTTGCCCCCGGTCTTTCTGCAATTATTCGCGCATAGGCTGACTCCAAAGGGGGCGTGATATACATGCGTTTTACGAAAATGGAAGGGCTGGGCAACGACTATATCTATCTCAACTGCCTGGAGGATGTCCCGGAGGATCTGCCCGGTTTGGCCATCCGGCTGTCCGACCGGCATTTCGGTGTGGGAGCGGACGGCCTGATCTGCGTCAGACCGGGCCGGACCGGGGATTTTACCATGGAGATGTACAACGCTGACGGCTCCCGGGGGGCTATGTGCGGCAACGGCATCCGCTGTGTGGGCAAGTACGTCTGGGACAGGGGCCTCGCCCGCGGGACCCGCCTGACTATTGACACCGACGCCGGCCCCCGGATACTGGAGCTTCATCTCCAGGACGGGCTGGTGAACAGCGTGACGGTGGATATGGGGGCGGTGGAGGTGTCTCCCTCCGTGGCTCTGGAGGCGGCGGGGGAGACCTTTACCGTGGTCCCCGCCTCCGCGGGTAATCCCCATGGGGTGATTTTCTGTCTCGATCCGGATCAAATCGACCTGGAGCGGCTGGGCCCCCTCCTGGAAACCCACCCAGCCCTGGGGGAGCGGCGGAATATTGAGTTTGCCGCCTGCCCCGACCGGGAACACCTGGTCCTCCGGGTGTGGGAGCGGGGCAGCGGGATCACCCTGGCCTGCGGTACCGGGGCCTGCGCCGTCTTTGGGGCGGCCCTGGCGGGAGAACTGTGTGAAAGCAAGGTGGAGGCCCGGCTGCCCGGAGGGGCGCTCACCCTGGAAAAGCGGGGGGAAGCTGTTCTCATGACCGGTCCCGCCCGGACAGTATTTGAGGGAGAAGTAAAAATCTTGCCTTGACAACCTGTGGGGATACCTTTATTATATAAGAATCGTGTCAGGAAGGAGGAGGGGGGATTTGGAAATTATCACCAGCCGCCAGAACCCCATCTGCACCCATTTCCGAAAGCTGGCCTCCTCCAAGGCCTACCGGGAGGAGACAGGGGAGATGCTGTGCGACAGCCCCAAGCTGCTGGAGGAGGCCAGTCTGTGGGGCGGGCAAATCCATACTGTCCTGTACACCGAAGGGGTGGAGCTGCCACTCCGCGATGACCTGGGGAGCCGGAAAATCCTGGTCAGCGGGAGCGTGATGGAATCGGTCAGCCCCATGAAGACCCCCCAAGGGGTGGTGTTCTCCTGCGCGGCCTCAAAGCACCGCCTGCCCGAGGAGGTCAAGCGGATGCCGGAGAACTATTTGAAGCCGGGAAGATGGCTGGTTCTGGACCGGGTCCAGGACCCGGGGAATGTGGGCACCATCCTGCGCACGGCGGACGCTTTCGACTGCGGCCAGATCTTTCTCCTCCCCGGCTGCGCCGATTTGAATAATCCGAAAACCATCCGGGCCGCTATGGGGGTCCACTTCCGCCGGGTCATCTATCAGTGTACCCTGGAGGAGCTGGCCGCCCTGTTGGGTGGAGTAAGGGTCCCCATGTACGCCGCCGCCCTGGGGGAAAACAATATGGACGTGCGGGAGGCCGACCTGTCCAATGCCGCTGTGGTCATCGGCAGCGAGGGGCAGGGGGTGTCCCCCCAAGTGCTGGAGCGGTGCTCCGGCACGCTGAAGATCCCCATGTCCCGGCGCTGTGAGTCGCTGAACGCGGCTGCGGCTGCGGCGGTCATCCTCTGGGAGATGGCCCGGGCCGTCATATAGGACGCGCCGGTCATCGGGGCCGTCCGCCGGACCCGGTCCTGTGGTAGACCAGCATGATGAACAGGAAGGAGTCGGCCATCATTCCCAAAAACAGGCCGTAGGAGGCCGCATAGCCCCCCGTCACGTCGGCCAGCCAGCCCGGGACAGGCCCCAGGACCACGATGCCCAGGGCATAGACGGTCTGGGCCCATTTCAGCCCTCTGGCGAAGCCCGCGTCCCCCAGAAAATCCCGACACCAGACGGAAAAAGCCACGTTGCTCAGAGGCAGAGACAGCCCGAAGAGGGCTGCCGCCGTGAAGGCGCACAGCCTGCTGCCGTTGGGGGCCAGACAGAGCATCCCAAAGCCCGCCAGGGCCGCCGCGTAGAGCAGGAAGCTGGCCGTCCTGCCCCCCAGCCGGTCGGCCAGCTCTCCGCAGAGCACCTTGCCCAGCATCAGGGCCAGTCCCACGCAGGAGACCAGGCGGGCCACGACGGCGGGGTCAAAGCCCTCGGTGCGGTAGAGTACACCCACGTTGCTGATGCCGATGCCGGTAGGAGCCCCGGTGAGAAATACGGCGGCGAGGAACAGCCCCCAGTACAGGGGAGTCATTCCCCTCGGGGCGGGCCGGACAGGGGGAGACGCCGGACTGTCGAAGGCGCCGCCCTGGGTGTAGGGATCCAGCCCCAGCCGGGCGGGCTCGTCCCGGACCAGGAGGAACACCGCCAGGGCCAGGAGGAGGACAAAGGCCCCTTCAAAGGCAAAGGCGAAGGACAGTCCCCGGTTTTGGATCAGCCAGGTGACGGGGCCGGGGAGCAGGATGGTGGCAAGGCCGCTGCCCGCCGAGGCCAGCCCCAAGGCAAACGCGTTTCGATCCTGAAACCAGCTGTTGATGAGCAGGGAGAGGGGGATCATTCCGCCCCAGCCGTAGGCCAGCCCGGTGAGAGCCGACGCCCCCAGATAGGCGGGCAGAGAGACGGCCTCGCCGAAGAGAAACCGTGACAGGGCCATCAGAAGCATGGCGCCCGCCGCGGCGCGGCGGATGCCCAGACAGGCGCACACCCGCTCCGCGGTAAACATCCCCAGGACGATGAACAGACTTCGGGTGGTAATGATCCAGGAGGCCTGCGTATTGGTAAAGCCGTTCTGGGCGATGATATAGGGCTGGTAGACGGAGTACAGGTTGGATCCCAGTCCCATGGACACAAAGAGCATGATCGCGCCCCCCAGGCACACCAGCCAGGGGCGGATGGATTGGCGTGAATACATAGATTTCTCCCCTTCCAGGTATAACCATACCGTGGTTGGAGAGATTTGTAAAGAATTAATTTAAGAGGGGGTATGCAAGATGGCGGAACTGAAATACTGGCTCTGGCTGACCACCCGGAAGGGGCTGGGGCCGGCGGGAGCGCTGACAGTGCTGGACCACTTCAGCACGCCGGAGCGGGCCTACTACGCCGAGGGGGAGGACTACGACGCCCTGCCCCTGTCCCCCTTTGCGAGGCAGTCCCTGCTGGACAAGAGCATGGACGAGCCCAACAGGATTCTGGGCGACTGCGACCAGATGGGCCTGCGGGTCATGACCTTTCAGGACGCCGACTACCCCCAGCGGCTGAGGCAGATTGCCGCGCCGCCGGCGGTGCTGTATATCAAGGGGAAGGTATTCCGCTTCGATGAGGAGCCGGCCATCGCCGTGGTAGGGATGCGCAGGTGCTCCCTGGGAGGACTGGAGTGGGCCGAGCGGTTGGGGATGGAGCTGGCCTCCAGCGGCGCGCTGGTGGTGTCCGGCATCGCCGAGGGGGTGGACTGCCACGCCGTCCGGGGGGCGCTCAAGGCGGGAAAACCGGCGGTGTCCGTGCTGGCCGGCGGGGTGAATGTGAAATTCCCCTATGAAAACCGCTATCTGTACGATGACGTGGCCGCCGCGGGGGCCTTGATTTCCGAGTACCCGCCGGGTACCGCGCACAAGGGCGACCACTTCCCCCTGCGCAACCGAATCCTGAGCGGTCTGTGTCTGGGGGTGCTGGCCATGGAGTGCGAGATCACAGGGGGCACCATGCTCACCGTCAACCACGCCCTGGAGCAGGGGCGGGAGGTGTACGCCGTCCCCGTGGGCCTGGACGAGAAGCGTGCCAGGGGGACCAACCGGCTGATCCACGAGGGGAAGGCGAAGCTTGTGGAGAATGCCCGGGATATCCTGGAGGATTTTGTGGACCTGTACCCCGTCAAGCTGGCCAAACTGGCCCCGCTTCCCCCGGCGGTGATGGAGGCCCGGCTGTCGGCGGACAAGCCCAAGGCCCCGGGGCCGTCCGCCTCTGGGGAGAAGAAACACACCTTCCGGCGGGAAGTGATCCCCCGCTCCCAGCAGAAATCCCGCTTTACCGACGATGAGCTGGCTATCCTGACTGCCGCGGCCAAAACCGCCCTAACCGCCGACGAGATTGTGGAGAAAACCCAGATTCCCGCCAAGCGGGTGCTGTCCGCACTCACCATGCTCCAGGTCCAGGGGGCGGTGGAGGAGCGGCCCGGCCGCAGGTTTTACGCTCTGGTGGAGCTGGAGGAGTAGGGCCTCATCCGTCACCGCCTTCGGTGGCGCCACCTTCCCCTGGGGGGGGAAGGCTTATGAATTTGTAATCAATCTCTGGAGGGAAATCCAAAGTGGCAAATCAAACAGACTTAGTTATCGTAGAGTCCCCGTCCAAGGCCAAGACCATCGGCAAGTATCTTGGGCCGGGGTATGAGGTCAAGGCGTCCATGGGCCATGTCCGGGATCTGCCCAAGAGCAAGCTGAGCGTGGACATTGAGCACGGTTTCGTCCCCGATTACCAGCCCATCAAGGGGAAGGAGGACGTCATCAGCGACCTGAAAAAAGCGGCCAAGCGCAGCGGAAAAGTCTATCTGGCCACCGACCCTGACCGGGAAGGGGAGGCCATCTCCTGGCATTTGAAGGAGCTGCTCAGCATCCCGGACGACAAGACCTACCGGGTGACCTTCAATGAGATCACCAAGAACGTGGTCAAGCAGTCCATCGCCGCCCCCCGGGCCATCGACCAGAATCTGGTGGACGCCCAGCAGGCCCGGCGCATCCTGGACCGCATCGTGGGTTATCAGCTCTCGCCCCTGCTGTGGAAGAAGATACGCCGGGGGCTGTCCGCCGGGCGGGTGCAGTCGGTGGCCACCCGGCTGGTGGTGGAGCGGGAGGAGGAGATCCGGGCCTTCCAGCCCCAGGAGTATTGGTCCATCGAGGCTGACCTGGAACGGGTGGCCCCCAATCTGGGCTCCTTCAAGGCCCAATTCCACGGAAAAGACAAGAAAATGGAGCTGAACAGCGAAGCGGAGGCCCAGACGGTCATCGACACGGTGTCCAAAGGGAGCTGGTCGGTGGCCAAGGTGAAGCGCCAGGAGCGCCAGCGCCAGCCCGCGCCCCCCTTTACCACCTCTACCCTCCAGCAGGAGGCCAGCCGCAAGCTGAACATGTCCCCCGCCCGCACCATGGCGGTGGCCCAGCAGCTCTACGAGGGCATCGACGTGGCCGGCCAGGGAACCGTAGGCCTCATCACCTATATGCGTACCGACTCTCTGCGCCTGTCTGACGAGGCGGTGAGCGCCGCCCGGGGCTTTATCGCCCAGCGGTACGGGGCCTCCTACTGCCCCGCCCAGCCCAAGAAGTACAAGACCAAGGGCAACGCCCAGGATGCCCACGAGGCCATCCGGCCCTCCGACGTCACCCTGGTCCCCGACGACATCAAGAAGGACCTGACCGCCGAGCAATACCGGCTCTACCGGCTGATCTGGTCCCGGTTCCTGGCCTGCCAGATGGCCAATGCCGTCTACGACAGTCTGTCCATCGATGTGGACAACTCGGGCTATATCTTCCGGGCCAGCCACTCCTCCCTGAAATTTTCCGGCTTCACCGCCGTGTATGAGGAGGGCCGGGACGACGAAGAGGAGGAAAAGACCTCCCCTCTGCCCGATTTGAAGGAGGGGGAGCCCCTCACCCACAAAAAGCTGAGCCCGGATCAGCACTTCACCCAGCCCCCCGCCCGGTACTCCGAGGCCAGCCTCATCCGGGCTCTGGAGGAGCAGGGCATCGGCCGGCCCTCCACCTACGCCCCCACCATCTCCACCATCATGAACCGGGAGTATGTGGTGAAGGAGGGG
>JAAWPF010000034.1 GCA_022799835.1 Lawsonibacter sp. | reverse complement strand
CATGGTGTTCTTGTTGGAGTTCTCCTCGGCCAGCTCCTTGTTCTCGTTGCGCAGCAGGGCCAGAATGGACTCGTCGGTGGTGTTGGCCTTCCGGACCAGGGCCCGGTTGTAGCGGTAGATGATGTAGGTCTTGGCCAGGTGGAACTTGTTGCGCTCCACCAGCCCCTGCTCCACCAGGTCCTGGATGTCCTCCACCAGGATGCGCTGGCGCTTCTGTTCCTCAATACCATCAATAATGGCCTCAATATCCGCCCGGCTCAGCCGCTCCTCCTCCGCTACCTCGGCGTTGGCCTTCTCTATAGCAATAACAATCTTGCTGCGGTCATAATCTACACTGGTTCCATCCCGTTTGATGACTTTCATAGTCTTTTCCTCCCAATCGTAAAAAGCGCTAAAAAGGGGGGACCCTCCGCCAGGGAGGGACTCCCCAAATCTTGAGCGCGAAAAAATTATAGCACACCCTCCCCCCTTTGTCCACTATATCTTGTGCTGGTTTTGCTCTGTTTTTCATTGGGAATACAAGATGTATTTTACGCCCGGCAGTCCGCTCTTTCCAGGGGTTTGAAGTTGCCAGAGGGGGGAAAATGTGGTATACTGGACTCAAATTTTCAGCAATATGCCCATGGAGGTCTCTATGACAGGAAAAACTGCTGTCGCCATGAGCGGCGGCGTGGACAGCTCAGCCGCCGCCCTGCTTCTCCAAAGAGAGGGGCGCGACCTGGTGGGGGTCACCCTGAAGCTGGTGGACAACACGCTGGCCGGCCTGAACGGTGAGAGCGCCTGCTGTGCCCTGGACGATGTGGAGGACGCCCGGGCGGCGGCTTTCCGGCTGGGCATCCGCCACTATGTGTTTAACTTTACCCGGCGCTTTCAGGAGGGGGTGGTGGCGCCCTTCGTCCGCGCCTATGAGGCGGGGCGCACCCCCAACCCCTGCGCGGACTGTAACCGCCGGGTGAAATTCGGCGCCCTGCTCCAGCGGGCGGACGAGTTGGGCTGGGACAAGGTGGCCACCGGCCACTACGCCCGGCTGGACTTCGACACCGGCTCTGGCCGCTGGCTGCTGAAAAAGGCGGTCCATCTGGACAAGGACCAGAGTTATGTCCTGGCTCTGCTCGCCCAAGAACAGCTGTCCCGGGCGCTGTTCCCTCTGGGGGCCTTGTCCAAGGAGGAGGTCCGGTCTATCGCCCGGGAGGCGGGCCTGGCCAACGCCCGGAAAAAGGACAGTCAGGACATCTGTTTCGTCCCCGACAGGGACTACGGCTCTTTTATCCGCCGATACACCGGGAAAGACTACCCCCGGGGTCCGTTGGTATATGAGGACGGAACCCTGCTGGGCTGGCACAGGGGCATCGTAGATTACACTGTGGGGCAGCGCCGGGGACTGGGAGTGTCCTCCGGCCTGGGCCGGCTGTATGTGAAAGCGGTTATCCCGGAAAACAATACCGTGCTGTTGTCCGTCAACGACGGCCTCTTTGCCCGCGCTTTGGAGGCGGAGGAATTGAACCTTATCGCCTGCGATCGGCTGGACGCCCCCGTTCGGCTGACCGCAAAAATCCGCTACCGCATGGCGGAGCAGCCCTGCATTGCGGAGCAGATCGGCGAAAAAGCCCTCCGCATCACGTTTGACAGCCCCCAGCGGGCCATTACACCCGGGCAGACGGTGGCGCTGTACGATGGGGACGCTGTAGTGGGCGGGGCGGTCATCGCCCGAACCCTGCCCGACTGAAAGGAGACCGTTATGGCAAAAAAGAAGTATAAGAAGCGTCAGCGCAGCTTTACAGAGGAGGCCAAGCGCCAGGCCCAGCAGGAGCGGCTGGCCGTAGAGAAGTCCCGCTCCGGCAAGCGGTTCAACCCCGTGGCCCGGGCGCTGCTGCTCACCGACCTGGTGTTTCTGGCGGTCGTCTCCATCCTGGACACCAATGAGCTCATCCCGGATATGGTCAGCGGGATCTGCACCCTGACCGGCGTGGCTCTGCTGCTCATCGCGCTGTGGTTCCAGTTCGGGCCCAAGGACCGGAAAGGATTTGGACGGGGGCCAAAGCTGTAAGCCCCGGATTCCGGTTGATTTTTTGGGAGAATTGGTATATCATATCAGCGATTCTATCACGCTAAATATGGAAGCGCTTTCTAACGAGAGGAACTGTCATATATGAGAAAAGATATTTACCTGCCCGTCCTGGCGCTGGCCGGAGGGATTGGGGGCTTTTTCCTGCGGCGGTGGCAGCTGGCCTCCGCCTATGACCCGGAGGCGGGCCTGTTTACCTACAGTGCCCCCGCCACCCTGGCCCTGCTGGGGCTGATGGTCCTGCTGGTCCTGGTTTTTGCCCTGTCGGTACAGCACAAGGGGGGCGCGGAGGACTTCCTGCCCACTTTCCGCTGCCCGGAGGCGGGCCAGATGGCCGCTTATGCCGCCGCCTGGCTGTTGATGGCGCTTGCCGGGAGCTTTGGGATGCTGGCGGGCTTCAAGGGGCTGCGGCTGTGGCGGACCGCGCCGGAGCTGTATCAGCTCTCTCTCCCCGCCTCCCAGCTGCTGGCGGGGGGACTGTGTATTTTGGGGGGCTTCGGCGTGCTGTGTATGGGCCGGATGGCCTATCGGGAGGAACTGGCCGCCTGGGCCTGCCGCCTGGCGCCCTTTCCCGCTTTCGCCGGACTGATGTGGCTGTTCGCTACCCACCTGAAAAACGGCACCGAGCCGGTGCTGATGAAATACGGGTTTGAGCTATTCGCCGCACTGCTGCTCACTCTGACCCACTACGATGCTGCCGGGTTCCTCTTTGGCCGGCCCCACCCCCGGCGGACCCCCTTCCTGGCCCTGACCGGGGTGTCGTTGGGGATCACCGCCCTGGCGGACCGGCCCGACTGGTTCACCGCCGCCGCGCTGGCCGCCTTTTCCCTGTCCGCCCTGGCCTTTGCCCGGGCGCTGCTGCGCAACACGTTCGGCCCCGGCTGGCCGGAGGCGGAACGAATGCCTCCTTCTGAGGAGGAAAAGGAAATTTAGCCGGGCGCGCGCCGCGAGGACCGCACGCAGAACCGGTGGGCGGATGATATCCGCCCCTATAAAATGCAACAAGGGAGACGATTTACGATGGAAAAAGAGCGTTTTTATATTACCACCCCCATCTACTACCCCAGCGACAAGCTGCACATCGGCCACACCTACTGCACCGTTGCCACCGACGCCATCGCCCGCTACCACCGTCTGAAAGGCGAGGAGGTCATGTTCCTCACCGGCACCGATGAGCACGGCCAGAAGATTGAGGACAAGGCCCGGGAGGCGGGCGTCACCCCCAAGGAGTTTGTAGACGCCATCGTGGAGGGCCCCCGGGGAGTCAAAGACCTGTGGAAGCTGATGAACATCTCCAATGACCGCTTCATCCGCACCACCGATGACTACCATGTCACCTCCATCCAGAAGATTTTTCGGAAGATGTATGACAGCGGCGACATCTACAAGGGCACCTATAAGGGCAAGTACTGCAAGCCCTGCGAGTCCTTCTGGACCGAGAGTCAGCTGAAGGACGGCTGCTGCCCCGACTGCGGCCGCCCGGTGACCGACGCGGAGGAGGAGGCCTACTTCTTTCGCCTGAGCAAGTACGCGGACAAAATCCAGCACCTGCTGGAGGACACCGACTTTTTGGAGCCCCGCTCCCGGGTCCACGAGATGGTAAACAACTTTATCAAGCCCGGCCTGGAGGACCTGTGCGTCTCCCGCACCTCTTTCACCTGGGGCATCCCGGTGGATTTCGACCCCAAGCATGTGGTCTATGTGTGGGTGGACGCTTTGAGCAACTATATCACCGCCCTGGGCTACGGCAACGACAGGTATCACGACTACGCCGACTGGTGGCCCGGCGTGAACATCGTGGGCAAGGAGATTGTCCGCTTTCACTCCATCATCTGGCCCGCCATGCTCATGAGCCTGGGAGAGCCCCTGCCCAAAAAGGTCTTTGGCCACGGCTGGCTGCTGCTGGACGGGGGCAAGATGTCCAAGTCCAAGGGCAACGTGGTGGACCCCTACCTGCTGGCCGAGCACTTCGGGGTGGACGCCCTGCGCTTCTTCCTGCTGCGCACCTTCCCCTTCGGCACCGACGGCAACTTCTCCAACGAGGCCCTGATTCAGACCATCAACGTGGACCTGGCCAACGATTTGGGCAATCTCCTCAGCCGCACTGTGTCCATGGTGGGCAAGTACTTCGGCGGGCAGCTGCCCGAGGGCTCCGGAGCGTCGGAATCCGACAGACACCTGGCGGAAGAGTGCGTAAAAGAGCATTTTATCGCCGCCCCTGTAGGCCCCGAAGATAACGCTTACGATATGTCTCTTATCGTTCAGGCCGCTAACCTGCGGAACCTTTACGAGAATCAGATGGAGCACTACGCCCCCCACAACGCCCTGGCGGAAATCTTCAAGGTCATCGACCGTGCCAACAAGTATATCGACGAAAACGCCCCCTGGACGCTGGCCAAAGACATGGAGGCCAACGGCCCCCGGCTGGCCCACGTCATGTACAATCTCCTTGAATCTCTGCGGGTGTGCGCCATCCTGCTGACTCCCTTTATCCCCACCTCCGCCGCCGAGGTGCTGCGGCAGATCGGGGCCTGTGAGAAGTGCTCCACCTGGGACAGCGCCGCCGTCTGGGGCTCCCTGCCCGGGACGGTGACCGTCCAGCGGGGAGAGAACCTGTTCCCCCGCATCGACATGGACAAGGAGCTGGCCGCCCTGGAACAGGCCGCCGCGGAGGCCAAAAAAGCCGCCCTGCCCGACCTGGAGGTAGAGCCTCAGCTGGAGGAAAAGGTGGACTTCGACACCTTCTGCAAGTCCGACTTCCGTGCCGTGAAGGTCAAGGACTGTCAGCCGGTGAAGAAGAGCGACAAGCTGCTCCGCTTCACCCTGGACGACGGCACCGGCACCGACCGGCAGATTTTGTCCGGCATCGCCAAGTGGTACAAGCCCGAGGACCTCATCGGCAAGACTCTCATGGCCATCGTCAATTTGCCCCCCCGGAAGATGATGGGCCAGGAGAGCCAGGGTATGCTCATCTCCGCCGTCCACACCGAGAAGGGCGAGGAGGCTTTGAATCTGCTGATTTTGGACGATAAGATCCCCGCTGGCGCGAAAATGTGCTGATTGAATCGCAATGAAAAAGGCCGTCTCTCAGTGGAGACGGCCTTTTTCGCAATATTTTATCACAATTTGACTAAAGTTCTATTCCAAGTGATTTCCACAATATGGACAAAAATCCATTCCAAGTATCCCGTTTATTGGCAGATGCCTGCCGCAGTGAGGGCATTTCCATGCCAGAAGCAAAACGATTTGTCCGCTTATCACTGTAAAGAGCCCTGAAACAGCCAGGACCGCTGTCCACCAACCGTCGGGCAGCCATATTACAAGCAGAACGCAAAGTCCACCAATCACATTCGCTGAAACTGTAATCGCTTTTATTTTATTCAATCCGAAAAATTTCATACAATTTAAGTAATTTGCCATGGATGAACTGGCGTTGGTAAATAAATATTAAAAGCAACTTTACTCTCTGGCCCTGTTATTAGAACCCGGCTAGCATAAGAATGGGCACCTGTATGCATATTTACATATGCTTCAACAGCAGTTAAATTATCATTATATTTTTCTGGCACAGAATCTATTATTCGACTGCCTTGTATAACATTAGGCTGAGGAGTAGTGCCCCCAACATATTCAAACTTGGGATACTGATAACCAACACAAGTTTTCCCCGATGAACAGACAAATGTCATACTTTGCGTATTATCAGATGCGGATGCTTCCTTAACATACTTAAAACAAACATTAGTTGTATGTGAATAAGTATAAGAAATCGAAGCTGATGTAACTACAGTAACTTTCGATATACCCGCCACAAAAGCTTTTGCTGAATCGTATACAGTAAGAACAAATGACGCTTTAGGAATCGCTTCGCCCATGCCATCAAATGCAACTACTTTCAACGCTTCTACAGCACCAGCAACCCAATTAGTAGATGTATCTTGTTCAATAATCGCATGACCTTCTAGCATTAATGAAGATTTATAGCCTGCTTTTGGCTGTGCTACCACAGTTTCTACTTCATAGAGCGTCCCATTATATGGGTAGATATTCCGATATGAATACCAATTAATATTGTCTGCTATAGGGTAATCTACATATGGAATTACTTCAGTACCATCAATTTTAAGTACTACTTCAAATGTTAATTTCTTTACTTCAAGATTATACAACCCTTTATACATATTGTCAAGAAAAATTTGTCATTTTTGGCGAACTCATCACTTCTATTCAATAAATAATATATACTCTTTTTTAGCTGGACAGCCCACTTTTTTTCTGTCAGGCCGTGATTTTTGTGAAAATCTGCCCTATTCAACCGGAGATTTTTCCTATAACATAGGGAGCGTCCGAAATGAAGAACGATGATACCCAAAGGAGGTAATCACAATGAGAAGAACAAAAATCATCTGTACCCTGGGCCCCGCGGTGGACAGTGAGGACATGATCCGCACCCTCATCCGCACCGGCATGGACGCGGCCCGGTTCAACTTTTCCCACGGCAGCCACCCGGAGCACCTGGAGCGGCTGAACATGCTCAAGAATGTCCGGGACGCCATGGGCCGGCCGGTGGCCACCATTCTGGACACCAAGGGCCCGGAAATCCGCATCAAGAGCTTTGAGACCAAGTCCATCACCCTGGAGGCGGGGGACCCCTTCACCCTGACCACCGAGGACATCGTGGGCAACCAGGGCTGGGTGTCCGTTACCTACCCCCGCCTTCACGAGGAGCTGGCACCGGGGCAGCAGATTTTAATTGACGACGGCCTGGTGGCCATCCGGGTGGACCGGATTGAGGATACGAAGATCATCTGCACCGTGGAGAACGGCGGCACCCTGTCGGCCAACAAGTCCATCAACATCCCCGGTGTCCACATCCAGCTGCCCGCCCTCACCGAGAAGGATATTGACGACATCCGCTTCGGCGTGGAGAACGACTTCGACTTCATCGCCGCCTCCTTTGTCCGCCGGGCGGACGACGTGTGGGCTGTACGGGACGTCCTCCGCGGCTGCGGCGGGGATGGCGTGAAAATTATCGCCAAAATTGAAAACCAGGAAGGCGTGGACAACCTGGACGAGATCCTGGCCGCTGCCGACGGCATCATGGTGGCCCGGGGCGACCTGGGGGTGGAGATCCCCGCCGCCCGGGTGCCCATCCTGCAAAAGCAGATGATCCGCAAGGGCCTTCAGCAGGGCAAGCCGGTGATTACCGCCACCCAGATGCTGGACTCCATGATGCGCAACCCCCGGCCCACCCGGGCGGAGGTGTCCGATGTGGCCAACGCCGTCTACGACGGCACCGGCTGCGTGATGCTCTCCGGTGAGACCGCCGGGGGCAAGTACCCGGTGGAGGCTCTCACCGCCATGGTGAACATCGTCACTGAGACAGAGAACGCCATTGACTACTGGAAGCAGTTCCAGAAGCAGCGGATCGTCCCCACCTCCGACATCAACGATGCCATCACACACACTTGCTGCCTCACCGCCAAGGACCTGGAGGCCAAGGCCATCCTCACCGCCACCAACTCCGGCCGCAGCGCCCGGATGATCTGCCGGTTCCGCCCCGCCTGCCCGGTGGCCGCCCTTACCATGCACGAGAAGGTCCGCCGCCAGCTGAATATCTCCTGGGGCGTGATTCCCTTCCTCACCGGGGAGGTCACCTCCACCGACCGCATCTTCTCTCTGGCTAACGAGGTAGCCCTAAAAGAACAGCTGGTCCAGGACAAGGACGTGGTGGTCATCACCGCCGGCATCCCCCTGGGCAAGAGCGGCTGCACCAACCTGATCAAGGCCCACGTCATCGACACGGAGAGCATGTAACTGTACATAACAGAAAGGCCGCCCCACTGGGGCGGCCTGCTCTCTTTTTTGAGGGCGGGTCTGTTTTATTCCTCCACAACGGTGAGGATGTCGGTGAGCTGACAGTCCAGCGCCTCGATGATGCGGCCCAGGTTGTAGCCGTCCAGGCGATAGACCTTGTTTTTATAGTAGCTGTCGATAACATGATACTGGATGCCAGTTCGCTTCGCAAGATTGTATCGACTGATGCAATTAGCATCCAAATATTCAGCTAGACAAAACCGCACAACCTTCATCGCTATACCCTCTTTTCAGTATATATCATAAGAGAGTTATATGCCGGTTGACAAGAGATGTATTATGGTATATTCTAGATATAGTATATACTATAAGGGGTGAATATTGTGACCGATTACCAAAAGCTGTACCATCTGCTTTTCAACGCCGTCACCGACGCGCTGGAGGCACTGGGAAAACTGGACGTGGCCGCAGCCACCCGGCTGCTGGAGGACGCCCAGACCCAGGCGGAGGACCACATCCTGGAGGAGCTGTAAAACAGGGCGCGCCAGCCGGTGCGCCCTGGCTCTATGCCGGAAAATTTGAAAACGTGAAAAATTTCTCTTGACTTTGCCGCTTCTTTGCGTTACACTTCAACGGTACAAAGCGTCAAAGCGACGCAAAGGAGAGGAATGTTTCTATGGCAATCAAAATTATCATGCTGCTGGTGTTCTTCGGGGTCATGGTCGGCATCGGCCTGTACTGCCGCAAAAACGCCACCGATGTCAACGGCTTTGTGCTGGGCGGGCGGTCCGTGGGCCCCTGGCTCACCGCCTTCGCCTACGGTACCTCCTATTTCTCCGCCGTGGTCTTTGTGGGCTACGCCGGCCAGTTCGGCTGGAAGTACGGCATCGCCGCCACCTGGGCGGGCATCGGCAACGCAGTTCTCGGTTCCCTGCTGGCCTGGGTAGTGCTGGGCCGCAGGACCCGCGTCATGACCCAGCACCTGGACAGCGCCACCATGCCTGAGTTTTTCGGAAAG
This sequence comes from Lawsonibacter sp., assembly GCA_022799835.1. Taxonomy (GTDB): domain Bacteria; phylum Bacillota; class Clostridia; order Oscillospirales; family Oscillospiraceae; genus Lawsonibacter. The sequence goes on along the minus strand of JAAWPF010000034.1, from coordinate 4,968 downwards.
CGGTTTGGCTCCGCCTCGCTGAAGATTGCCGCCTCGGTGATTATCTTCATCTTCCTGATTCCCTACACCGCCAGCCTGTACAACGGCCTGAGCCGCCTGTTCGGCATGGCTTTCGACATTGACTACGCCGTCTGCGTCATTGCCATGGCCATTCTCACCGGCATCTACGTCATCGCCGGCGGCTACATGGCCACCGCCATCAACGACTTCATCCAGGGCATCATCATGCTCTTCGGCATCAGCGCGGTGATTGTGTCGGTGCTGAACAGCCAGGGCGGCTTTATGGCGGCCCTGACCAAACTGGCCCAGGTCTCCAACGAGACCGCCGCCGGCCCGGTGGCAGAGGCCCCGGGCGTGTTCGCCTCCTTTTTCGGCCCCGACCCGGTGAACCTGCTGGGCGTGGTCATCCTCACCTCTCTGGGCACCTGGGGACTGCCCCAGATGGTCCAGAAGTTCTACGCCATCAAGAGCGAGAAATCCATCAACACCGGCACGGTGATCTCCACCCTCTTTGCCATGGTGGTGGCCGGCGGGTGCTACTTCCTGGGCGGCTTCGGCCGGCTGTTCTCCGCCCAGCTGGACCCCGCCGGCAGCGGCACCCCCGCCGGCGGCTTCGACGCCGTCATCCCCACCATGCTCTCCAACCTGCCCGAGCTTCTCATCGCCGTGGTGGTAATTCTGGTCCTGTCCGCCTCCATGTCCACCCTCAGCTCTCTGGTGCTCACCTCCAGTTCCACCATGACCCTGGACCTGCTCAAGGGCCACGTTGTCAAGAAGATGGATGAGAAGATGCAGGTGCTCGTTATGCGGGTGCTGATCGCGGTGTTCATCGCTATCTCTGCGGTGCTGGCCATTATTCAGTACCGCTCCAGCGTCACCTTCATTGCCCAGCTCATGGGCGTATCCTGGGGCGCTCTGGCCGGCGCTTTCCTGGCCCCGTTCCTCTACGGCCTGTACTGGAAGGGCACCACCAAAATCGCCTGCTGGGTCAGCTTCATCTTCTCCACCGCGGTTATGCTGGCTGACATCTCCCCCTTGAAAGCCCACTTCCCCACGCTGCTGGTCTCCCCCATCAACTGCGGCGCGTTCTGTATGATCGCGGGGCTGGTAATCGTGCCGGTGGTGTCCCTCATCACCGCCAAGCCCGAGAAAGAGCTGGTGGACGACGCTTTCTCCTGCTACGAGGAAAAGGTCACCGTCCGCAAGAGCCAGGCCCTGGGCGACCCCCAATAAAAAATCCTCTCTTCCCCTTCCCAAATGGCGAGGCCTGTGGTATGCTTAGGTGTGCCGCAGGCTTTGCCAACTTTTCCAGAAAGGACTCCGATTCCATGATTTTTGACATCCACACCCACACATTTCCCGATAAGATTGCCGCCTCCACCATCCAAAAACTCCAGTCCATGTGCCACACAGAGGCCTTCTCCGACGGTACCGAGGCCGGCCTGCGGGCCTCCATGGACAAGGCGGGAGTTGACGGCTGTCTGGTCCTCCCGGTAGCCACCAGCGCCCACCAGGTTCCCCATGTCAACGACGCCTCCGCCCGCATGAATGAGGCCGGCCTGGATACCGGCCTGTGGTCCTTCGGCTGCATGCACCCGGACTTTGACGGCTGGAAGGAGGAGCTGGCCCGCATCGCGGAGCTGGGCATGAAGGGGGTCAAGCTCCACCCCATCTATCAGGGGGTGGACTTCGATGACATCCGCTATCTGCGCATCCTGGACCGGTGCGGCGAGCTGGGGCTGACCGTCCTCACCCACGCCGGCCGGGACATCGGTTTCCCCGACCGGGACAACTGCACCCCGGAGATGACCCTCAACGCCCTGAGGCAGGTGGGACCGGTAAAACTCATCCTGGCCCACATGGGGGGCTGGCGGGAGTGGGAGCGGGTGGAGGCCCTGCTGCCCGAGACCGGGGTCTATCTGGACACCGCCTTCGCCCTGGGCCGCATCTCCCCCGTGGGAGACGGCTACTACGGCCCCTCCGACCTGCCCCTTATGGCCACCGAACAGTTCGTCCGCATGGTGCGCGAGTTCCCCGGACGGGTTCTCTTCGGCACCGACAGCCCCTGGCGGGACCAGACCGAGGGCATCGCCCTCATTGAGGAACTGCCCCTCACCCGGGAGGAGAAAGACGGGATTTTAGGCGGCTATGCCCAGAAGCTGCTGGGCTTTCGGCGCAGCAAAAGGCCCCCTTGCTAAAGAGGAATGACTCATCCGAAAAGGAGCGATACTATGTACATCGATCCCACCCGATACACCACCCGCCCCACCGACGACCGCATCCCCCAGGAGCTGGCCATCTACGACCGGCTGGAGCAGCTGTCCATCCCCTTTATCCGGGTGGACCACGACCACGCCGACACCATCGAGATCTGTCACCAGGTGGAGCGGATTCTGGGCTCTAAAATCTGCAAAAACCTGTTTTTGTGCAACCGCCAGCAGACCGGCTTCTACCTGCTGATGATGCCGGGGGACAAGCCCTTCAAGACCAAGTTCCTCTCCGCCCAGCTGGGCTGTTCCCGGCTGTCCTTCGCCGACGACGGCCACATGCGGAACTGTCTCCAGACCGTCCCCGGCTCGGTCTCCGCCCTGGAGCTGCTGTTTGACACCGACCGCCGCGTCCAGCTGGTCATCGACAGGGACTTGATGGCCGACGAGTTCATCAGCGGCCACCCGGGCATCTCCACCTCCACCATCCAGCTCCGGCGGGAGGACATGCTGAAATTTGTGGAGTCCACCGGCCACTCCCCTACCTACATCGACCTGCCCGATCCCAGGGCGGAGGCATGATTGTGATAGAACAGTTTCTGGCCTGTATAAAGTCTCATGGCTGGAGGGCGGAGACCCGGCCAACCCCTCCGCTCCCCCAACGGATCACCGACCGGTACCGCAATCTTCCGAAGCTGTGGCTCCAGTTTGTCGGCACTGTCAGCGAGTTGTTCAGCGGCGACGAGACAACCTGGTTCCTGTGCGCCGGGGACTACGACACCCGGCTGGACCACGCGTGGCGCTGGGACGAGTGGGAACAGCTCAGCCTGCAAAGCGCGGAGGGGGATGAGATATGGACGGCTGAAATCAAAGCCTTTTGGGACGATCATCTTCCTATTGTCATGTCGGTGCGGGGAAGTTACGCCTATTACGCGATTTCCATGACAGACGGCTCGGTGGTATACGGCTCTGAACCGGAATTTGAAGCGTGTCAAACTGCTGCCGGTTCTTTCCAGGACTTTCTAAACAAGATAAAAGCGGGCGAAATTGCGTTATAAAGCAGAAGGGCACCACCCGGGAAGGGTGGTGCTTTCGTCTGCTCACGCCTTTCGCAGGATGCCCATGGGGGTGCACTCGCTGCTCTGGCCCAGGGGGTTGTCCCCCAGCGCCCTGGCCAGCCAGTCCATAGAGGGCTGCTTCTCGGAGAAGCCCAAAATGTTGGCCCCGAGGTCGTTGATATCCACAATCGCGACAGGGGCTCCAAGCGTCTGTGCCAGACGCTTGGCCGTCCCCATGGGGTCGGCGGGGGTCAACACCACATAGTGATCGTAGGGCGGTATGGTACCCTGGGTGGGGCCGTCGATTCCCCTGGCCTTTGGGCCGGCCACATTGTAAAACCACCCCCGCTTTCCCAAAAGCTTGCCGATTACAGAGCAGAAGGCGGCGAACAAAATCCGCAGCGTACCGCACTCCTGAAGGGCCATCTCCATGGTCTCAGGGATGCCCAGGCCGATACCGGCAGGGGTTTTGGTCACGTAACGGCTGAGGGTGACTGCCAGCTTTCGGGGGTGGATATCTTCCATGGGGATGGCCCGGCTCTGGGTGCAGGCCACCGCCTTTTCAGAGATAAACAAAATGTCGCCGGGCCGCATCAGGTCCTTGGAGTACTTGTTCACCACATCCTCCATCTGGTCGTCCTTTGTGATGAGGTGGGTTTTAATAGGGACGCGCAGATAATCCACGCCGTCCACGTTTCGGATCAGCTTTTTGCCGGGGTTGGCACTGTATACTTCCATGGGGCAGGGCTCCTCTCGTTGGTATAGTTGCTGGGTTATTATACCACCGCCGGCGGTCCCTTTCCAGCATTTAAAGAAAATTTAAGAATTGATCAGCCGTCCCCGGAGCCAGCCCCGCTCCACCCCGGTTACAGCCGTCTGCCGCAGCTGATTGTGGAGGTTCTCTCCGCTCTCTGCGCCCACCCTGCTGTATCGGGTGGTGCGGCCCCACCACAGGCCGTCCCGCTCCTCCTCGAAAAGGACCTCCACCTCTTCCCACTGCTCCAAATAGCGCTGCTCCATCCGGGCGGCCGCCTCGGCCGCCCGCCGGGCCCGCTCCTCCTTGACCGCCCTGGGCACCTGGTGCGGCATAGCGGCCGCAGGGGTGCCGGGGCGCTTGGAGTAGGGGAAAATGTGCATAGCGGAGAAGGCGCACCGCTGGATAAAGTCCAGGGACTGGACAAACTCCTCCTCCGTCTCCCCCGGAAAGCCCACAATCATATCGGTGGTTACGGCGGGTTTTTGGAAGTGCTCCCGCAGCAGGCGGACGCTCTCGAAAAACCGGGCTGTGTCATACCTCCGGTTCATCCGCTTCAGGGTGGCGTCGCAGCCGGACTGAAGGGACAGGTGGAAATGAGGGCACAGGTTGGACAGCGCCGCCGCCCGGCGGCAGAAGTCTTCGGTGATGGTCCGGGGCTCCAGCGACCCCAGGCGGACCCGCAGGCTTGGTGCGGCCCGGCAGACCGCTTCCACCAGGCCGATGAGGGTTTCCCCTGTCTTCAGGTCCCGGCCCCAGGAGGAAATCTCAATCCCTGTGAGCACCAGCTCCCGATAGCCCTCCTGGGCTAGCCGCCGGGCCTCCGCCTCCGCCTGATCCAGGGGCAGGGAGCGAACGGGCCCTCTGGCGTATGGGATGATGCAGTAGGCGCAGAAGTTGACGCAGCCGTCCTCCACCTTGAGCATGGCCCGGGTGCGGCCCTCCAGCC
>JAAWPF010000033.1 GCA_022799835.1 Lawsonibacter sp. | reverse complement strand
AACGGCTCACCGGAGCCGACAGCGGCTACCCCCTTTACAGATGTTAAGACCGCCGATTATTTCTACAAAGCGGCACTGTGGGCCGCCGAAAAGGGTTTGGTGTCCGGTTCCACTTTTGGCGCAAATACCGACTGTACCCGCGCCATGACTGTGGAATATATGTGGAAAGCGGCTGGAAGCCCTGCGCCTGCTGGCAAAGCCGATTTTGATGACGTTCCTGCCAATGCAGACTATGCGCAAGCTGTGGCTTGGGCGGTAGAGAACGAAATCACCAGCGGAACAGGCGGCGGTAATTTCTCCCCCACCGCAACCTGTACCCGTGGGCAGATTGTTACGTTTCTGTATCGCGCTATGGGAAAATAAATCTGGGCGACTTTCGCCGTCTTGACAACATATAGGCGATAAAAAAACGCCCACCCCCTTTTGCTTCTTAAAAAGGGGGTGGGCGTTTTTTCAGGTACGGGAAATCCTTAATTTAATGACATTGCGGCAAGCGGCGGGTCATTTTTTTGATAGGTTGTTTGTCCTGGCATGGGGGAAACGCGCAGAAGAGGGAAGGAAACTCCGGAGGGCTGATAGCCGCTCCGGAGCTTGTATTTATTCCTCCTCCGTCTTGGTGACGGCAATGTTCAGCTCGTCCAGCTGATGCTGCTCCACGGTGCTTGGAGCTCCCATCATCAGGTCCTGGGCGTTTTTGTTCATAGGGAAGGGGATGACCTCCCGGATGGAGTCCTCGCCGGACAGCAGCATCACCATTCGGTCCACCCCCGGGGCAATGCCGGCGTGGGGGGGCGCGCCGTAGGTGAAGGCGTTGTACATGGCGGGGAACTTGCTCCGCACGTCCTCCTCCTCCAGGCCCACCATCCAGAAGGCCTTTATCATGATTTCCGGGTCGTGGTTGCGCACCGCGCCGGAGGAAAGCTCTACCCCGTTGCACACCAGGTCATACTGGAAGGCGGTGATGGACAGGGGGTCCGCCTCCCCCTTAATGGCCTTCTCAATGATTTCCAGCCCGCCGTTGGGCATGGAAAAGGGGTTGTGACAGAACTCCAGCTCGCCCGACTCCTCCCCGATCTCGTACATGGGGAAATCCACGATCCAGCAGAACTCATACCGCTCCTTGTCGAAGTGGGCGGGGCAGAGGGGCGCCACTGTCTTGATGAATACCCCGGCGGTTTTTTGCGCCGCCATCAGCGTTCCGGCAGACAGCCCCACCAGACAGCCGGGGGCGAGGGTCAGGGCCTCTACTACCAGGTCCTTGATGGGCTGGATAAACTTGGCGATGCCGCCTGCAATTTCCCCATTCTCGTCATAGCGGAACCAGTAAGCCTTGTTTCCCGTCTGGACCTCCACATCAGCACACAACTTGTCAATCTGCTTCCGAGTCCCCTGGAAGCCGGAGACCACTACCGCCTTTACGGTCTGGTGCTCAAAGGGCCCGAAGCCGCAGCCGGACAGCAGCTCGGTGGCGTCGGTGACGGTGAGGTCGATGCGCAGGTCGGGCTTGTCGGTGCCGTATTTTTCCATGGCCTCCAGGTAGGGAATGCGCCGGAAAGGAGCGGCGGAGGCGGTGTTGTACTTGCCGTATTTGGCAAAGATGGGGGGCAGCACGTCCTCCAGTACGGCGAATACATCCTCCTGGTTGGCGAAGGCCATCTCCATATCCAGCTGGTAGAACTCGCCGGGGGAACGGTCTCCCCGGGCGTCCTCGTCCCGGAAGCAGGGGGCGATCTGGAAGTACTTGTCAAAGCCGGAGGCCATGAGCAGCTGCTTGAACTGCTGGGGGGCCTGGGGCAGAGCGTAGAACTTGCCGGGGTGCTTCCGGGAAGGTACCAGGTAGTCCCGGGCGCCTTCGGGGGAGGAGGCGGTCAGGATAGGGGTGGTGATCTCCAGAAAGCCGTGGCCTGTCATAGCGGCCCGCAGGGCGGACACCACCTGGCAACGCAGGACGATGTTGTCCTTGACCGCCGGGTTGCGCAGGTCCAGATAGCGGTACTTCAAGCGGGCGGACTCGTCCGCCTCCCGGCTGCGGTTGATGGGGAAGGGCAGCTCGTTGTGGCGGCATTTGCCCAGTACCTCGATCTTGGCGGGAACCACCTCAATGTCGCCGGTGGGCAGCTTGGGGTTCTTGCTGTCCCGCTCCCGGACAGCGCCAGTGACCGAGATGACCGTCTCCTTGTTCAGCTCCTTGATGGCCTGAATCATCTCCTCCGTCTCCAGCACCACCTGAGTGGTGCCGTAGAAGTCCCGGAGGACCAGGAAGGCCAGATTGCCCGAGACCACCCGGACGTTTTCCATCCAGCCGGCCAGGGTCACCTCCTGGCCCGCCTGCTCCATCCGCAGTTCCCCGCAGGTGTGGGTGCGGTAGTAGGTGCTTGTCTCACCCATTGAAATCAACTCCTATTAGTATAATTATTTTTATAGATTACTATTTGCAGTCTGAACGACCCGCTAAATAGTCCAGAGACACTTGAAAACAGTCCGCCAGCTTAATGAGATTATCATAGCCCGGCTTCTGCTCACCCTTTTCAAAGCGCTGGTATTGCCGCAGAGTTGTTTGAATGGCATCAGCGACCTGCTGCTGTGTCATGCCGGATTCCTTGCGGAGTTCCTGGAGCCGTTGAGTAAGCAAAATAATTCATTCCTCTCTTGACATGACTTATAAGTCGTGCTATAATATGACCTATAAGACGTAATTAGGAGTGCGGGTTAAGATGGAAATATTAAACCTTTTATTTGATGAGTATACTCAAAAATTGTTTTCAAGGCAAGTGAAAACTGAATCTCAGACGGCGCAAGCCCAATACCAAAAGCTGAAAGAGCTTACGGGTGTGGAAGAAGCAAATGATATTTGGGATGCGGCTGTGGGAGAGGGTGCAGTTATGCAGGAAGATTGTTTTCAGGTTGGTTTAAGGGTTGGAATTGCTTTAGCGCTAGAACTGCTTTCTCTGTAAAGGGGTTACTCTTCCCTGTCCAGAATCGGGGTGAGGGCGTCGTCTGCGCCCTGCATTTTGACGATCTCCGCGATGGCCTCGTCCTTGGACAGCAGCTTCTGCCCTCCGGAGACCATGTCCTTGAGGGAGACCTTGCCCTGGCTGATCTCGTCCTCCCCCAGGAGGATGGTGTAGGGCACCCCCAGCTTGTCGGCGTAGGACATCTTTTGCTTAAACTTCTTCTGCTCGCTGTAGACCTGCGCCCGAATTTCCGACTGCCGCAGGCTGGTGGCAAGCTCGATAGCGGGTCCCAGGTCATCGGTCATGGGGAGGATGAGCACATCGGCTGGGGCGGTGTTCAGTTCTTCGTTGAGGTAGCCCTGGTCCTCCAGGACGAAGAACAGCCGGGTCAGGCCGATGGAAATTCCAACGCCGGGAAGTTGTTTTTCAGTGTAATATTCCGCTAAGTTATCATATCTGCCTCCGGAACAGATGGAACCGATCTCCGGATGGTCCAGCATGGCGGTCTCGTAGACGGTGCCGGTGTAGTAGTCCAGCCCCCGGGCGATGGCCAGGTCTACGGCGAAGTGGCTCTCGGGCACGCCGAAGGCGGCCAGATGCTTCACTACAGTGCCCAGCTCGTCCAGGCCCTGGTCGAAGGTTTCATTCCGGCCCTGGTACTCCTCCAGGGCGGCGAGGACCTGGGTATTGCTGCCTGAGATGGAGATGAACCGCAGAATTTCTGTTGTGTTCTTCTGGGAGATTCCCAGGTCGCCGGTGAGGATGGCCGCCACCGTTTCAGCGCCAATTTTGTCCAGCTTGTCCACCGTACGCATAATATCGCCCGACTGCTCTGTCAGGCCCAGCATGGCGTAGAAGCCGTTGAGAATTTTCCGGTTGTTGACGCAGATGCGGAAGCGCTTCAGGCCCAGGGCGGTAAAGGTGCGGTAGATGATGGAGGGGATTTCCGCCTCATTGGAGATGTCCAGTTTGCCGTCGCCGATAACGTCGATGTCAGCCTGATAGAACTCCCGGAACCGGCCCCGCTGGGCCCGCTCTCCCCGGTAGACCTTGCCAATCTGGAACCGGCGGAAGGGGAATGCCAGCTTGCTGTAGTTCATGGCCACATATTTGGCCAGGGGGACGGTGAGGTCGAAGCGCAGGGACAGGTCGGAGTCCCCCTTGGTGAAGCGGTAAATTTGTTTTTCGGTCTCTCCGCCTCCCTTTGCCAGAAGGACCTCGCTGGCCTCAATGAGGGGGGTGTCCAGGGGGGTAAAGCCGTACAGGGAGAAGGACTGACGGATGATAGCCAGCATCCGGTCAAACTGAATCTGCTGTGATGGCAGCAGTTCCATAAAACCGGACAGGGTGCGGGGCTGTAATTTTGCCATAGGTGATTCCTCACTTTCACAAAAACAGGCGCTCTCATCCCGGCGCGGGACGAGAGCGCGCGTCAGGCGCTTTCTTTACAGGGCAAAGGGGATGCGGTTGGGGTTCATGCCCTCCCGCCAGTCCAAATCGCCCCGGGCCAGGCCGTGGACCAGGAGCTCGGCGGTGGCCACGTTGGTGGCCACAGGGACGGAGTGCTGGTCGCACAGGCGGGTGATATAGAGCACATCCTTGTCCATTTCATTGTCCTGGGGGGAGTTGAAGAACAGGACCATGTCGATCTCGTTGTAGATAATCCGCTGGCCAATCTGCTCGATTCCCCCGTGCTCGTGGGACAGAAAGAGCTGAACGGGCAGACCGGTGGCCTCCGCGACCATACGTCCGGTGGCATTGGTGGCGCAGACGGAATGCTTGGACAGGATTCCGCAGTAGGCGGTACAGAACTGCATCATCAGCTCCTGCTTCTTGGTGTGGCTCATAATCGCGATATTCATGGCATCAATACCTCCTCAGTATAGTTCAATAGGTCCTACCGGATGCGCATAATAGAGACCTTTTCTCCCTCCAGCCGCCGGGCGATGTTGCGGCAGGCCAGGGCCGCGCCCCGCTGCCCCCGGGTGGTGAGGGGGAGGCCCAGATTGGCGCACAGAATGACCTGCGGGTCCTCCGGCACTACCCCGATGAGAGGCAGCCCGGCGGTGTTCATGGCGTCGTCAATGGTGGACCGCAGCTTGCGCAGGAGTTTTGTTTGGATACGGTTCATAATCAAGTGGACCTGTTTGATGTGATCCAACTCGGCTACAGTGCGCTGGGCGTCCCGCAGGGAGGAGGTGTCGTTGGTGGAGACGACCAGAACCCGTTCGGCGCCGCAGGTGGCCAGCCGGAAGCCGGCGCCTAAGCCGGCAGGGGAGTCGATGAGGATGTAGTCATACATGGTGCGGGCAGTGTTCAGCATGGCGCGCACCTTGTCCGGGGTGAGGCTGGCGGGCAGGGACATAGGGGAAGTGAGCAGAGCCAGCCCCTTCAAATCGGGGTGGTCCACCGCCGCCCGGGCCAGGGGGCAGCGCCCCAGGGCAGCGTCGGAGAAATCCATCATCGCCCGGTCGCTGAGTCCCAGAGAGATGTCCAGATTCCGCAGGCCGATGTCCATGTCGATGCACAGCACCGTCCGGCCCATGAGGGCCAGCCAGGCGGCCACGCCGCCGGTAATAGAGGTCTTGCCAGTGCCGCCCTTTCCCGATGTGATGGCAATTACGGTACCCATGGAACCGACCTCCTGACTGCATAGAAATAATATAGCAAAGAGAGGTATTCTGTCAACTATTTTTCCCGTAAATTTTAGAAAAAATTTACAATTTTTCGTTTTTTCCGGGGGAAAAAGTTATTATAACGGGTCCTTTTGGATTTTGGCCCACCGCCGGGGGTAGCCCTTCAGGGTGGGGGCGGTTTTTTGGATAATGATAAGGCGGTGGGTGACGCCGGTTCCGGGGATGGGGTAGTCATGTACCGCCTGAACCCGTCCGCCCAGCAGCTTAATGGCGTGGGCGGCCTCCTCCAGCTCCTGGCCGCTTCCGGTGGACTTCATAGCCAGGAAGCTGCCCCCTGCTTTCACAAAGGGGAGGCACAGCTCACACAGCACCCGCAGGTCGGCCACCGCCCGGGCGGTGACGAGGTCGAAGCTGTCCCGGAAGCCCTCTTTTTCCAGGGCGAACTCCTCCGCCCGGCCGTGGAAGGTGGTGATGCTGTCCACGCCGTCTAAATCCTCACAGACCTCTGTGAGCCAGTCCAGCCGCTTGCTCAGAGAATCAAGAAGGGTGATTTTCAGAGATGGGACCAGAATCTTCAAAACCATCCCCGGAAAGCCCGCCCCAGTGCCCACGTCGATGAGGGTTTTGCCCTCAAAGTCGCAGAAGTTCAGCAGCGCGGCGCAGTCCAGCATGTGCAGCCGGGCAACCCCTTCTGGGTCCCGGATGGCGGTGAGGTTCATCACCTGGTTTTTTTTCAGGAGCATCTGCCCGTATTGGGTCAGTTGGGCGGGCGCGTCCTTGGGGACGCGGCCGGTCAGCCCCAGCTCCTCCAGCCCGGCGGAAATGATCTGTTCCATAGCTCAGCCTCCGAAGTTGGACATCAGCCCGGCGATGCCGATGGGCAGGGTGCCCAGAGCCAGCAGCCAGCACAGGAGCGAAAGCCCGATGGCCGGCCACTTCCCCGGCTTGCCGGTGGACCGCCAGGACACCAGAGCCACAATTCCAAGCCCGGTCAGGCCGGGGACCGTGAGCAGCGGGCCCAGGTTGTGCAGGCCGGTGCCGGTGAAATAGAAGTAGGTGGTCAGGGCCAGCAGAATCAGCATATAGACAAGGCCAATCCAGGCCAGGGTCCGCTTGACAGGGGAGGCGGGGAGGTAGCCCCGGTCCTCTCCTGGGGGACGCTTTTCCTCAGACATTCCCTCTCTCCTTCAACAGGTCCCGAATCTCGGCCAGCAGCTTCTCCTCGTTGGAGGGCTCGGGGGGAGCGGGTTCCTCCTTGGGAGCCTCCTCCTTCTTGCGGTGGAAGCGGTTGATGGCCTTGATGAGGCAGAACACCACAAAGGCCATAATCAGGAAGTTGAACACCGCCTGAATGAAGTTGCCGTAGGCAATCTCCGCGCCGTTGATGTTGACGCTCAGGGCGGCGAAGCTGATGCTGCCGGTGAAGATACCCAGGATGGGCATGACGATGTCGTTGATCAGGGAGGTGGTAATGGCGCTGAAGGCCCCGCCGATAATGACGCCCACCGCCATGTCTATCACGTTGCCCCTGGCGATGAACTGTTTAAATTCTTCCATGAATTTTTTCATAGGTTTCCTCCGTATCCTTTTGTATACCGCGGATCACCAGTGCCCCTCTTCGCTGCGCATGTGAGTGTCCTTGATGCCCATCTGCAGATTATAGAGGGTCTTGTTCAGGGAGGTGATCTCCTGTTCGCTCAGCTGGGCAAACAGGACGCCGTACCAGAACACGCCGGGGGCGTGCTCCACGCACCGGACGATCTGCCCCAGGAAGGTGAGGGGGGCGTAATCGTCCAGCTTGACCCGAATGCGGATGATCTCCTCCTCCATATGGATATATTCCGACTGGACGCAGCAGCCCCCGGTGCTGATGTTGATGAGCTGGCAGTCCTCCGGATTTTTAAAGTGGTCGTCATCTTTGCGGTAGAGGGACAGGGGGGCGTTATAGGGCAGGCGGAAGGTCTCCCGGTTTTCAGCGTGCCGCTCGACCTTCAAATTTTTCAGCAGAAAGGAGGTGCGGGAGGAGGCCTGGACGGTGGCGCTCAGGCAGATGGGCAGCAGCTTCTTGTCGTAGCCGCTGAGGCTGACCTCCTTGCCCAGGGTGGTGATCTTGAAGGAAAGCTCACCGGGCAGCCGGCCCAGAGTGAGGCTGTCCTCCGTGCGGCCGATTACCCGGCCGGAGAGCAGAGGTTCGCCCTCCTTGGTCATGACATCCAGACGCATACCCTCATACAGCTCCCCGGTGGGGGCGCTGTCAGACTGGCGGGCGGACTGGGCCGCGGGGTCCTGCATCAACTCGTCTTCGTCGTCCTCGTCCCGGGAAAAGAAAGAAAAAATACCCATAACGCAGCTCCTTTTTTTAATTTTGGTATTGATTTCAAGGTTACTTGTTGGGCTCCATAACCTCCAGGCCGCCCATGTAGGGCTGGAGGACTTTGGGGATGCGGACGCTTCCGTCAGACTGGAGGTTGTTTTCCAGCAGGGCGATGAGCATCCGGGGAGGAGCCACCACGGTATTGTTCAGGGTGTGGGGCAGGTAGGTGCCCTTGTCGCCCTTGACCCGCATTTTCAGCCGCCGGGCCTGGGCGTCTCCCAGGTTGGAGCAGGAGCAGACCTCAAAATATTTCTGCTGGCGGGGGGACCAGGCCTCAATGTCGCAGGATTTGACCTTTAAGTCGGCCAGGTCGCCGGAGCAGCACTCCAGCTGCCGCACGGGGATGTCCAGGGAGCGGAAGAGCTCCACGCTGTACCGCCACATTTTCTCGTACCAATCCATGGACTCCTCTGGCTTGCAGACCACGATCATCTCCTGCTTCTCAAACTGGTGGATGCGGTAGACACCCCGCTCCTCGATACCGTGGGCGCCCTTCTCCTTGCGGAAGCAGGGGGAGTAGGAGGTGAGGGTCTGGGGCAGGGAGCTTTCGGGGATGATCTGGTCGATGAACTTGCCAATCATAGAGTGCTCGCTGGTGCCGATAAGGTAGAGGTCCTCCCCCTCGATTTTATACATCATGGCCTCCATATCGGTCTGGCTCATGACGCCCTCCACCACATTGCCATGGATCATGAAAGGGGGGATACAGAAGGTGAAGCCCTTGCCAATCATAAAATCCCGGGCGTAGGCCAGCACCGCCTCGTGGAGGCGGGCCACGTCGCCCATCAGATAGTAGAACCCGTTGCCGGAGACCCGGCCGGCGGCGTCCATGTCGATGCCGTTGAAAGACTCCATGATCTCGGTGTGGTAGGGGATCTCAAAACCGGGAGTGACCGGCTCGCCGAACCGCTCCACCTCCACGTTGGCGGAGTCGTCGGGGCCGATGGGGACGGAGGGGTCAATGATATTGGGGATAAGGAGCATAATTTTGCGGATCTGCTCGGCCAGCTCGGTCTCCTTCTGCTCCAGCTCGGCCAGCCGGTCGGCGTTAGCCTTTACCTGGGCTTTGGCCTCCTCGGCCTCGGCCAGCTTGGAGGGGTCCTTCTTGGCCTGTCCCATGAGCATGCCCACCTTTTTGGATAGGGCGTTCCGGGCGGCCCGGAGCTCGTTGGCCTCGGACATAGCGGCCCTGTTCTCAGCGTCCAGAGCCAGCACCTCATCCACCAGGGGGAGCTTCTCCTCCTGGAATTTCTTTTTGATATTTTCCTTAACGGCCTCCGGGTTCTCCCGGATGAATCGAATGTCCAGCATGGTATATTCTCTCCTTCCATTATATTCGGGTTTTAGGTTTCACGTGAAACATTTTATTTCATGACCTTGTCGTATATTTCCTGATACCGGGCGGCGGGGGAGGGCTGATCCTCTCCCAGGGCGCTGGCGGGGGGGAGGTAGTTGGGAAGCTGTTCTCCCATTTGCTGGATGATCTCCCGGCATTGATTGTATTTCTTTTGACTGTAGGCCCGCTCCAAAAGGCAGAGATGCTCCAGAGCCTCGGTCTCCTGTTCCAGGCTGATGTTTGCCTGCTCCGAGAGGTTATAGTCGGCTTCCAACTGGTCGTGCCGGTCCTGGAGGGCGTCCAGCTGGGCCTTCTCCTCCTCCAACTGATCCTTGAGGGCATCGTTCTCCGCAATCAGCTGTTCCAGCCGCTGGACGGCGGAGGTGGACTGCTTCTGCAAGTCGCTGATGTTAGCCCGGTCCTGCTCCTTTTGCAGCTCAAACTGCCGGCGCTCCATCATAAAGGTATACAGAAGCAGGACCAGAGCGGCGGCAAAAAGGATGGTAATATACTGAAATACCGATCGCTGGCGATGGCGCTGCTGGCTGCGGCTGGCGCGGGGATCGGAGGAGCGCGCCGCCGCTGAGGCCTCTCTTTTGTTCTCAGCCATGGAGAGTACCTCCCCCGGCGTTCAGGTTTTGAAGCAGCGCTAAAAGTGTTTCAAGATCCTGCTCATTGTAATACTCTAACTCGATTCGCCCCTTCCGGCCCTTGGAGGCGATCTTCACTTTTCGCCCGAAGCGGCCGGACAGGTCCTTCTCCAGCTCCCCAAGGTAAAGGGACAGGTCGGGCCCCTCGGCCTTGGGCTTCTCCTTTTTCTCCTTTTGAAGGGTCCTGATGAGCGCCTCGGTCTGCCGGACGGACAGCTGACTTTCAATCACCCTTTTGGCGGCCTCCCGCTGGAGGGGGGCGGTAGGGGCGCCCAGGATGGCCCGGGCGTGGCCGGAGGAGAGGGATCCCTCCTCTACCAGAGTCAGCACCTCGTCAGGCAGGGCCAGCAGGCGCAGGGTGTTCGTGATGGCCGGCCGGGACTTGCCCATCTGTTGGGCCACCTGCTCCTGGGTCAGGCCGTACTCCTCCATCAGGGTCCGGTAGCCCCTGGCCTCCTCGGCGGGGTTCAGGTCCTCCCGCTGGAGGTTTTCAATCAGGCCCAGCTCCATCACTTTGCGGTCGTCCGCCTCGATGATGACGGCCGGAACCTCTTGGAGGCCGGCGGCCTTAGCCGCCCGCCAGCGCCGCTCGCCGGCGATGATCTGGTAGTAGCCGGTGGACAGTCTGCGGACCGTCAGGGGCTGAATGATGCCATGGACCCGGATGGATTCGGCCAGGTCATCCAGGGCCGCCTGGTCAAAGCGTTTTCGGGGCTGGTTCAGGCCGGGCTCCACCTGAGAGATGGGCAGGCTCACAGACCCCTCCCCCTGAGCGGGCAGCTCCGGATCACCCAGCAGGGCATTCAGTCCCCGGCCCAGGCCAAGTTCTGTTTTTCGTTTTGCCATTTTTTTACCTCGCAATCATTTCCTCCGCCAGCAGCTTATAGGCCTCGGCACCCCGGGAATAGGGGTCATAGGCGGAGATGGGTTTGCCATGGCTGGGGGCCTCAGACAGCCGGACGTTCCGGGGGATGACGGTGGCGTAGACCTGGCCGGGGAAGTGGCGCTTGACCTCCTCCGCCACCTGGAGTGACAGGTTGGTCCGGCTGTCGAACATAGTGAGCAGCACCCCCTCCATAATCAGGCCGGGGTTCAGCTTCCGTTTGACCAGCCGGACGGTAGCCAGCAGATCGCTCAGTCCCTCCAGGGCGTAATACTCGCACTGAACCGGCACCAGCAGGGAATGGGCGGCGCACAGGGCGTTGACGGTGAGCAGTTCCAGGGAAGGGGGGCAGTCGATAAAGATAAAGTCATAGCGGTCCGCCAGGGTGTCCAGGGCGTTTTTCAGCAGCATTTCCCGGTTGTCGATACCGATCATCTCGATACCCGCTCCGGCCAGCGCCTTGTTGGAGGGCAGAACATCTCCAAACTTGGAGGGCACCACCGCTTTGGCCGGATCGGCCTCACTGACCAGCAGGTCGTAGACATTGGGAGAGGCGGTGTTTTTGTCCACCCCCATGCCGGAGGTGGCATTGGCCTGGGGGTCGAAGTCGCACAGAAGGACCCGTTTGCCCAGGTCGTGGAGGGCGGCGGTGATATTGACGGTGGTGGTAGTTTTGCCCACTCCGCCTTTTTGGTTGACGACAGCAATAATCCTTGCCATGGGAAAGCCTCCTCGGTGTGGTGAACTGTAAAGGGCAGTGCAACTTTGTATTATAACAACGCCAGGAAAAGATTTCAACTGTTTTTCATTTTTTCTTCAATAAAAAGAACATCGGAACTGTTTCCGCAGTCCCGATGTTTCACGTGAAACATTACCCCGCCTTGCGGGGGATATGGATGGTGAGGGTAATGGCCTCCTCGGTGTCCTGCCGGCTGCATTGGGCGTTGACTCCGGCGGAGCGCATCACGTCCAGGCTGTGCGTGATGGTGTTGAGAAACAGCCGCACATCCTTGACAATAAAGGTGGCCTTTTTGCGGGCGGGGGCGGGCTTGTCCCTCAGAATACTGTCCACCAGAGTCTCGGTCTGGGCCACGGTGAGTCCCTGGCTTACCGTCTGCCGGGCGGCGTCCAGCTGCTGTTCCGAGGTCTCCAGCCGGAGCAGGGCCCGGGCGTGGCGCTCAGTAGCCCCGCCGTCCCGGAGGAGGGTCAGGGCGTCGGAGGGAAGCTTCAGCAGCCGCAGCTTGTTGGCCACGGCGGACTGGCTCTTTCCAATGCGCCGGGCGGCCTCCTCCTGGGAGAGGTGGAAGGTGTCGATCAGTCTGCGCAGAGCCAGGGCTTCCTCCCAAAAGTCCAGGTCCCGGCGCTGAAGGTTTTCCACCAGGGCCAGCAGGGAAGAGGACTGGCTGTCCGTCTGCACAGACAGGCAGGGAACGGTGTCCAGACCGGCCAGCCGCGCTGCCCGCAGCCGCCGCTCCCCGGCTACCAGTTCCCAGCGGCCGTCCCGGCGGCGGACGGTGAGGGGCTGAAGCAGTCCCAGCTCCTGAATGGACAGGGCCAGTTCCTCCAGCTCGGCCTGAACAAAAGTGCGCCGCGGCTGATGGGGATTGGGCAGGATAACGTCCACCGGGAGATAGAGCACCCGTCCATTTTCATAAAGTCCCTTTCTTGGTAATGGCCACATAGGAAAACCGCCTTTCTTTCGTTAAGTCTGCAAAAATAGTTTACCATAAATTGGAAAATATGATGTCGAACACCGGCGAGCCATCAAAATTTCCTGGGAAAGAAAATGCGAGGAGCGCGTGGAGGCGGGAGAGATGGGGGGAAGTGATGAAAAAGGAAAAAATAGACCGATAAAATTGTACAAAATTCGGCAAAAAAAGGATTGCAAGAAGGCAAAACTTCCTGTAAAATGAAGCTGTATTTCCTTCAGCAGCTTTTGAAAGACGTGGCCCGTGGAACCCTTCGGGCCGCTGTTATTTTTAAAAAGGCGGTGGAGTCCATGGAACTGCTCAAGCGGCGCATCCGGACGGATGGTACGGTGAAGGGGAACGACGTGCTGAAGGTGGACAGTTTTCTGAACCACCAGATGGACGTCGCGCTTTTTGCGGAAATCGGCAAGGAGTTTCAGCGGCGGTTTGCCAGCTGCGGCGTGAACAAGATTCTGACCATCGAGGCCTCCGGCATCGGGATCGCTTGTGTCACGGCGCAGTTTTTTCATTGTCCGGTGATCTTCGCCAAGAAGAGCCAGACCAAAAACATCGCCGGCGAGGTGTACACCACCAAGGTGGAGTCCTTCACCCACGGCCGGGTGTACGACGTGATCGTCTCCAAGCAATATCTGGGCCCGGGGGACAAGGTCCTCATCATAGACGACTTTCTGGCCAACGGCGCGGCTCTGGAGGGGCTCATCGACCTGGTGGGGCAGTCGGGGGCCGAGCTGGCCGGGGCGGGCATCGTTATTGAGAAGGCCTTCCAGCCCGGGGGAGACCGCATCCGCGCCAAGGGGGTCAGGGTGGAGGCCCTGGCCCGGGTCAAGTCCATGAGCGAGGAAACCGGCGTGGAGTTTGTGGATTAAAACCGGCCGTCCGGTTTTAATATATAAGGCAGAAAATGAAACGAACAAAACAGTTTAAGGAGGAAACAGAATGAAGAAAATTCTCGCGCTGGCTCTGGCCGCCGCCATGAGCCTGTCCCTGGCCGCCTGCGGCGGCAATAACAACAGCCAGGGCAGCGGCAGCTCCACTAAGGCCTACGGCTCCGGCAGCAATCCCGGCAGCAGCTCCGCGGCCGGCGACAGTGATTTCAAGGTGGGCGCCGTCTATATCAACAGCCAGAACGACACCGCCGGCTACACCTTCCAGCACCATAACGGCATTACCACCGCCATGAAGGCCCTGGGCCTGGACCCCGCCGACCTGATTGTGGTGGATGGCGTGCCTGACACGGACGACACTGCCGTGGCCAACGCGATTGACATTGTGGTCAACCAGGGGGCCGACATCGTGTTCGGCATCTCTTTCGGCTACATCAACGCCATGAATGATAAGGCGGGGGAGTACCCTGATGTGATCTTCTCCCACGGCACCGGCTACATGGCCAACGACACCAACTTCAACAACTACTTCGGCCGCATCTACCAGGCCCGCTACCTGGCCGG